>JAZLEF010000157.1:0-10358 GCA_045615125.1 Bacteroidales bacterium
TTCTCTCAATGTTTCATCATAAATAGAACGCCTACCACTATAAATATGACACCAATCCATCGTGTCATCGGTATGCTCTCGTTTAATATCATAGCCGACGCGAACATACCGAAGATATAGCTGATACCTGTTATTGGATAAGCCAAAGAGAAGTCATAATATTTTAACATATATAACCATAGACCTGCGGCTACCATAAAGCTGACACCTGATGTCAAAAGGGAAAGGCTTACAAAGTTGTTTATATTATTGAACGATAACTCAATACTATCCATCCTGTTGATGGACAGTTTTAGGAACACTTGTCCTAATGTCAGAAACAAACTCTGTACTAGCCCTATTATAATAAATCTTAACATCGTAGTGTAATATTATCAATTGTATATTACGAATGGCATCAAGGCTTGGACGCCTTCAGATTGATTTATTTTTTCTATAGTTTCAAGATATTGATAAGCCTTGCCTAAGTTTTGTTTCATGATAGACTTGGTATAATATTCTTGTGTCTCGGTCTTGAATAAACTTTCTAATACGTCTTCTTGTTTTGGATATTCTTTTATTGAATAAGAAGAGATGCCTGCTTTTGTTGCTGCATAAGCAATGGCTTTGTCTATTCCGCCGAGTTCGTCGACAAGACCAATTCCGATAGCGTCGGTTCCGCTCCATACTCTACCTTGTCCGATGCTGTCGACGAATGTCTTGCGTAAACCTCTTTCAGTAGATACCAAAGTGATGAAGTCGTCGTAAGTATCGGTGACATGTTTTTGCATCATATTCATCTGATAAGGTGTTAATGGCTTTGACAATGAGCCGAAGTCGGAGTTTTTGTTGGTTTTAACTTCGTCGAAGGTGAGTCCTAATTTGTCGTTAAAGAAACCTTCAAGGTTAGGGACTGTTCCGAAAACACCTATCGAACCTGTGAGTGTGTTAGGGTCGGCGAAGATATAGTCGGAGCTTGATGAGATCCAGTAGCCTCCCGAAGCTGCGTAATTGCCCATTGATACGATGACAGGTTTTTCGTTGGCAGCTAATTCAACTTCGCGGCGTATTACCTCTGATGCCACGGCACTGCCACCAGGTGAGTTGACTCTCATGACGATGGCTTTTACTTTCTTGTCGTTTCTTGCCTGACGTAATGCTGCTGATAAGGTGGTTGAGCCTATTGTTGACTCGTCGCCTTCTCCGTCAATTATTTGTCCTGATGCATAAACGATAGCGATCTTATCTTCACCTTCATATAATTCTGGTCTTACTTTGGCGTATTGTGTGTTCTTGATAATGTTTAACTTCTTGTTGTCTGCTGTACCTGTCAATGTATGTAATTTTGCAAGAAGCTCGTCTTTATAAATCAACTCGTCGATGAAACCATTGTCAACAGCTGCTTGAGCGTCGAACATCAATGTAAGATTGTCGGCTAATTGATTTATTGTTTCTACTTTGATATTTCTTGCAATGCTGATGTCGTTGCATATTTTGTCCCAGATAGAATTCAACAAGACGCTAGTCTGTTCGCGGTTGGCGTCGCTCATCTCATCGAGGAAATAAGGTTCTACTGCACTCTTGAACTTATTGTTTGCTGGTCTTATGATTTGCATCTCAATGTCTAATTTTTCAAAGAGATGTTTGTAGAACATAGCCTGAGACGCCATGCCGTGGATGTCTAAAACACCGTCAGGAAACATATAAATCTTGTCAGATACGCTGGCGAGATAATAGGCACTTTGTGAGTATGTTTCACCATAGCTGATTATGAATTTGCCTGATTCTTTAAAACTTATGAGACGGTTTCTGATTTCTTCGATATTGGCGGTTGAGGTGTTTATTATAGATAAATCTAAGAATATGCCTTCGATATTAGAGTCGGTGGCAGCGGCGTCTATATTGTTTAAGATGTCGTTCATGCCTGCCATATCGATATCGTTAACGTTGAAATACATTTCAAGACCATTTTTGTTAGTTCTTTCTGGTATGTCGTAGTTAAGATTCATGTACAAGACAGTCTTTGGTTTTAACGTGACATTTGTCTCTGATGATTTTGCTAATGAAGAGACGAAGCTGACAATTAATAATATTACTAATACTGTCAATAATGCGGCTGAGCCGAGAAATGAAGCGAAAAATGTCTTGAAGAATGATTTCATTTTTTTTAACTTTGAAGTGTTTGCCTAAATAATTATTTTGCTCCAAAAATACAAAATATTTCTTAAATTTGTCTTTGAAAACATAATAAATATGAAAGGTTTTGCATTTATTCTTCTTGGTTCTAATTTGGGTGACAGAGAGGCTATCTTTGAATCGGCTATTGATATGATTGAAGAGAGATGTGGCTCTGTCGTTATGATGTCGTCGCTATATGAATCGGAGCCTTGGGGCTTTGAGACGGAGAATCTGTTTTTAAATCAGGCTATAGGTGTTGAGACGAGTCTTGAGCCACATGATCTTTTGAAGGAGCTACTGCAGATTGAGGCGGAGCTGGGTAGAGTCAGACTTGAAAATCATGTGGGTTATGAGTCGCGTCCTATAGATTTGGATGTGATATATTATGACGATTTGGTCATTGCCGATGAAGAGCTTATTGTTCCACATCCTAGATTACATCAGCGTCGTTTTGTGCTTACGCCTTTATGTGATATAGCCCCCGACTTCATTCATCCTTTGTTTAAAGAAAGTAACAGAGAGCTTCTTGCACGCTGTGAAGATCGTCTAAGAGTGAGATTGAGATAAACGTAAAAAGGCTGCCCGAGAGCAGCCTTTTTTTATGTTGAATCACATTATGTGTTATTCTTTAACAGTTGTGATTGTAACATTAGCACGACGTAATTGTGGTAACAAAGTTCCTATTTGAGGATATTGCCCCATCAATTTATTTAATGTTTGTTCTTTGTTTGAAGATGCTTTAAGTTCGTCAACGATTTGGTTTTTGTCGTTGATGTCTGAACCTAAGATAGCATTGTAGAGGCCTTCCCAGTCAGCACCGTTTGAGTGGATTTTAACTTGAGAAGCATCTAAGTGTGTGTTAAGTTCTTCTTGTACCAAGTTAGCAGCTGCTTGAGCGCGTTCTTCAGCGAGACGGTTGTTGATGTCGTCGCCACCTTCTGGTGAAGAATAACCTTCAACGATGATTTCTTCTACTTGGAAGCCATCTTGTACTTCTTGAGATGCTCTGTTGAGAGCGTCGATATTTGTTTGTGATTTGAGTTTTTCTGATTCGTTAACAGGGAAAACGATGTTAGCGTGGTTTGTGTGGTAGATAGTGCGTGTTTCAACTATCTCTGTTTTTGTTTCAACTTCTTTAGGTTGATTTGCAGCATGTTCTTTAAGAGCTTCTTCTATAGCTTTCTTAACGTCTTCTGGAGTGATGCAGCAGTCTTTTTCTTCTGCTTCAACTTCGTTAGGATTGTAGCAGTATCTGTTGAATTTATAACGTAAACCAACGTTTACTGTAGAATGCCAATCTTTAGCGTTACCTGATGCGAATGCGTCTAATACGTCGCTGTCAGCGAAGTTTGTTGTAACGTCAGCATACATGTCAACTCTTTCATTAACGATGTAGTTTAATTCGAGACCCATAGGAACTGTCAAAGCGACTTTTCTATCAGCGATACCATTGCCTTTTTGGTTGTTAGCTGCGTCGAAGTGATATCCGACGTATGCTTTATGACCGTTAGCGTATGTAGCTCTTGCTCTGTATTGCATTTGACCGATACCGATGTGAGCGTAAACACCATAACGACGAGCTTCGTCATAACCGAAGATGAAACCTACGAGGTCAGCAGCGATGTTGATGTTAGCTTCGTAGTAGTCAGCATAATCAAGAGTGAATAAATTTTTGTATTCACCAGTGTACATACCGTAACCTAATTTAGCGTATATTCTGTAGAAGTTATGGAAATTGTAACCGATACCGAGGTTCATGTTGCCTTTTACGTCAGCGAAGTCATATTTGTTGTCGCCGAAAACCATTGATGCGCCACCGTCAGCCATTAAGTACCAGTAGTTGCAGTACATGCCATCTTTTTTGAAGATGTTGAATTCGCTACCTAATTTGTAACTTGCGCCGAGGTTAACAGTTGTGTACCAGTCGTTGTTAGTACCTCTTGCGATACCATCGAGGAGGTCGCTATCAGCATGGTTAGCTGTATAGTCTAAGTAAACTTTTAAACTTGGGTTGATAGCGTAGTTTAATTCGATACCCATAGGGACTGTAGCAACAACTTTTCTGCCGTCTCTTTTGCTGTAGCCGTATTCGTTAACTACGTTGCCGTTTTCGTCAGTAAGTCTTGCTCTGTAGTGAGCTTGACCGATACCGATGTGAGGAACAGCGTTGAATTTTCTGTCTGGGTTGTAGCCCAAGATGATGTCTGTGAAGTTAACTGTTAAATTAACGTTAGCTTCGAAATAGTTAGATTTGTCGAGTGTTACGTCTTCGTAGCCACCGTTTAAGCCGCCGAAACCAACGTTAGCTTTAACACCTAAGATGTTGTCGAATTGGTAGCCAATTCCGAGGTGACCGTTGAGACCTGCTTTTAATGAGCTGTTATCGCCGCCCAATAAACCTAAACCGAGGTCGCCGTTAACATAAACGTAATCATTGAATTTTGCATTGTCTTGTCCGTAGAATGCCAATGGTGACATCATCATGACAATCATTAGAAATAATTTTGTAAATTTCTTCATAAGTATTAATTTTTAATTGTATTCTTTAAAAAAAGATGTTGTTGTTTGACCTGCAAAGATATAATTTTTTTTGCAAAAAACTTGTAAAAATTAAATAAAAAATTGATTAAAAAAAGCCGCTTCAAAAGCGGCTGTATGTTGGTGTTTTTTTACTATTCAATTAAGGCGATGAAATCCGGATGGTCTTGTAAATAAGCAAATTCCATGTCGTTCTTTGCCTTGTTTTTTATTTTGTGGTCTTTCTTTATGGCTTTTGTGAGATGCTTGATACTCTTTTCAATATCTTGTGTTCTCGCAGCTATGATGGCTTGCAGGTATAATGTCTTGCCATTTTCTTCCAAACATTTGACGGTTTCTTCTGCTATGGTGTATCTTTTGTCTAATGTCTGTGCCAATGCAACATTATAATCACAGCTTGGATTGTCTCTTGTCATTAGTCTGATGGCTTTGTCATAATTGCCTTTCTTTATATGAACCACACCTTCGTTGTAGTTTGTGTTTAAACCTAAGCTCTTTGCTTGCTTAAACAATTCTGAAGCAGCCTCGTAATCGTTTTCAAATATAGCGACAATGCCTAAGTTGTTATACGCTTCGGCTAACAAATCATCCATCTCAACTGCTTGATTAAGGAGATGTTTTGCATGTTTGATGTTGCCTTTTTCTATCGCTATTGCACCAGCATTACAATATGGTTCGGGATTGTTAGGATAAGTCTCGATGGCAGTAATATAAATCAATTCTTTGTTCTTGAGTTCTTTTACCAAGGAAGCAGCATAAATCATTTGGTCGCAGCTCAACGACTTAGGGTTTGATGTACAAGCCTTGGTAATCTGTTCGTCGGTCATGTTAGGTTCGATGGTGCTTACTCTTACAATACAACGTCGCAATGAAGGCAGTATGCTTTTTTCAAATTCAGGATATTGTTTTATATATTTGTTTAATTGAGCTACTCTCTCATCAGGCGATTGTTTTTTCAATGTGTTGATGATATCTTGTTTGTCTTTTATGTTAGATCTTTCTATTGCGTTCATCAATCCGTCCCAGTCCGCGCCTTTGCCTTGTGTGGAGAAAGTGATGTCATTGATGTTTTTATAGCTTACGTGTGAGTTTTTCTGTGCAGCTAAGTTGGCTAATCTTTTCTTAAGAAATTCTTCTGTCATCTTGGCTCTTTTGTTAGAGAGGCTTTTGTTGTAGTTCAAAGGTCCTTCTGGTGATGCCCATCCTATGATTTCTATGTTGTTGATGTTCCATCCTTTGATGACGTGAGATGTCAAGTCGTAGACTGCACTTTTGTTTTCTACATCTTTGTTTAAAGGCACGGCCCAATTGATGACGTCAGAGTTGACATTGAAATAGATGTCGCCATTGTCAGTCACTATGTTTTGTGTGTTGTCGGCTTTGACGTACGCTGTCTTAAGAGAGCTTTTGTCGATGTTTTGTGCAGTGTTGATAACGCCTTCGGCGATTAGGAATGCATTGCATAAAGCGTAGTCTTCATTGTCTTTGATGCTTTGTTGTCGTGGATGAACCTTTTCTCTGAATTTATAGACTATAGGTTCGACTATTAATAATGAGTTGTACATGTCGTCGTCGTAAGGTATTGTGACGGTATACGAAAAGGAACCGCCTTCTCGTTTGTCGACTACGATGCCATCGCCGATGACTTTTTCACCGATGAAGTTCAAAGAAGGCAGCTCTGTCTCTCCTTCTTCATAAATCAAAATCGGAGTTATGTTCATGACGGTTTTCTTGTTGAAATATCTTGGAGGGAACTCGATTTCCATGGTCACTGTGACCATGTCGCCTTTGTTTTCCAAAATTTCAGGCGAAGCGGCTATATAGACTTTGTCGATATGCTTCGCCATGCTTTTGATGTCATGATTTTTAGCATGAAAAATCATAGGTGTCATAATCATAATGACTACCATGATTGTCTTTAATAATGAACTAATCTTTTTCATCTTGTGTTGTTTTTTATGTTTGAGAAAAAACAAAGATGAAAGGTCTTGGTTCAATGTGTTATCTTATTTTTTCCAGAGAGAGTTGAATATTTCATACATCAATATTCCGCCGCTGATGGAGACGTTGAGTGAGTGCTTCGTGCCTTCTTGCGGAATTTCTATGGCATTGTCGCAATATTGTAAAATGTCATCATCAACGCCGTCTACCTCATTGCCGAAGATATAAGCACTTCTCTCTTTGTGAGAGAAGTCGTTTAACATTATACTGCCTTCAATTTGTTCAACAGCGTTGATGGTGTAATTGGCTTCTTTCAGATATTTACATGCGTCTTCTGTTGTTTCAAAATAACGCCATTTTACACTTTCTTCTGCACCTAATGCTGTCTTGTGAATCTCGCGATGCGGAGGGCAGGCTGTTATTCCGCAGAGGAAAATCTCGCCTATTCTGAAAGCGTCGGCAGTGCGGAAAAATGAGCCTATATTGCTCAATGAACGGACATTGTCTAATACAATGATAACATCTATTTTTTCAACTTGTTGATATTCAGATAAACTTAATCTGTTCAACTCGGGCATTGTTAACTTACGCATCGTTATTTTATTTTACGGCAAAAATAATGTTTTATCAAAAACGAAACGACAATAAAAATATTTATCTTTGTACATTAAAGAAAATAAATATAACAGAAGACTTTATGGCAAAGACAGAAAAAGAAAATCAAGAACTTGAAACCCCTTTGATGAAACAATATTATTCTTTCAAAGCTAAATATCCAGAGGCTTTGCTGCTGTTCAGAGTGGGTGACTTTTATGAGACTTTCGGAGATGATGCCATAAAGACTTCGGAGATTCTCGGTATCGTCTTGACCAAAAGAGGTAAGTCGGCGGCTACAGCAACGGAGCTCGCGGGTTTTCCTCATCATGCTCTCGATACATATCTTCCTAAACTTGTCAAAGCTGGACAAAAAGTGGCGGTTTGCGAGCAGCTGGAAGATCCTAAGATGACTAAGAAGATTGTGAAACGAGGTATAACGGAACTCGTAACACCTGGCGTCACCTACGACGATAACGTGCTCGTGCAGAAAGAGAACAACTTCCTAGCATCAATTCATATAGAAGATAAAGAATCGGGCGTCGCATTCCTCGACGTGTCGACAGGAGAGTTTTATCTCACTCAGGGTAATAATGAATATATCGATAAGCTGCTTCAGAGTTTCAACCCTTCTGAAGTGCTCTGTCAACGTAATAAACGTAAGTCGTTCGTGGAAAACTTTAGCGATAAATATTATCTGACAGTCTTCGATGACTGGGTATTTACCGACGATTATGCTAACGATATTTTGACTCGTCATTTCAATACCAACTCACTCAAAGGCTTTGGTGTCAGCGATTTTCCTAAAGGTATAATAGCAGCCGGTGCTGCAATTCATTATCTGCACGAGACCCAGCACGACAAGATTTCTTATATAAGCTCCTTGTCGCGCATCGACCAGGGACAGTTTGTATGGCTCGATAAATTTACGATAAGAAACCTCGAACTGCTTCATTCAACAAACGCTAATGCCAAGACATTGATAGATGTCATCGACAGGACTTCTTCTCCAATGGGTAGTCGTCTCATGCGTCGATGGCTCTCGCTTCCACTGAAAAACAAGGAACAGATAATGGCACGTTATGAAGTGGTGGATTATTTCGTTAAAAACACTGACTCGATATCAGCTTTCCAAGATTTGATACGTCAAGTTGGTGACTTGGAACGTCTTATCTCCAAAGTGTCGCTGCTACGTGCTAATCCACGCGAGATACTGCAAGTTGCTAGAGCTCTCGATCAAATAGAACAGATAAAAGGTTTTTGTGCAGAGAGTGAAAATGACGCTTTGAAATTATATGCTGAACAACTTAATACATGCGACAGCATCCGACAAAGGATAAAAAATGTTATCAACCCAGATGCTCCTGCTCTTATCTCTAAAGGACATTTTATCAATGACGGCGTTGACGAAGAACTTGACGCACTCCGTAAACTATCTCGTTCTGGAAAAGATTATCTCATCGACATACAAAAGAGAGAGGTGGCTGCAACAGGTATCTCGTCATTGAAGATAGGTTATAACAATGTGTTCGGTTATTATCTGGAAGTCACGAATCTTCATAAGGACAAAGTGCCTGCAGAATGGATACGCAAGCAGACTCTGGCTAATGCGGAACGTTATATCACGGAAGAACTTAAGGAATATGAACAGAAGATTCTCGGTGCTGATGAGAAGATTCAGGCTATTGAAGAGCGTATTTATTTTGAGTTGATAAATGCTTGCGGTGAGTTCGTTGCTCCAATACAGCTCAATGCATCTCTCGTGGCTAAGATAGACTGTCTGCTTAGCTTTGCTGCTATCGCGATAAAGAATAATTATGTGAAACCGGAAATCGATGAGTCGTATGTCATCGATATCAAGGAGGGCCGTCATCCTGTCATCGAACAGATGATGCCAGTGGGAGAACAATATATTTCCAATGACGTTTATTTAGATAGAGAAAAACAACAGATTATAATCATCACCGGACCTAATATGTCGGGTAAATCGGCTCTGTTGCGACAGACTGCTTTGATAGTATTGCTTGCTCAGATTGGATGTTTTGTTCCAGCGTCATCTGCCCGCATTGGTATGGTTGATAAGATTTTCACTAGGGTAGGAGCGAGCGATAATATTTCTTCAGGTGAGTCTACTTTTATGGTAGAGATGAATGAGACGGCAAGTATCTTGAACAATATATCAAATCGTAGTTTGGTTCTTCTTGATGAAATAGGTAGAGGAACAAGTACATACGACGGTATCAGCATTGCATGGGCGATAACGGAATATCTGCACGAACATCCTCAATGCAAGGCGAAGGTCTTGTTTGCGACACACTATCACGAGCTCATCGAGATGGAGAATTCTTTCAAGAGGATAAAGAACTATCACGTAAGCGTGAAGGAGATGAATGATAAGGTTATCTTCTTGAGGAAGCTGAAGAAAGGTGGTAGTGCGCACAGCTTCGGTATTCACGTTGCAGCGATGGCTGGTATGCCGCGTAAGGTCATCGACAGAGCTGACAACTTGCTCTCGATGTTAGAGAAATCTCATTCGCATGAGAATCTTAATAATGCGGTGAAGGAAACAAAAAACTGCAACGATAATGTGCAGCTCAGCTTCATACAACTCGACGATCCTTTGTTGTTACAGATTAAAGAAGATATTTTAAATATTAATATAGATACGCTTACTCCAGTGGAGGCTCTTATGAAACTTAATGAGATTAAAAAACTATTGAGTAAAGTGTGATTTTTGGACAAGGTGAGGATAAACAAAAAAAGTCCCGATTTTGTATCGGGACTTGGAGCGGAAAACGAGACTCGAACTCGCGACCCCGACCTTGGCAAGGTCGTGCTCTACCAACTGAGCTATTTCCGCATTCTTGTTTGTCGGTGTAAAGTTTTAGATTTTGTACCTGAGGCCGGAATCGAACCGGCACGCCCGAAATGGGCACAGGATTTTAAGTCCGGCGCGTCTACCTATTCCGCCACTCAGGCACTTATTCTATCCTTTACAAAAAATCCCGATTTCTGTCGGGACTTAGAGCGGAAAACGAGACTCGAACTCGCGACCCCGACCTTGGCAAGGTCGTGCTCTACCAACTGAGCTATTTCCGCGTTGTTGTTTGATGGTGCAAAGATACGTA
>JAZLEF010000158.1:0-24388 GCA_045615125.1 Bacteroidales bacterium
TCTCGTTATTGACTTTGAAATCTTTAAAATCCTTCATCTCTTCAGAATTCCAAAAATACTGATTCATAAAATCAGAAGAATTATTATCGTTTTTAATATCAATGACTAATCCTGTATTGCCATGTCTCATCACCTCCACACTTGTGGTCTTGTAGTCTTGTGGTCCTGTAGTCTTATCCCAAACCAAAGCATAAACCGCATCGACAGTAGTTTGTGCATTTCCCCACATATTGGTACGTTTGTTATTTAATAACCATACCTTCATGTCGTTGAGAAGTTCCTCATCAGGATTTATTTCCTTGAATGCTTCCATAATAACAACATGTTCGCTGACTTTAGAACTCCAATACATTCCGAGAATTTCGTTCTTTTTAGCTCTTTCTTTCAGTGATTTCATTATCAGCTGAGCGTTGTTTTTGTCGCCATTACGATATAATATCAAGGCGATTTTTGCTTGTGTGCCAAAATTGAAGTCGTGCCAGTTTTCTTTCAATTGTTTGATGAAGAAATCTTTGGCATTCTTATATTTTAAGTCTTCATTGAAGTCGAAGAAACTCAATGCATATAATTCATTGATATTTGAGTGAGAGATGTTCTTATAATCTTTGTATAAGTCATAATCTTTTATTATGCCTTTGCATAAATATTCGATGGCGTTTTTGGTGATGATGTCGGAATATTCCTGCTGACTTGGTGTCAAGGAATTTATTACGTCCATCTTATAAAGACGACCGAAACCGCCTAATATATATTGAGTGATAAACGTGCTTTCAGGCATATTAGGGAACCACGACCATCCGCCGTTGACGCTTTGTTTCTCTTTGATGAGTTTTAAGGTCTCATCGGTTTTATTGCGTAATGTGTTAAGGTCAAATAAGTTGGCGAGCATCGCTTTTTGTTCTGTTTCCGATTCTGCTTCCATCACCCAAGGTGTCTCTTGTAACATGATGGCTTTCAGATTCTCGTCTTTCTGAAGTGCCGACATCAATGCGTCAGCTGTCTCTAATTCCCATTTCTTGATATAATCCAATAAGTTAGGAATGTTATTCGTGATATATGAGGCGAGACTGTTAGCATAGAAAATGTTAAATGCGGCTTCGGCATATTGTCCTGTCTCTTGAGATAAATAAGGCAACGACTGTATCGCATACCATACAGGATTTGCGCAGATATTCAGTGTCAATCCATAGTTTCTTTCGTTCTCATTTTGGAAATCGAAGTCGAATGTCTTTTCAGAATTTTCTCTTACTATCAAAGGATATGTCTCTGTCATGAAGACCTCATCGCTTAAAATAGGAAGAAGGTGCTGCTCAGCATCGGAGAAATTCTCTGACGAAACGCTGAAACGCATCGCCAACAAATTGGTATTGATTCGATTTCCAAATGCCACCTTCCATCTTACAGATTCACTTTTTCCAGCAGCAATCTCATCGATGGCGATTTCCTGTTCAGAGAGAATCAAATCAAGAGGTTTCATCGTCAACGCATCGAAAATCTCTAACTTAGCAAACGACTTTTGCCTTTTATCTTTTGTCTTTTGCCAATCATCTGTTGACTGTTGACCGTTGTCCGTTGTCTTGATGACATTCGCCACTACCCAGAGAGTGTCGTTTTCATAAACGAAGCGAGGCATATCACTCATAATCATAAGAGGTTTCGATGTGGTGAAAGTCTTGTTCAAAGTCCCGACTTTCAAGTCTTTGGTATAAGCGAGCATCATCAAGTTCCAGCGAGTCAAGGCGTCGGGCATGGTGAAAGAAAACGTCAGACTTCCATCTTCGTTAGTAATTAAGTTAGGATAGAAGAACGCCGTCTCGTTGAAGTTTTCTCTTAATGAAGATGTAACATCTTGATCCTCGTGTTCTACTAAGTCTGTATCCTCTTCAACTATATCTATCTCACCGACAAATGTAACATTAGAACTTTTTGTCAACGAGCCTCCAGCCCTGACATTATCATTGGAAAAACTCATATTTCTAAACGAATACATTCTGCCGTCATAATTGTTTCCCACCAAGGTATAATTAGACAAAATATTGAAATCTAATGAATTATATTGTGGGAAACTTTCTTTTCTGGCGTAAGTGTAAAAGTGTGAGAAACCATAATCAACCAAAGGATTGTTTGGCAAATATCTAATATAAGGCTTGTTGTTTAAACTCCATTTGTTTTTGGCGAAAACGTCTAATGAGGCATCATACATACCAACCATCAGATTGGCTAAAACGCCTTTGTCTTTATAATCCTTTATGGTAAGACTCCATTTCTCATTGGCTCCTGGCTGTAATTCGTCTCTTTCCACATCTAATTTTATATCCAAATCAAGATTGTCGTAAGGAACAGAAACATTTTGCCTTACAACATTGATAGTGTTATATTTAACAAAATACGCTTCAAATGTGATTCTGCCTCTGTCTTCCTTTTTAATTTTATAAGGGAACTTCAAAATCTCGTCATTTAATTTTACACATTTAGAATAGCGAACTTTATCATTATGCAAAACATTGACATAAACACTGACATCATTGACAGAACTTCCTAAATAAAAATTAACATTGTCACCTATTTTTGCCGTATTCTTGTCAGTATATGACAAACACATTTCTTTATATGGTATCTTTTTGCTATTAAAATCTATTATGTTAATTTCTTTTGTGATTTTCTCATTCTCGTTTTCAAATGAAATTATCTCAACATAAAATCTGCCTTCTTTTATAAGTTTTTTAACATCAGGAAAAACCTTCGCCTTGCCATCGACTAAAATCTCATCTTCATATATCAAATTGCCATTTATATTTGACTGTTGACTGTTGGATGAATAATAGTCGAAATGTGGGAATAATTCTTTTAACTCATTATCGGATAAAAGCTTACGGTCGAAGTTGTATTCATTATCAATAAAACGATTGTTGTTGTTCAGCTGATAAATCTTTCTTATGACTTTAGCCTTTACTGGAATGTTTTCAATATTTTTAACGGAAAACGTTATTGATTCTAAATTATCATAAGCAATATTTGAGGATTCGTTGTCGAAATCGAGAATCAAATCATTTTCTGATGCGTTTATGGTGTAAGTCTTGGTCTGGGTTTCGCCTTGTGCGTTGGTGGCGTTTACTGTGATAATATATTCAAATACAGGAAGTTTATTTTTTAAATCATCATCCGCAAGTAGCTCGAAATCAATGTTAAAATCGCCATTGGAATCTGTTGTTCCATCTCCGTATGCGATTTGTTTTTCATAACTATTATAATTGTCTCTCCACCAGAAACGATAAGGAAAATAAGCGCGTCTTACGACAGTATAATCATAATTGATGTTATCGAGTCCGAATCCGGCGTATGCTTTTACTGAACCGGTAAGATTTATTTTATCGTTGAGTTTGAATGACTTATTTAGTGAATTAAACGTTATTTCAAAAGTAGGACGTTTGTATTCTTCAATTTTAATATATATGTAACCACTTTTGTTCTTGATTCTAAAATTTCCGTTAGACAAATTATCAGGAATCACAAAACTTCCGTCGAAAGAGCCAAATTCATTGGTTACATAAGTCTTTGTTTCAATCACTTCCCTATTGCTGTCTATAAAACTGACTTCCGTCTCCTTACCTAAGAGCAGTTCTTTCTTTTTTGAATTTTCATTTGTCATAATGCCTTTAAAGAAAACAGTTTGCCCTGGACGATAAATCAATCTGTCGGTAAAGAAGGATGTCTTTTCTATCATTTTTTCGTCTTCATTTTTTTGAGGAAAATGGAATATCGAATATGATTCAGAAAGCAAGGTGTCGTTTTTGTAATACAGATTAATATTTATAGATTTATTGATGTCGTTAGGAATAGATATTCTACCGTTTTTATCAGTTATCTTGCTGAAAACATGATTGTTAATATATGTCATTTCTTTATAATCATATTTACTATCATAGGCTTCAACCATAACATCTTTAATCGGGTTGCCGTTTTCTCTATCAAGGACTTGTATAACAGAATTGCCGTTGTGGTTTGTCACTACATAACTTAAATCGCTGACTTGAAAAGCATGTACCGCAGGATAATTTTTAGCGTTGAAAACATCATCTTTTGAAAATAATATGAAATAATATCCAGATTCCAATTCGGGCAAAGCGATGAGTGACGAATGTTCTTTATAATCTTTCTCTTCAGGAATATCGATATGATTTTCAATTATATAATTTTTTTCGAGCAGACTCATGACAATTTCCACATCGCTATCGCCTTTAAGTTCTTCCAACTCTTTTTGATATACTTTGTAAATACGATAATGAGGATTTGTGATATTTCTATATGTAAGAGCTAATGGAATCGCTTTGTTTGGCACATTAACATTCTGCATCGAGATGGACAATTCTTTCTCTAAAATCTCAGAACGTATTGAATTACATTGTTTCGCGCCGATGCTGTTTGGAAATAATTTTATTGCTTCATCGCAAATCTCAAGCACATCATCCAATGTCTGTTGTCCGTTGCCCATTGACTGTTGTATATCGTAAATCGCTTCTGCTTGTAATGCCATCACGGATGTAACGAGAGGATTGTCGAGATTTTCGTTCTTAATTTTTATTAAGGAATTTATATAAGATTCATAATCGTCATTGGTTTCATATTCATATTTTAATTTATGAATCTCATTATATATTGCGGCGTCAGTATAATTATTCTCCTTGTCGAAATTGATAAGTTCTTGATAAATAGTTAATGTTTTTTCTTTAATGTTGTCGTATGATTTATAATAATTTATAACGGAATGCGAGACGTAGTCATAAAGAGTAGGCTCGTATATATAATCTATTTTTTCATCATTATAATCATTGATGGAAAGTATTTCCTGATACGATTTCGCAGAAGTTTTCTTCAATGACTCTGCATTTTCTAAAGATTTATTAAGATACGATTCGATGACATTTTCAAAAGTCGCTTTATCCCAGAATTCAATGTCCAACTCATTGCTGTTGACATTTGTCTGTATTCTGTCTATTTTAAAGAAATTATCATTAAGGTAATTCTCGTAAAGAGAAGCTGTTGCAAGGTTAAAAATCGATTTTTCTGGTTCTTGGAGTCTGCCGATATTTTCTTCAGCGAACTGTATCGAGGTCTTTATCGGATTCTCGTCTTTTTGATTAAAAATCTTAAAACGATATAAGTAAGATTTAAGAAGTTCTTTCTGGTTGTTTTCGTTTATTGCTTTCTGTTCAATCTTATTAAGGAAGGCTTCCGCTGATTCAGGAAGTCGGTTTTCTAAATTTTTATTAACATCTTTCCATAAGTCGTTATAAGATTGAGCGTTGAGATTACATGAGAGAGATAACGACAATAATATCAATAAAAAATTGGTCTTCATATCTGATAGATTTTTTTGTTAAAAAGTATCAAAAATGAGACCAATTAATTATTGTATGATAAAAAAGAGACGCATCATTTTGATACGTCTCTTTCATATTTTCCATTATTCAAGACGTCACGGGTGACGTCTCTACATTTGGCAATTTATTTCAATTATTCAGCAACAACTTCTTCAACTACTTCTGTTTGAGGTTCGCTCTTGACGATTGTTAATTCGTCGATGAGGTTTGTTGCGCCAGCGAATTTGTCGATTACGAACAATACGTAACGAGCGTCAACATTGATTGTACGTTGTAATGTTGGTTCGAAGTTGATGTCGCCGCTCATAGCTTCCCAGTTGCCGTCGAATGCGAGGCCGATGAGTTCGCCCTTAGCGTTCATGATTGGGCTACCTGAGTTACCGCCAGTGATGTCGTTTGTTGAAAGGAAGCAAACGATTAATTCACCGTTTTCGTCAGCATATTGACCGAAGTCTTTAGCTTCGATGAGGTCGAGGAGTCTTTGTGGAACGTCGAATTCGTAGTCACCTGGAACGTATTTTTCGAGGATACCGTTAGCTGTACATACATAGTTATAGTGGATAGCGTCAGCTGGTTGGTAATCTTGAACTGAACCGTAGCTCATACGTAATGATGAGTTAGCATCTGGGTAGAGGCTCTTTTCTGGTTGTGTTTCAGCGTAGAATTCGCGTAAACCTTTAACGAATAAGTGATTGTTTTCGTCGATAACTTGCATTGCTACACGGTAAGGAGCGAGGCTGCCCATCATGTGAGCGTACATTGTGTTCAATACGATGTAAGCTGGGTCTTTTTCAACTTTCTTAGCATTAGGTTTTTCGATGAAAGCCTTGATTGATTCAGCAGATGCGAAGATTGAGTTTTCCAAGATGTCGTTAGCTAAAGCAACAACGTCACCTTTATATTTCTTTTCAACTAAGTTGAAGAAGTTAGGATTTGCTTCAGAGCTGAAAGTGTTGTAATATAATTTTAACATTTCAACCAAAGTCTTGTCTTCTAATGCTTTGTATGTTTCTGCGAAATAAGCGTCAGCGTCGATAGCTTTGAGATTTTCTTCAGCTGCTGCGATAGCTTCTTTATCTTTACCTTGAGCTGCTGCTACGTATTGAGCGAATTCTGCTGCGATAGCGATTGCGCCTGTTTGTGTAACGAAGTTAGGATAATAGATAGAAGGTGTGAATTCTTCTGCTAATGCATAGTTTTCTGCTAATGTGTTCAAAACGTTGCCGTATTCTTCAACGCGTGCTGGGTTGGCGTTGACCCATTCTGTGAATTGAGCTTCGAGTTCAGCTTTTCTTTCAGCTACTTTGTTTTTGCGGAGCATCAACATTTGGCCTTCGAAGTTTTTCCATGTGTTAGCGAGACCAGCTTTGTCGTCAGCGTACATGATGTTGACAGAAGCGTCTTTTTGCATGAATTCGTCCATAACATCTGTTTGGAGTTTGAAGATGTCGTGGATTGTTGGGTAGAATGATTCAACATTATAGTCGATACCGAATGATGTCATGTAACGTTCTGTTGTTCCAGGGAAGCCCCAAATCATTGTGAAGTCATCTTGTTGAACGCCGTCTAAGCTAACTGGAAGATGATGTTTAGGATTTAAAGGTTTGTTTTCTGGAGAGTAAGCAGCAGGTTGACCATCAGCACCGGCATAAACGCGGAAGATTGAGAAGTCGCCAGTGTGACGTGGCCACATCCAGTTGTCGGTGTCGCCGCCGAACTTACCGATTGATGAAGGAGGTGTACCAACGAGACGAACGTCTGTATATACTTGATATACGAACATATAATATTCGTTGCCTTCGAAGAAACCTTTGATGATTGGATTGTATTTTCCATTTTCTGAAGCTGCTGTTTCTAATTCTTTAGCTTTAGCAGCGATAGCTTCGTTACGTTCTGCCCATGACATTGTGTCGTTCAAAACGCCGAAGATTTCAGCTGTTACGTCTTCCATGCGTACTAAGAAAGAAGCTGAGATGCCTTCTGCAGGAAGTTCTTCGCTGAAGTCTTTTGCCCAGAAACCGTCTGTTAAATAGTCGTGTTCAACGGTGCTGAGTTTTTGGATTGAGTTGTAACCGCAGTGGTGGTTTGTGAACATGAGGCCTTTGCCTGAAACGATTTCACCTGTGCAGAAGAAACCGCGTGGTGTTGCGCCTTCTGATAAACCTACGATAGCGTCTTTTAAGCTGCTGTTGTTGATGCTGTAGAGTTCTTCTGGTGTGAGTTGAAGACCCATCTTTTCCATGTCAACATAATTCAAACGTTCGACGAACATAGGAAGCCACATTCCTTCGTCAGCGTGTACTTTGCCCACTAATGAGAAAATAGCGAGGGCTACTAATAAGAAAGTTTTGTTCATTTTTTGATATTAATTTAAATTGTTAATTGTTCATTATGTTGAGAGACGCAGCAATTACATATTGTTTGTTTTTATGGTGTAATTGATACGTCTCTACAGTGTTATTTATTTTTTGCTGTTGTCAATCAAGAGTTCTGGTGACATTTCGTAATAGATGTCTGTTGGGATTCCCATTCCGTTGACTTTGTCGAGGTCAGCTTGTAATGTTGGTTTGATAACGCCTTCAGTAGCGATCCATTCTTTTACGAATTCATAGTTGCCGTCGCCTTGAGCTTTGAGGATTTCACCGCCGAGTTTAGCAACAGCAGCTTTCATTTCTTCAAAGTTGATTGCGTATAAGCCTTCTTCGTTACGTGTGAAAGCGTTTTCTTTTTCCAAGAAGTTGAAAGTTAACATATTTGCTTTACCGTGTGCGCTTGATGCACCGAAACGAACTGAACGGAAGATACCAGCCATGAATGTGGTGTAGTTTTCTTCCAATGTTGAATTTGTATATTCACCCATTTCAGCGAGTTTTGTAACTAAGTAAAGACCTAAGATGTCGGCTTTTGCTTCTTCGATACCTGAATATTGTTCTTTAAGAGCGTGACGAACTGTGCCTTGACCGTCGAGGGTGTTTTTGATGCCCATGCCGTGAGCAACTTCGTGGAACATGACGTTAGCGAAGAATGCTTCGAATTTGACGTTTTTGCGTGCTTCTGGAGTCATGAGGACGTCAGAGATAGGAGCGAGGATGTTGTCGAACTTAGCTTTCATAGCGTTTTTGAGTTGTAACTTACGAGTTCCTTTTTGAAGTTGAACTTGTTCGTCGTTAGGCAAGTTGATAGCGATAGTCTTGCCAGCCATGTTACAGTCGCCGCCGTAGAAAACAGCGTCATAAACAGCGAGGTCAGCGTCAGCACCTGGTTTTTCTTGTTTGTATTCTTCTGCTACAGGAAGTTGTGTTTGTAACAATGGAAGAAGTTCAGCGTAACGAGCGAGTTGTTTGCTCCATGCTTGGTCTTTGATTAAGATGAAAGCTTCGTGAGCTGCTTTGTAGCCATAGAGAGCGTCAACATAATTTTCGATTGGACCGACAACGAAGTCAACGTTGTTGTTGCGAACGTCCATCCATGCCATGTCGCTTTCAAAATATTCGTCTGTCAATAAAGCCTTTGCTCTGAGACGCAAATAATCAGCGAATTCTTTGTCGCCAGCCAAATCAGCTGATTTCATCAATAAGTCAGCTGCTTTTTGGATTTGTTCAGCGTAAGCGTCATGGAACCAAACTGTTTGGAGTTTGCCGTTTTCGTCGCGTCTTACCAAAGTGTAGAGACTTGTTTTGTCAGGATTGTCCCATGCTTCGAATTCTTCTTTTGTCATGTCAGCTGGATAGAAACCTGCGCCTGCTGGCATTGCGCCGTATTCAGGAAGGAAAGAAGCGAGGTTGTCGAAGTGGTTCCATGGACCATAGTTGATTTCTGCGAAGAGACGAGCGTCTTTATCTTCGATAGAATTCAAGAAAGCTTCTTTGTCGCCTCCGAATTGTTGTGTCCAGAAGATATCGTCCATGATATTACCGATTTCATAGAGATAGTTCAACATTTGTTTTTCATTGTCTGACAAATGAGTAATGTCTGAAGTCAACTGAACCTTAGCATATTGCTTTGTAAGGTCGGCGTAATTAGTTTTTGTTTCTTCTTTTGCAGAATTAGCACAGCTCATTGTAGCTGCACCTAAAGTCAAAATCATTACTAAGTTTTTAATTTTCATTTTGTTATTTATTTGTGTTAATATTTTTTTAAAACTAAATTAAATCCACGAGCATCATAATGTCGTTCCAAGTCTGAATGAAATAATGTTTGATAGCTTCGATGATGTTTAATGGCTCAGATATTCCACCGCTTACTGAATAGATTATCAATGATATATTGAAGAGTAAGAATGTTATGATATAAAGATAGGAGAGGAACACTCCGCAAAGACGGATGTCGCTTTGGTCGCGGCGTGTGTCTTTTTTCCAGCATAGGATATAGAACATGAGAGAGAATCCTATCACGACGTCTATTATTGGGAGACATTCGTTTTTAATCATGAGACGGAAGAGAAGTAGCAGGAAGGTAAGATAAGGCAGCATATAAGGAGCTAATGTTGATAGTATGTTGATTCTGTTGCTGCTTCGTGAGCTGCTGACGAATCCGAGAGTGTTGTCGCCGTAAGTAAGAGAGTCGGATGATTTGGCATTGAATTGATAAATCTTTCTTCTGAGGAAGAGAGCTCCGATGAGCATGTGAGCACCCTCGTGTGACATGGTCTGCATGATGTCGATGTTTTTTCTGAAGAGGAATCTGTGGAAAATGAGATATACTACAAAGCCAACGCCCATCCATAAATAACCGGAATAGAGTCCGTTTGTCGTTGCGTTAACTGCATAAACTATTGTTCTATAAAATTCAAAGGCGGCTATAATAATGCCGATAACCAAAAGGAAAATGGTTATAAACTTACGAAATTTGCTCATAACTAATAGTTTAAGTTTAATGTTAAAAAACTTTTTCTCGGCTGTAAAGTTAAGAAAAAATATACAAGGTATTACATCTTTATAAAAATAAATCAGCAGCTATTCCGTCGGCGAAAAGCATGCCTTCATCAGTGAGGATGTAATTATTATCTTTTATTAACATTATTCCCGAATCAAGGTGTTTCTTAACGTTTTTTAAGAAATGAACAGCATATCTGTCTCCATAATCCGTCTCCATTTTCCCGACATTGCAGCCCCATGAGGTGCGTAAACTTGTCATCACATATTCGTTGAATTTATCGTCGATACTGAGTGTTTCTTTCTCGAAATAATCTTCGGAATTTCCGATAAGTTGTATGTATTTTGTGAGATTTGAGATGTTCCATTGGCGTGAGTTTCCGTCGTAGGAATGGGCGGAAGGACCGAGTCCGAGATACTTCTCATCTCTCCAATAAATGCTGTTGTGTTGCGAACGGCATCCTTCTTTGGCGAAGTTGGAAATCTCGTAATGTTCGAAGCCGTTTTCTTTTGTTCTCTCGACTAAAATTTCATAATGACGTATTGTATCTTCTTCGCTAACGGATTGCAAATCACCTTTGTCTATGCGTTGTCCTAAGATGGTTTTAGGTTCTACTGTCAAGGCGTATGCCGAGAGATGAGTGAATCCAGTGGAGAAGAAAATATCGAGGTTTTTGTTCCATTTATCTTCTGTCAGAGTCGGCATTCCGTAAATCAAATCGAGGGTGATTTTATCGAAATCGGTGTGCTTAAGATCTTCCAAGACTTTCATGGCATGTCTAGAGTCGTGACGACGTCCGAGGTATTTTAAATCGTCATCGTCGAAGCTCTGAATACCGACGCTCATTCTGTTGATTCCTAATTGCTTTAATGCCGACATCTTGTCTCTGTCGATGGTGTCGGGGTTTATCTCAAGAGTTACCTCAGGATTGGAAACGATTTCATAATTTTTATTAAGAATATTTATTATCTCTTCAATATTCTTGACGGAAAGTAGAGATGGTGTCCCGCCTCCGAAGTATATAGTCTTTACTGTTTCCTCGCCGAGATAATGTTTACGTGCGACAATCTCTTTTTTTAGAGCTTCTACGTAATCAGATATTTTGTTTTCAGAAGCTAAAGAAAAAAAGTTACAATAAGCGCATTTGCTTTTGCAGAAAGGTATATGAATATAAATGCCTGCCATAATGCAAAATTAAAATAATTCTTAATGCATTTAATAAAGAAAAAAATCTTATTTTCGTAGACTATTCTAATAGATATATGTATGAGTGTATATAATAGATTATCAGATACTTCAAAAAAGAAGTTTGCAGTCTTGATAGATCCTGATAAACCAACTGACGAACAGATTGTTGAAATAGTAGAGAAATCGGTGAATGCCAATGTCGATTTTTTCTTTGTTGGAGGAAGTCTTCTCACTACCGACAGTCTGGATAATTGTATAAAATTGATTAAGAAACATTGCGATATTCCAGTCTTGATATTCCCTGGTAATTCATTACAGATTAGCAAGTGGTGCGACGGATTTCTGTTGCTCTCGCTTATCTCTGGTCGTAATGCGGAAATGCTGATTGGTCGTCATGTCATCTCGGCTCCATATCTTAAATTATATGGAAATGAGATTATCTCAACAGGTTATATGCTGATTGACGGAGGCAAGCCGACATCGGTTTCATATATGAGCAACACCACGCCTATACCATACGACAAAGACGACATTGCTATGTGTACGGCTCTCGCAGGCGAGATGTTGGGCTTGAAAGTCATATACATGGACGCCGGTTCTGGTGCTGTCAATCCAATTTCTCCATCGATGATTTATAAGGTTAAAAAGACTATCGAAGTGCCTCTTATCGTTGGTGGCGGCATCAATACTCCGGAAAAAGCGGCAGCGGCAGCAGCTGCAGGAGCCGACATCGTTGTGGTTGGCAACGCCTTGGAAAAAAGTAATGACAGACTTCAGGAATTTGCTGATGCTGTGCATAATTCAATTGACAATTAATACTAAAACGACATTAACAATTAAATTATAAAGTCATGAGAAAAACATTTTTATTATTTGCTTTAATTTGTGTTACAGTAGGTTCTGTATTTGCACAAGAAAAGAAAATGCTTACCCCTAGCGATGCTGCTTTTCAAAATCGTAGTATTTATCCAGTAGGTAAGAATGTCAAATGGTTGACAGGTACTGATAAATATATTTATACAGAAGGAAACGACCTCATGGTGCAGGAGGTTGGCGCAAAGAGCGCGAGCGTAATGTTGTCATTAGATCAGGTTAATTCTTACTTGAACAACGCCGGTATGGATAGTATCAAACGTCTTCCTAACCTCACATGGCTCGACGCTGAAAAGGCTTATTATTACAGCTTCGATAAAAATACCAATAACATCAATCTTAATCTCTTGGATGTTAAGGCTAAAAAAATAAAGAAAGTTACTTCAATACCTTCACATGCTGAAAATTATACAGTAACAACACCTTCTTTGAAAGTGGCTTATACCATCGACAATAACTTGTATTATGCTGATGGCGACAAACAAGTTCAAGTCACAGACAATGCAGAGAACGTAGTTGCTGGCCAGTCTGTTCACCGTAACGAATTCGCTATTGAAGGCGGAATCTTCTGGTCTCCTGACGGAAGCAAACTCGCATATTACAACATGGATGAGAGCATGGTTTCTGACTATCCATTGGTTGACATCACAACACGCGTTGCAGAAGCTACACCTATCAAATATCCTATGGCAGGAATGACAAGCCACGAAGTGACATTGAATATCTACAACACAGAAAATGGCGAACAGCTCGTCGTTAAGACAGAAGGTCCTGCCGACCAATATCTCACATCAATAACATGGAATCCTAACAACGAAATGATTTACATCGGCGTTTTGAATCGTGGTCAAAATCATCTTCAATTCAATGAATATAGCGCATTGAACGGCGAATATTTACAGACAGTATTTGAAGACAAAGACGAACAATACGTTGAGCCTGTTGGTCCAGCTCATTTCTTGCCAAACAATAACAATGAGTTCTTATGGCTCGCACAACGTGACGGTTTCTATCATGTCTGGAAACATAACACAAAGACAAAAGAAGCTAAACAAATCACAAAAGGCGATTTCGTTGTCACAGCTTTCGAAGGCTTCGATAAAAAAGGAGACAACATTTATTACACTTCAACAGAGGTAAGTCCTTTGGAACGTCATTATTACAAACATAACATCAAGACTGGTAAGAAAGTAAAGGTTACTCAACAACATGGTACTCACTCTGTAGCTCCAAGTGCTTCAGGAAAATATTTCTTGGATTCATATTCAAGCACAGATGTTGCAAGAAACGTTGACCTTATGGATGTTAACGGTAAAATGGTTTCACGTTTGCATGAAGCAGAAGATCCTTTGAAAGAATATAATATAGGAACAATAGAACTCGGTACTTTGGAAGCAGAAGACGGACAGACTCTTTACACACGTCTTATCAAGCCTTACAACTTCGATCCTAACAAGAAATATCCTGTTATTATCTATGTTTATGGCGGACCTCATGCTCAGTTGATTACAGACGAATGGACAGCAGGCGCAGGCATCTTCTTACATTATCTCTCACAAGAAGGTTTCGTTGTGTTTACTTTGGATAACAGAGGCTCTGCAGACCGCGGTGAGGCTTTCGAACAAGTAATCCACCGTCAATGCGGACAAGCAGAAATGCGCGACCAGAAAGTCGGTATCGACTATCTTAAATCACTTCCTTTCGTAGATGCTGACCGTATCGGTACAGATGGATGGAGCTACGGCGGTTTCATGAGTACAAATATGAAGATAAACTATCCAGAAGATGTCAAGGTTTCAACAGCTGGCGGTCCTGTCATGGATTGGAAGTATTATGAAGTGATGTATGGCGAACGTTATATGCATACACCAGAAGAAAATCCAGAAGGTTATGAATTGACAAGTTTGGAAAACAAAGCCGACAAACTCGAAGGCAAGCTGATGATTATCCACTGCACAACAGACCCTGTAGTTCTCTGGCAACACTCATTGGTGTTTGTTCAAAACTGCATCGAAAATGGAAAACAATTAGATTATTTCGTATATCCAGGTCACGACCACAACGTATATGGCCCAGACCGTGCACACCTTATCACAAAGATTACAGAATATTTCAAAGCTAATCTGTAAGATTTAATTTGAATAATTGACATAAAAAAAGAGGCTGAAGAATAAAAACTTCAGCCTCTTTTATTTCCGTCTCCGTCTCCAAAATCCGTCTCACTTCCTCATTCCCAATTTTAAAACTGTTCCTGTTGGGCATAGATAATTGCACCAAGGTTTTTTTATGAAGATAGAAGAGATAACGATGATAGCTGTCAACAAGGCTACTTCAAAGAGTATTGTCTGATAGCTGAATATGCTGAAAGGCTCGACGGCAGTGAGGTCGAAGGCAAATCCTGATGCTAACACAAATAAAAAGGCAAGCAATATTATCTTTCTTAAAACAGAGAAAAATCTGTACACCTTAGCTGAAACAGTGATTTTCTTGGTTGGAATCATGCCAATAAATTCCTGAACAGCACCGAAAGGACATAGATATTGGCAATAGAAAGATTTCTTCGTGAATATAGGAAGAATTATTGATATAACGGTAATTAAGATTATAACAAATTGCATTGTCAAAGAAACGCCGTTGGTTATCCAGTTGTAGAACATGGCAAATGAGAGGAGCGAGTTGGTCCAGAAACCTAATATCAATATTGAAAGTAATAATGTAATGATGCGTAATTTCTTTGTCTTCTTAGGATTGAAGAAACATATCAGAGCTAATATTGTTATGAGGAGTACGCATAGTTGTTTGATAAGCAGTTCTATGTCCCAAGAGTTTAGCTTGGCTTTTTGAGATGTGAGATGCTGCATTGATACTTGAAGAGACTGTTTTATTGCCGTGGATGTGTAGGTGCATCCGCTCACAGCGTCGACTTCATGGTTAAGAGCTTCTTTGGTGCTGAGTCCGTTCCACGATTCCATATAACCGCTCGTTAGTACCTTGTTCAAAAAAACTCGCGACTCTTTGTTGGGACATACTTCCACTTCGAGGATTCTGTCGTTGTTGTCGATATAAATGGTGAGAGGCGTGATGCCGTTATATCCGAAGATATTGTCGCTATACGGTGAGCTGTTGATAGCACTGCCTATTATGAGTCCGTTTTTATAGATGAGATAAGAAGAAATACTGTTTTGTGTTATGCTGTCGGCTTCAGGGAAACGAATCTTCGCATCGTCGAGTGACATGACAAACTCGTATTTAGGATGCATTAGACTCTGCTTCTCGACATAATTGTTATAGAAACTTCTGCCTAAAAAAAATAAGATGGCAATGATTATTAAGTAGTTTAAGATCTTATTAATTATTTTTGACATGATAAGAAATATTGATGTGCAAATATATTTATATAATAGAAACAAATTATACAATCATATTAAAAAATATTTTCATTTATCGAATGATTTTTTAAATTTGTAGCTTGAATGTAAAATTTAAAGATTATGGCTAAAATTCAAGATGACAACAAATTATATTCTTTTTTAAGACCATTTATCGATTATCATCTGAAAAAGGCATTTCGTTGTTATAAAGTAGTGGGACAAGAAAACATCCCACAAGACGCTGCTTGTATCTTCGGTGCTAATCACACTAACACTTTGATGGACGCGCTCGTGCTTCTTTCTATGAATAGAGAGAAGAAAGTATTCATTGCGAGAGGCGATATTTTCAAAAAACCTTTCATAGCTAAGTTGATGCATTTCTGCCGTATCCTCCCGATATACAGAATCCGCGATGGCTTCAAGAGCGTGAAGGATAACAACTCTGAAATTATTGACAAGGCAGCCGATGTGGTTCGTGATAATGTGAAGCTGTTCCTTTATCCGGAAGCTGCTCACCGTACCAAGCACTCTTTGCGTCAGCTAAGCAAAGGTATCTTCCATATCGCCCTCGAAGCAAACCGTCAGTTCGGTCATGAGAAACCTGTTTATATAGTTCCAACAGGTATAGAATATGGCGATTATTTCCGTTATCGTTCAACAGCTCTCATCAGCTTCGGTGAGCCTATCAACGTGACTGAGTTCGTGAATCAGCATAAAGATGAAAATGATGCTGTTATTATGAACGGTCTGCGTGATATGTTGGCAGAACGTCTTGCGTCAAAGATTTCATATATTCCAGATAGCGAAAAAGATTATGACGCTATTTGGGAACTTACAAAGATAAAATCTGGATTGGAAGGCAGCTTGGAAGAACGTCTGGAACGTAATCAAAAAACGATAAAAGAAATACTCGAGTTCAAAGAGAGAGAACCAGAAAAAGCTGAGAAACTTTTCGAGAAAGTCAATAACTTTATTAAAAAACGTAAGAAAAAAGGTATCTCTGTCACCTCTGTGACTAATGAAAAACCATGTCATACCGCTTTATGGAAAACATTAGTGACGATATTGGCTTTTGTTCCTTATCTCTTTTCTGCTGTGGTGACATTGCCGATTTGGCTTGTCACTATGATATTGAAGAAGAGCTTCAAAGACAAGGCTTGGAGTAATACGGTCAGCTTCGCTGTCGAGACAATATTACATCCGATTATGATGTTGTTGTGCATTATCTTCTCATTTATCTATCTTCCATGGTCTCAAGCACTGTTGGTATGTATCCTGTTTTATGATGCATACATTTTCTTCGTCGATTTTGGCGAGTTCTTAAGAAAATGGATTTCTGATGTTAAATGGTGTTTTAATAAGAAGTTAAGAAAAAAGAGCAAGGACCTTATAAAGTTCTGATATAAAAAAGAGTTGCTCAATTTATTCGGGCAACTCTTTTTTTGATTAATACTTCGTTATTTTCTCCGTTTGAATCTCGTCTTTTGTAGTTATCGAAATGATGTAAACACCACTGGCAAATCCTCTCATATCAATGCTTAACGATTTGTTGTTGGCGTCTTTATTAAGTAGCATTGTACCTGTTATGCTGTATATTTTAACATTGACGAGGTCTTTTATATTTAAGGTAAGATAATCGTGTACAGGATTAGGGAAAATCTTGTTGACGAATTCATCTTCGGCTTCTATCTCAACGCATGTCTCGTTTGATTGAGTGATAGTGATGTCGTTGTTAAGAGCTTCAACCTTATAACAGATCTCACCTTCGGCATTGTCGTCGGTATATGTTAATGTGTTCAGATTTGATGCTAACAACTCATCGTTTTTGTATATGTTATATGTTACATTGTCGTTGGTGTTGTTAGATGTATAAGCTCTGAGCATCCATGTGTAAGGCATATTATAATTTAATGCAGAGACCCATTTGCCGCCTGCTTTAATCAAGCTGCCATTCTCGATACCGACATGGTCACAACAAGGAATAGGTTCTGACGATGCTCCTGTCGACTTGGCTGTAATCCATAAATCGAGACTCGCATCAAAAGGAAGCTCATTCAAATCGAATCTCACGTATTCATTGGTGTTGCTGGTCTCAAATACTCCTTCAAAAATCATAGTGTTGTCTTTGATGTCTTCTCCATTATATATCTTAAAGGTGTATCGTGCTTCGCAGACATCATACATTTCTAAATATGACAAATTAGAGTCTTCATATTTTGTCATGTCATCGGCTGATATTTTGATACCCCAGTTATATGTGTTAGAGCCTATGTTTTTGACATATTCGCCATTGTCATATTTGAATAAGCCCTTGGATGATGGCTCAGTCCATTCTAATACGACACCTTCGTCTGTCAATGATGCTTGTGCTTGTAATGAGTCGTAAACTTTTTTCATCACGATGAGGTCGTAAGGTTCTGAAGGTAAAGAAACGCAGCCGTCGCTCATGCTTTTGACGACATATCTATAAACGCCAGATGTTGGGATTTCGCTGTCTACATAATGGCATGATGTCACGTTTTCTGCTATCAGCTCGCCGTTGCGTAACACCGCGAAATTGTCGGTTTCAACTTTAACCTTCCATGACAATTCAGCATTGTCGCCATTGATTTTTGCGCTAAGGTTTTCAGGAGTTACACAGACTCTGTCGTTGTTTGCTGTAGTCTCTAGCAATATGCCTTCTTGTAAGTCGGAAGAAGTGTATATCACTTCGCCAGCGTTTTTGACGATGAAAGAACATTCAGTGTCGTCCCAGCCTTCTAACCATGACAATGTCATTTTTACGCCTTCTGGCACTATTATTCTTTTATCGGTTTCATCGTTGGAATACATAGTGATGAATATGTCTTCCATTCCGTTGTTGAAGCTAGCTTTAATCTCGCCGCCTTGCCATCCATAGTTGCCTGAGCTTTGCAATTTGATGAGGTATTCTGTATAGCCGCCGGTGATGACATATTGTTTGTCAGAATGATATGATTCTTCGGAGCCACATACAGCTGTCACATAATATTGATGATAACCTAAGTCGAAGTTGTCGTATTCGTCGATGAAGTGGTTTTCTGTTACGTTAGTAAGCATTACATCGTCGCGGTAAATGTTATAAGAGTCAGCTGTCTCCACGATGTCCCATTCCAATTCAACTACTTTGTCGTTATGATTTACATTCACTTCAAGATTTTGAGGTGATGTCTCATATCCAAGAGGGCAATATGTGAATGTTATTTGGTTGCCCATTTCTGATATGTTGCAGATGTTGAATTCCAGGTCTAAGGTGTTTTTGTTCAGGAATGGATATGGGTCGGTATCCCAGTTGAAATTCACTCTGTTGAGTTCTTTGCTGAAAGCAGCACTGTTGATGGCGCCGTCTTTGTTATAAGATCCGCCAGGACGGAAGATATAGACCTCATCGAGTTTGTCGCTGCCATTATAATCAGCGCAGCCATGGAAACGAGTGTCGATTCTATAAATCAGAAGACCACCTGAAGGAAGTCCTTTCTCGAACATATTTGCTTTGTTTCTATATTCTACGAGATAGTATTGATCCGGATGTGTTGAAGGAATCCTATAGCAGTTTCTTCTTCCGCCTTCCCAGGAGTTAGCTTCGAGAGTGTAAGTTCCATAACCTATTTCAGGAATCTCTTCAATCCATGTTCCGTATTTATATTTCATGTAAGTTCCTGAGTGTTGAGGAGGATGAGCATTTCCGCACATCAAATCCCATGGACCAGCTGGAGAGAGATTTGTTCCGCCATAATAGTGATACAAATCGGGGAAGCCCAACGAGTGTGACATCTCGTGACATAATGTCGATACTGAGAAATATGTAGATGTTTCAAGTTGGAAGTTAAATGTACCCACTTTCTTTCCATTGATATAAGCATCTTCTCCATACATCGACCACATGTGAGGCCAGAGCAAATCGCTCCAGTCGCCAACGTTACCTTTTACCACAAAAATCACGTTGTCGATATAACCATCATTGTCGCGGTCGATATTCAAATCAGCTGGAACCTGGTCTGCGACAAATTCCACTGCTCTTTTCAAGAGAGGGAACTCACGTTCTGCCTGATCGGTATAACCGTCAGGGTTTGTTGTAGGGTTATATGGCTGATAATAATTTCTTGGATAAATATCTTCATAAGCGAGTACTCTGTCGCCATCAGCTATAGGATAGCAGTATGACTGCATCGACAATTGGTTATATGTTGCTTTCTTGAAATAGTTATTCATAGAAATGTCGTAATAACCGTCATAGTTGAACATAGAGTCGATTTCTGTCTGTGTAGTCTTGAACTCGCCATCACCTTTGAATTTGATGAAGATGACCAAGTTGTTATATACGCCATGGTTAAGGTCTTTGGCGTTTTTTACTTCAGGCACTTCCATCATCTTTCTTCTTTTCTGATATTCCTCTTGTGAAATCATGATGTTAGGTTTAAGTCCCAATGACTTAGGGTCGGCTTTACCGGCTATGTGCGATGTTGCGGTGATAGCACCTTTGCTGTCGGCGGCAGCATACACGAAGTAACCGTTTTCTGCCTGAACTATTGTGTAACCTTCAGCGTCATGGAGACGGCTGTAGAATTCGTCGCCTGAAGCGAAGCAATACAATTTTGTTCCATCAGGCTGTGTCAAAACTTTCTCTACGTTTTGGAAAGGTGCGGCAAAAATGTTTGTCACACAAAGAAACATCAATGCTATTAATAATGTTTTTATTCTCATAGTTTATATAGTGTTTATGGTTTATTAATTTTCAGTTTTAATTTTCCATTTTTCCTTCAAGTACTATCACTATCTCGCCTTTCACTTCTTTTTTGCTGAAGTAGTCGGCTATTTCGGCCAGTGTTCCTCTAGCGTTCTCTTCGTATATCTTGGTCAGTTCGCGAGCCACCGATACACGACGTTCTGGTCCGCACACCTCGATGAGCTGTTGTAAAGTCTTGACGAGGCGGAATGGAGATTCGTATAATATTGTTGTGTAGTTGTTATTGGCTATCTCGTTGAGTTTGGTCTGTCTGCCTTTTTTATGAGGAAGGAATCCTTCGAATATGAAGTGGTCGGCGGATAGGCCGGAGTTGACGAGGGCAGGGACGAAGGCAGTAGCGCCTGGGAGACATTCCACCTCGACGCCGAGTCGTAGGCACTCGCGGACAAGGAGGAAACCCGGGTCGGAGATGGCAGGTGTGCCAGCGTCGGTCACCAATGCCATTTTCTCACCTGCCAAGATGCGCTCGGCAAAACTTCTCACCACCTTGTGTTCGTTGTTGATATGAAAAGCCGACATCGGTTTGCTTATGTTATAATGTCTTAGTAAATTACCGCTGGTGCGTGTGTCTTCCGCTAAGATGACATCGACTTCTTCACGCAAGACGCGCAAAGCTCTCATCGTGATGTCTTCCAAATTGCCTATAGGTGTTGGTACTAAATATAGTTTCATTTTACATAAATCTTCTTTCAACTAAGTTATTAAGTTTGTTATAAGCATCGGATTCGCAGTCCCATTGGAATTCTATCTGAAGCTCGCTCATATATGTCTTGGCACCCAACAATGTGGAGAAGCTGTTCAAGGCTCTGATGGATTTGTTGTATTTCTCCATGCTGCCTCCGAAAAGTTCGTTTAACAATAAGAACTTGTCGTTGATGCCTATTGCTGTCGCTAAATCTGCTACAGGTTTTCTTTGCAAACGTGCTGCGAGGCTGTTGTCTTCGGTAGATTCTAACTTGTCGCCGAGAGTGACAGTGTCAACGGTATAGACTTTTTTATAAGCTCTGATGCCGGAGTCGGAGTCGGAGTCGGATGTTGGAGTCGGAGTCGGAGACGGAAGGTTTTCATCCATCTTTTCCTCTTCTTGTTCCTCTTCTTGTTCTTGTTCTTGTTCTTGTTCTTGTTCCTCTTCTTGTTCCTCTTCTTCCTCCTCAGAATCGAGTTCGAAATCGAAAATTAATGTTTCTTCAACTTTTTCTTCAACTTCTTCTTCATTCACTTCTTCAAGGTTTTCTTCTAAATCTTCAACCTCATCTTCTGAGTCTTCTTCAAAATTATCTTCAATATCATCCTCAACGTTATTTTCAATGTCATTTTCAGCTTCTACCTCAATGTTATCTTCAATATCATCTTCAGTTTCTACCTCAATGTTATCTTCAATGTTATTTTCAACGTTATCCTCTATACCTTCCTCAACTTCCTCAACTTCCTCAAGTCCCTCAACTTCCTCAAGTCCCTCAAGTCCCTCAACTCCTCGTTCTATCTCCATAGGAATAGAGTCGACGTCCATATTGCATTTAACAGAGCATAAAGTGTCGTACAACTTACGGGTGTTTTCCATCAATAAATCAACGTCAAGCTGATTCATTAATTTCTTGTTTCTAATCAAGAAGCTGATTTGATTAGACATCTTGACTAATATCTCTTCTATCTGAAAAATTACACTGTTTTGCTCATTATTTGTTTCTTTCATATCAAATATTTTTTAACTTTGCTCGACAGAACAAAGATATAAATTTTTCGTGTAATTTTAATAAGTTTTTAAATCAATTTAAAAAAAAGAAATATGAGAAAACATTTACTTTCATTGTTGTCTATTTTATTGATGACATTTAGCTTACAAGCTCAGGATACTGTTCAAAACGCTAGTAAGAACAAGAAGGAAAAAATCTATAACGAGAAAGGTGAACTTATCAAGAAAGGCTGGAATTTCGGTCCGCTTCCTGTAGTGGGTTTCAACTCTGACCTCGGTTTTCAATATGGAGCATGTGTCGACATCTTCAACTACGGCGATGGCTCTCGTTATCCAAAATTCGATTATAAGATGAACCTCGAAGTGTCAGCCTACACCAAAGGATCTCTCAACTTACGTTTCTACGGCGATTATTACAATCTCATTCCTAATTCCCGCCTCTTCGTCGACGCTGGTTATTTCACCGACAAACGTTTCGAGTTCTATGGCTTCAACGGTTTCGCTTCTCCTTATTTTGACGATTTATATGTGTTAAAGCAGTCAATGGCTGACGGACAACAGGTTTTGACTGAGAATTTCGATCCTAATTTCAACAGCGTATTCAATAGAATGGACCGTAAGCAATTCAGATTCAACTCTAGCTTACGTAATAAATTCGGTTTCGGAGAGCATTTCTACTATGGCGTAGGTCTCAGTTATTTCAACTATAAAATGGGAAGAATCAATATTCACAATGAAGAATATTTTTATGATGAACAAATAACATTATATGAACTATATCGCGAAAGCGGTCTCATCAGAGAAAATGAGGCTGACGGCGGCAATGTAACACAATTGAAACTCGCTTTCATCTACGATTCCAAAAACCACGACAGCGACCCAACCAAAGGCGCATATTTTGAAGCAACAGTAACAGCTGCTCCAGACTTCATCGACGGCGACGGTTACAGCCACGCTACTTTCAACGCTGTATGGCAACAATATATTCCTATCGTAACGGAAAATCTTACATTTGCTTATCGTCTTGTCACTCAAAACGTAATTGCTGGTGATATTCCTTATTACGCAATGTTTAACTCAAACATGTTGTTCTATAAAAAAATGTCAACCGACGCTATGGGTGGTGCTAACTCAGTACGTGGCATCAACAGAAACAGAGTCATCGGTGCTGGTTACGCTTGGCTTAACGCAGAACTCCGCTGGAAAGTCGCTGGCTTCCAATTCATCAACCAAAACTGGAACGTAGCTCTTAACCCATTCTTCGACGCAGGTATGGTGACACAAAGTTATCGCCTCGCAGAACAAGAAGCTGCTTGGGGTAAAATACAAGAGGAATACGATTGTTGGACGAATTTGCAATTCCCTGGCGATGATAAAAACCTTATCTACAGCGGCGATAAAGAAGGTATCCACACTTCTGCCGGTTGCGGTCTGAAACTCATCATGAACAAAAACTTCATCGTCTCAGCCGAAGCAGCTAAAGCCCTCGACGCAAGAGACGGCGACAATTTGAAAGTTTATATCGGATTTAATTACCTATTTTAATGGCTAATGACTAAAGGCAAAAGACAAAAGATAAGATAAAAGAACTTTAGTCATTAAATATTTGAACAAAATTAACATTAGAATTATTAATATTTAAAATCACATTTATATGAAGACATTGAGAAGATTAACTCTTATGATGGTTGCCTTGTTAGTTACTGCAACCATGGCTTTTGCTCAAAAACCTAACATTCGTATTCTTGCAACAGGTGGCACTATTGCTGGCACTGGTGGTTCTTCAACATCAACAAACTACACCGCTGGTCAGATGGCTATCGCAACATTGCTCGAAGCTGTTCCAGAATTACAAGACATCGCTAACTGCGAAGGTGAACAGGTGGTACGTATCGGCACACAAGATATGGGCGACGAGGTATGGCTCGTATTGGCAAAAAGAATCAATGAATTATTACAAGACCCTAATGTTGACGGCATCGTCATCACTCACGGTACCGACACTATGGAAGAGACAGCTTACTTCTTGAACCTCACTGTCAACAGCGACAAGCCAGTGGTGATGGTAGGTGCTATGCGTCCTTCAACAGCTATCAGCGCCGACGGTCCTCGTAACCTCTACAACGCCGTTGTAACAGCAGCCGCTCCTGAGTCAAAAGGCAAAGGCGTCCTCGTAGTCATGAACGACAACATCCTCGGTGCAGAAAGCGTTACCAAGATGCACACAACAAGCGTCCAGACT
>JAZLEF010000159.1:0-44413 GCA_045615125.1 Bacteroidales bacterium
GATCTTCAACAAATTGAATTAACGCGTTTTTCATTTCTGATATAATTTTTTTTGTTCTTTATTCCTCTTTTCGAAAAAGTGTGCAAATATAGAAATTTTTTAGATACAAATTACACGAATTGTTAATTATTTTTTTTCAAATTTTCATACATTTCTGGGCGTCTTTCTTTGGTTCTTTCTATCGCCTGTTTTAATTTCCATTCGTTGATAATCATATCGTTGCCAGATAGAAGTACTTCTGGGACTTCCCAGCCTTTGTATTCGCGAGGCCTTGTGTAAACGGGAGGTGATACTAAACCGCTCTGAAAAGAGTCGCTTAAAGCTGAGGTTTCGTCACACAACACGCCTGGAAAGAGACAAACAATGCTGTCAGTTAAGACAGCTGCACCGAGTTCTCCGCCCGATAAAACATAGTTACCAATCGAGACTTCCTTGGTGATGAGGTGTTCTCTGATTCTCTCATCGATGCCTTTATAATGTCCGCATAAGATGATTATGTTTTCGTATAGTGACATTTGGTTTGCGAGTGGCTGTGTCAGCAGCTCGCCGTCAGGACTCATATATATAACTTCGTCGTAATTTCTTTCTTCCTTTAATTTGCTGATACAATTGTCAACAGGTTCAATCATCATTACCATTCCTGCACCTGATGAGAATGCGTAGTCGTCAACGCGCTTACGTTTATCGTTGCTGTAATCTCTAAGATTATGTAACTTGATCTCAACGATGTTTTTCTGTATAGCCCTCTTTATAATTGACTCAGTAAAAGGACCTTCGAACATTTCAGGAAATATTGTAATAATGTCTATTCTCATTTCAAAAAATTTGCGCAAAATTAGCAAAAAATAACGGATATATTTAAAATACTTTCATAAATTTGCAATAAATTAAATGTATTAAATATGAAAAGGTTATTCACATTATTGGTTGTTTTAGGTTTTTGTTTTTCAGTAAAAGCACAGGTGGCACCAGATAAATATTGGGTCCAGTTTACAGATAAAAACAATACACCTTATTTTATTAATAAACCAGAAGAATTTTTGAGTGAACGCGCAATTCAACGTCGTCAGGATTATGGAATCGCTATTGACCAATACGATATTCCCGTAAATGCGTCTTATCTTCAAGCTGTGGCTGAAACTGGTGCAACTTTGCTGAATCCTTCAAAATGGTTGAACGGTGTTACTGTTGAAGTAAGTAGTCCGTCGGTGCTTCAAGCTATAGAATCTTTGCCTTTTGTACAAAAGACACGTGTTTTGAAGGATGATCCATATAAACAACAGTTGAAAAAGGATTCTTATTTTTCTGATGAATTTGTACAGCTAGCAGAGGAAAAAACAGATGTTCGTTCATATTACGGATATGCATTCCCGCAAATTGAACAGCTTAACGGTGTAGCATTGCATGATTTGGGATATCAAGGACAGGGTATGTGGGTAGGAATTTGTGATGCTGGATTTGATTATGTTGATCAGCATGAAGCTTTTCAAAGTATGTATAATGAAAATCGTTTTTTAGGGGCGAAAGACTTTGTATACAAAAATGGTGTGGTTTATACAGAATCTTCACATGGTACTTCATGCCTCGGTTTGATGGCCGCAAATGTTCCTGATAAATATGTGGGAACAGCTCCTATGGCTTCTTATTTCCTGTGTAGAACTGAAAACGTTAATAGTGAAAATGTTATAGAAGAATATAACTGGGTATCGGCAGCAGAACATCTAGATAGTCTTGGGATTGATGTAATCAGTACATCTTTAGGATATGTTACTTTTGATGATTCACAATGGGACCACGTTTATTCTGATTTGAATGGCGAGACTTGTGTGATTACTGTTGGTTCAGAGATTGCATGTTCAAGAGGTATTTTGTGCATTACATCTGCTGGTAATGATGGCGGCAATACTTTCCCATATATATCAGCTCCTGCTGATGGTGAACATGTATTGACAATCGGTGCTGTTGGAACTAATGGAGAACGCGCTTATTTTAGTTCTATTGGACCAACATACGATGGAAGAGTTAAGCCAGATGTTATGGCTCATGGTTATGGAACAACAGTTGTTTCTCCGGGAATGGGTGCTTATTATGATGGATCAGGAACTTCATTCGCATGTCCTGTGCTTGCAGGTATGGCAACATGTCTGTGGCAGGCTAAAAAGGATTATACTTCTGCTGAAATTAGAGATGCCTTGCGTCAAAGTGGAAATATGAGTGCTCCGGATAACTATTATGGCTACGGAATACCAGATTTTATGGAGGCTTTTGAGAGCTTATTTTTAGAAGAAAATAACGATTTTGTGATAAATTCGGCTATTTCTGTCTATCCTAATCCTTCTAATGGAAATGTTGATGTTAAGTTGGAAATAGAAGGAAAAGTAGAGGTGAATGTATTTAATCAAATTGGTAAGTTGTTGTATTCTAATGTAATATCAGCTGACAATAAAGGTGGCTTAGATGTGTTTTTATCAAATCTTAACGAAGGTATGTATTTTATCAATGTTATAGGTGATGAAAAAAATATTACAACTAAATTTGTTAAGTATTAAGTAGTTAAGAAAAATTTTTAAAAAAAATAAAAAAAAACGATGCAAAGTGTTGCGCGGATTGAAAAAAGATGTATCTTTGCATCGTTTTAAAGCCCAGGTGGTGAAATTGGTAGACACGCCACTTTGAGGGGGTGGTGACGAATGCGTCGTGCAAGTTCGACTCTTGTCCTGGGCACTAAAAAACCAAAAGCTTAAAGCCCATGTGGTGAAATTGGTAAACACGCTACATTCAGGGTGTAGTGAGCTTAAGCTCTTGGAAGTTCGAGTCTTCTCATGGGCACAAGCAATCCGGTCAAAAGCTGGATTTTTTTGTTTTATATACTATGAGGATCGCATTATTACATACTAACCCTTATTACCAAGAAATTGAAGACCTGATCCTCGATGTTGTATCCAATTTTAAACTTCACGATTTTAAACTTTTTGAAATAAATTATTGTGATTTTGATTGGTATAAGGTGTCAAAAGTATTAGAACTCAGACATTTCCTTAAAACTAATAAGATAGACATAATTCATGCTTTTCACTATCTTGACGCCTATTACGCAATTTGGGCTTCTAAAGGCTTGAATGTAAAAGTCGTTTTCTCATCTTATTTTTATCATGATGACCTTAAAGGCTTCAATAAAAGAATATTTGAACGTGTGTTGAAAAAGGTTGATTCTATCATATTTCAAACAGATATTCATAAAAATAAGATTGTCTCCCAATATAACCTTGATTCTAAAAAACATTTTAGGCTTTATCATGGCTTTTCCCTGAAAAGATTAGATAAGTTTAAGTTTAAATCATTGAGAGATGAATTCTTTATCGATGATTTTAGGTATCTGTTAGGAACGCTTGGTGATTTTACTCCTGAACATGATGTGATGAATATCTTGAAGATGGTCAAGAAGTTGAAAAAGACAGGCCGTAATTTCACATGTCTGCTAGCTGGTGAAAAGATAGAGAAATATGATTACTATTTCGATGATTGTAGATATTATTATCTGGTACAAGGACTCGATAATTATGTTAGTTACATAGGTCGTAGATATGATTCTATAAATTATCTTTCACAGTTGGATGTGTTTGTTTATCATTCTGATAATGAGCCAATATCTCTTCCTATGATACAGGCTATGATGTTGGGCGTCAATGTTGTTGTCAACGATAATGAAATGATAAAGGAAATAAGTCATAATGGAAAATATGCTGTTTTATATAAATCAAATGATGTTGCTGATTTTGCAGATAAGACTCGTCAGGTTTTGAATGACTTAGAAGATTATCAATTGATTGCAGAGACTATACAAGAAGAATGTAGAGAAATATTCTGTATTGACAGATACATCTCAGGATTACGTGAGATATATTTAAAAGTTAATAAATATTAAACTAATTATACTATGGAACAAAACTTGAGATTCTCTGATTTGGCGAAGTTGCGTCAAAGTGATAGAAAATATAAAAACCAAGCTGTTGAAAAAGAAAAACTTATACAATGTTTAGAAACGGCACGAATTTCACCGTCAGCAAATAACTCACAACCATGGAAATTTGTAGTAGTTGATGATTATGAAAAGAAAGAACAAATTGCAGAATGTACTATAGGATTGGGAATGAATAAGTTTACTCATCAATGTCCTGTTTTGGTTGCAGTTGTTCTTGAGCAACAGAATTTTATGTCAACAGTGGGAAGTATGATCAAAAACAAGAATTATAGTTTGTTTGACATTGGAATCGCTGTAAATCAGTTTTGTCTACAAGCGGCTGATTTAGGACTGGGTACTTGTATCATAGGTTGGTTTGATGAAAAGAAGATAAAGAAGATTCTCGGTGTTAGAAGAAGACGTATTCCGTTGTTAATCAGTGTTGGATATCCAGATGCGCCAACACGTGAAAAAGTGAGAAAACCATTGGATGTCATGAGCAGCTGGAATCACTATTGATTCTATTTTTCATCATCAAATCGTAGAGAATGGTATCTAGTGGTTTTACTTTGAATATTTCAGTGAAAATATATGTCAAGATTCCAACGACTAAAGTTGGAAACATAACTTCATAATTGCCAGTCATTTCGCTGATGAGAATAAATCCTGTTAATGGTGTTCTTACAACAGAAATGAAAAAAACAGACATACCAATAAGAACGAAATATCCTGTATTACTGAGGCTGATGATGTCGAAATCGGCTAAGATAATACAGAATATTTTTCCTAAAAGTCCTCCCATTGATAATAAAGGAATGAACAAGCCTCCAGGAAATCCTGTAGCGTTTGAAATAATAGTCAAAGTAGCTAAAATTATTAAAATCAATAAATTGTAGAATAAGCTATAACTGTTGTTTTCTATTATTTCAATTGTGAAAATCTGATTTCCTCCTACTATAGAAGGATAGAAAAATGTTATTATGATTATTAGAGCTGTAAGTAATATATAATGTTTATCGTATTTGTTCCTGAATTTTTCGTATCGTAATTTTATGAATATAAATAAATTAGAAAACAATTTGCCTAATATGGAAAATATTAGTGCCATTATCATATAAATAATTAACATTTGATATTCTTTCAGTTCAGGCTTAATAATCGAGATGGAGGAGTAGATATTTGATGGGAAAAATGATATAGCAATAATGCCGGCGCAAAGTCCTGATAATAAGGTTGATATTGTGAGTCTTTTCAAGTCGGCTGTATAGTTGTTTTTTAGACTTTCTAATATTAATATTGAGGATGCCAGCGGTGCGGTAAAGGCCGCTGATATTCCTGCGCCTGCGCCTGCGGCTATGAGATAATTGTAGTTTTCTTCTTTAATTTTTAGACTTTTTCCAAAAATGTGACCAATTAAAGAGCCCATTTGTACTGATGAACCTTCACGTCCGAATGATAATCCTGATGATATGCTTAAAACACCGCCAATGAATTTGGCAATTATATTTTTTAAAGGTGATTTATATTCCATGTTCTTCTCTAACAATGCTTTAGTCTGTGGCAATCCGCTTCCGGAAGTCGTTGGGAATTTTTTAACCAAACTATATATAATATTTAAAATTAATATTGTTAATAGAAATAACGCTAGATATTTTGCAAAAATGAAAAGTGTATCGTGGAGGTTTAACTCGTGATTTATTATTCTTTGAAAATCGCTGAGATTGTCTTTTCTGAATAAGCTAATTCTCAGATTATCAATATAATATATTATGTAACGAAATGCTACGCATACGAGTCCACTTATTGTTCCGATGATGATGCTTGTAAGATAAAATCTATATGTGATTCTCATTTTTAATCTCTATAATTACTATGTGTTTGGTTTAATTTATTGGTTTCTAATCATTTGTTGAGATTTTGTTTTGCTGTTTATTATAATTGCGATAATGAAATACGCAAGACATTGTATCCAAAGTGTCATCATTTCTGGACGAACATCGGTCAAGTTGCCTCCCATGCAGTCGATTTTTACAAAAGCCAATGTGGCGGGTGCTGTAGGAATGATATAGTGGAAAATTTTCCAATGCCACGGCATAAGCTCTAAAGGGTATGATATTCCTGATAAAAATACTAATGGTACCGACATGAAGACTATGATAAACAATGGCATGTCGCTATCGGTGAAGAAGGGTGACAATGAAAGACAAAAGAATACACTTGCAAAAAGATATGGAATCATCAATATGATTATGTCGAGGGAATCACCGAGATGCGGAAGATTGAAAATCAAAGGTAATAATCCTAGGAAAAAAACAGAAAATACACTATAAATCATTACATTAGTAAAGCCTTTTCCTAAAACAATCTTCATGGATTTCGCAACGCTTGTTGTCTTGCAATCTTGTTGTCTTGTGCTTCTCTCGTCTCCGCATCTCATAGCAACTGTAATCATAAGTGTCTGAAATATAATGATTATCATGACAGGAGGAATGAGATATGTACCATAACCTTCTGAGGTGTTGTAAAGAGGTTCGCTTACAATATCGATGGCATTGTCGTTTACAAGAAAAAGAATATCAATCATATTTAGTGAATTGATCATGTTGGGAAGTAATTCGCTGTTGATGTTCAAAGAAGCGAAATTTACTGCTTCTGAAATATTCAGGTAATCCAGAAAAGAAAGCGTTGATCCATATATCACGCATTCAACTTGATTGCCTTTCATGATTTCAGATTTTAATTCTGCTGGAATATAAAGAAAACCAACGATTTCTCTCTCGATGAGCATACGTTTTGCTTCCTGGAAATTGCTTGTTTTAGAGATTATGTTTACTTGCTGAGTGGCGTTGATATTGTCAATGAAATGTTGACTCAAATCGGATTGTGACATATCAACTATTGCGATAGGAGCTTCTTTATATACGTTGGTGTTATATAATAAGTTATAAAGAAAACCATAGCCTATATTACCTAAAACCAATACAATCAAAATCGGGATATTAGTCCCGATAGCTTTGAATTCATTGGATATTATTTTGATAATCTCGTTCATGTTGTTTTAAATTTCATCAAACGCTACAGAAGTTCTGTTTTTGCATTATTTATGATTCAAAACCCTTGATTTTAAATATTTTCGTTTCAAAAGTAGAGTGGAGAAGATTATTAATATGTTAAAAGATATTAATATAAGAAGATGATCCCAATAATAGATAAAGGCGTGACTTTCATAGCGAAGATAGTTGGTCGTAATGACGAAGTGACGGATGGGGAAGAGGTGCGAGATTTTTTCGAAGAATGGGTACATCGCGTTTACGGGGAAAGTCACGCCGGCAAAAGTGGCCCCAAGCGAACCGAACATAGAGATGAAACTGATGATGATTGGCAGCTTGGGATATATAGAGAATAAGAAAATTGAGATGGAGCATGTTGCCAAGATAAAGAAGAAACATACATATATTATTGATAATATGTTGGAACTAAGGTTGAAATTCAATACGTTAAACATTAGTACGTTGGCGAAAATAGCTATTGTTGAGAATATTATTACGTAAGGAAACATCTTTCCTAAAACTACATTGGTAAATTTGCCATTTCCAATTAAAAGACATTTTTTTATGTTTTGAGATTTAAATTCATTTCCGAATGAATAGGCAATGTTAAGTAAAATTAAGATTTGGAACAGAACCCAGAAATAAGGAAATGTCAGATAGCTTGAGTAATTCAGCGACGGATTGTATAAAGGATGCGCGTTGATGCTTATTGGTGATGCTATGTTTTCTATTGTCTTACTGTCTATTCCAAGGAAGTCGGCACTTTGTTGCAGTGGTTCAACTGCTATGTTTTTTAATACGTTAAGGAAACCTTGCATGACTTCAGATCCTACGCTGAGAAAGGCGTAATGATAACATAAAGTGAGATTGGTTTTTTTGTTGGAGTTTACGTCAGACTCGAAACCGTTCGGTATTATAAGGTATCCGTATATCTCCTTTGAAAGAAGAGCATCACGAGCTTCGGTGGTGTTAGGAACAACCTGAGTCACATGAATCTCGGGCACCGCCGAGCATAATCTCGTGATATTACGAGAAGTATGGCTGTCGTCTTCATCAACGATAGCTACAGGTAGCTCGTTTATCATGCCGTTACCAAAGATTGTTGTCATGAAAAACAAAGCAAATAAAGGGAAGACTAATGCTGTGAATAGATAGAGAGGTCTCGATGTCAATATCAGACACTCTCTTTTCACGACAGCCCAAAAACCACTATGATGTTCAATGTTTTTCATTGTTCTTAAATTGTTTGTCGTTAATCGATTTGGCGCGGCAGCCACGTCTCTACTGATTGTTAATTGTTATTAATACTGACATACCTGGTCTCAAACCATACACTTTTGTCGTTGGAATGGCTTGAACCTCAAATGTTCTTAAGTCATAGCCTCCGGTGTCTTTGGTAGCTTTCCAAGTGGCGAAGCTGCCGAGAGGTGAGATGTAGTTTATGGTGAAAGGACATTCTTTCAACCCTAAAGCGGGGATGTAGCATGAAATTGTGCTGCCCATCTTAAAATGTAGTAGAAGATCCTCGCGCACATTCAAGACAAGATAAGAATTGTCGATGTCTATTATGGTCATAATGCTGGTTCCAATGGAGGTTAATTCACCTTCATTCAATGATATTGAGGCGACTTCACCGGAAATAGGTGATGTAAGTTTTGCGTCGCTGAGCAGTGCTTTCACGACTTCGCTGTTGTTTTTGGCAGCAACCGCCATTGCTTTTGCAGAAGCCTTGTCTTCTTCTTGTGCACCTTCAAGTGCTATTTGATACTGATAATATGCCGCACGTTCTGCTGCTAATGCAGACTTGTATATTGCCTCAGCTTCGTCTTTTCTTTGGAGGCTAACGATAGAGTCTTCGTACAATACCTTGATTCTGTTGTAGGTCGTCTTCGCTAATTTTAAATCGGATTTTGTGCCGTCCCATAGTTCTTTAGTGATGGAAATGAGTTGCTTGCGTGAACCGGCATCAATTTTTTCGCTTTGTAGAGAAGCTGCGTTTTCCAAGGCCTTCTGTGCTTCGTATTCGGCAATAACCTCTCTCGAAATGATGTGAATCAATGTGTCTCCTTCGCTAACTCTTTCTCCTTTTTTTACATAGATGTTCTCAATCCTTCCAGGCAACAGACCGGAAATACTATATTCTTCAGCTTCAATCTGTCCTTGTAATATCGTTTCCTTTTCCTTCATAAGAATGATTCCTAATACTGACAAGATCGCTATCGTTATTAGTATGATTATAAATGCCGTTAATAATATTTTAGTTTTCATGTTTTTATGTTTTATGACTGTGAACGTATGTGGTTATTGTTGGCGTCCTTTTGTTGTTAATTGTTTAAAAATGATTCAAAATATTCTGGTATTCCGCAAAGACAGCACAAGTTTGCAAGAGCTATGTCGTATTCAAAATATGTTGTGAGCAGGAGGATGTTTGTCTTGTTGACAAGATTGAGAGCGTCAAGAACTTGTTGCGAGGTGCATAGGCCTTCGGTGAATGATTTTTTTCTGATACGATACACCTCTTGTGCTAATTCCAAAGAGGATTTTAATTCATTCGCATTGACGCATGCTTGTTTGAGATTTGCGTACCATTCGTCAATAGCGACTTCTGTATCATTTTTCAAAGATTGTTGTGTCTCTGCTATAATCTCGGATTCTATTTTTGCAAGCTGTATGTTGCGCTCCCTCGCAAGACCATCGAATATGTTCCAAATCATGTTTATGCCTCCTATAGTGTTAGGAATCATGTTTTTAGGAACTTGATATGATGCTATTGTCTGTTTGCCATATATTGAAATTATGGGGTAATAATTTGACTTGCTTAATCTGAGGTTTGCTTTTGCTATGTCGTCGTGTAGCTCAGCTTCCCTGAAAATATAAGCATTATGTGTCATCATGTCTTTGAACCACTCTATCTGTGGATATTTCTCGTTGATAAAGAGCGGGGTAGAGGCGGTGAATAGCTGTTGTTCATTGGTGGTTGTTTGCTGTCCGATTATTTTAGCTAAAGCGTTACGGAGTGCTTCTATTTGGTTTTCTGCATCTTTGAGGTTTCTTTCGCTTTCGTCAAGAGCGACTTTGACAATAAGACGTTCTGCCTTGTCGAACATGCCGATTTCTTCCATTTTAAGAGCTTGAGAATAATGATTGCTAGTCATTTCGTGAGTTTCTTTTATGACTTTAATCATTGATTCGGTGAGACTTAAACTGAAATATATATTGATGAGTTCAAGATATTTGGCGGCGCCAATGGATTCTTTGTTTATCTCAGATAAAGACTCGTTGTTTTTACTCAACTTATTGGCATATAGCCTTTTCGTTCCAGTGAATATTGGGTATAAAATCTCAACGTCAATGGAACCGAAATTATCTTCGATGATGGGAACTTCGAAGGAAAGGTCTCCTAGTTCGTTGGAGATATAGTTGAGAATTTCTGAGATGATAGGAGTCTCGGCATATTGTTCTTGAAAAGGTTTAAGGAGAGAAGCATATTCCTGAGATATGCCAATCTTATTAGACATCAAAGTGTAATCCGCTGTCATTGTGATAGTAGGAAGCCAGCTTGCATTTATAAGCTGTGACTGTCGTTTGGTGAGCTGCGTACTTTTCTCGGCAGCTTTTATCGTAGAGTTATTCTCGAACATCATATTGGCTGCTGTTCGGAAGTCGATGGGATTTAGTAACATCGACTGTTGTCCGTTGACAGTAGCCTGTATGCTTATAAACAATACAAAAAAGTAAAAAGGTTTCATAGATCAAGATTTGTTGAGCTATAAACCGATGACACTATGAAAAGTTCAATGTTTATTTTACTTTTCTTAATTTTAAAAATTAGTAATCAATATGAAATTTTGTATTAACTTTGAGAAAAATTAAATTATGAGAAAAATATTATTTTATGTATTGATAATCATGGTGATGTCGTCTTGTGTGTGTGATAATGCTAAAGCACCTTCACCAATTTGTCCTTTGCCAACCCAAGAACAGATTGACTGGCATAAACTTGAGACCTATGCTTTTGTTCATTTTGGACTAAACACTTACAATGATTTAGAATGGGGTTATGGTAATACTCCGGCTATTACATTTAACCCGACAAACCTTGATTGCGAACAATGGGTTCGTACGTTTAAGCAATGCGGTATGAAAGGTGTGATACTTACTGCAAAACATCATGATGGCTTCTGTTTATGGCAAACTAAAACAACAGATTACAATATTGCTAATTCACCTTATAAAAATGGACAGGGTGATATGGTGAAAGAGTTGTCTGATGCATGTAAGAAATATGGTCTTAAATTTGGTCTATATCTTTCTCCTTGGGATAGAAACCACGCGGAATATGGATATGATGGATATGTTGAAGTGTATCATAACCAGATAGATGAGTTAACAAAAAATTACGGTGAGCTATTTGAATTTTGGTTCGACGGTGCTAATGGTGGTAATGGTTATTATGGAGGCTCTGATGAATCACGTTCCATAAATGCCAAAGAATATTACGATTATGAACGCGCTCGTGATACGATTGTAAAAAGACATCCTAACGCAATGATTTTCGGAGGTACTTGTCAAACAATACGTTGGGTTGGTAATGAGCAAGGTTGGGCTGGTGATACGGATTGGAGTATGATAAATCCGGATTTATCGGAAAATACAAAACATCTTAACCATGGATCTGAAAACGGTACTTATTGGGCTCCAGCTGAAGTGGATGTCTCAATACGTCCAGGTTGGTTCTACCATGAAAGAGAAGATCATCAGGTGAAAAGTCTTGCACAACTTACTGATATATATTATCGTAGTGTGGGGCATAACGCAAATCTTTTGTTAAATTTCCCAATAGATTTAAATGGAAAAATTCCAGCACTTGATTCTATAATAGCAACGGAATGGTATAATATTATCTCTAATGATTTGAAAGATAATATTTTGAAAGATGCTGAAGTCAATGTTGATAATGAAAGAGGTCGTAGGTATAAAGCGGAAAATGTTATTGACAATGATTGGGATACATATTGGGCTACTGAAGATGATTATAATTTCGGAACTATTTCATTTACATTTGATAATCCGGTGAAGATGAATAGGGTCGTGCTTCAGGAATATATCCCTCTCGGACAAAGAGTCGGCGATTTTTATATGGAAGGCGAGTTGAATGGACAATGGTTTAAAATAAATTCTTTAGATACTTTATCTACAATAGGTTACAAACGTATTGTACGTTTTAATACTGTGGAACTGGATAAACTTATAATTTATTTTGAAGAGAGTAGAGGTCCTTTGTGTATCAATAATATTGAAGCATATTGTGCACCTGTTTTGCTTACAGAGCCAATCATTTCTCGTAATTATGATAATTATGTAAAAATGGAATCATCTGATAAGGATGCTGTAGTCTTCTATACTCTTGATGGTTCTGAACCTGATGAGAACTCTTTGAGATATGAGAAACCTTTCATTTTCAATAAAAAAGGTGTCGTAAAAGCTGTGTCATACGATCTTGTTTCAAAAAATAAAAGCGCAGTCGCTATAAAGGAATTAGACCTTTCGCATGATTTCTATAACATTATTGAACCAAAAGAGGGTACAAAGAAGATAATAGATGCAAATGTATATTCTACAATGTATATAGATAATAATGAGCCGCTTACGTTTGAATTTAAAGAAGAACAAATGATTTGCGGATTCAGATATTTGCCAAATCAAAGTAGAGATGCATCACGACATATCGTTGATTACGAATTATATATAGACGGTAAACATGTCAAATCGGGAACTTTTGGAAATATCAAGAACAACCCGATAGAACAGATTGTGAGATTTGATGAGGTGAAAGGAAAAACCGTGACATTCGTTCCGATTAGAAATACAGATGGAAGTAAAAACAGTGGAATAGCTGAGTTTTCAATAATAACTAAGTAGACGGAATTTATCAGTGCTGTAAAAATAAATTAATAAATGAATTATTTTGAGATAAAACCTGACGGTCAAGCCTATATCAGAACCGATAGCGGAACGGTAATCCGTAAGGTTGGCAGTGGCGAGAAAGTAAATCACGCTGATTTTAATAGAGACGAGACTTTGTTTACACTTACCTATATATCAGGTATGTGTGAAATAAGAGATCGTAAAAATAATCTTGTCAAAACTATTGCTCCAGAAGGTGTAAGTGAAGCCTACTGGAAACTAAAATCTAGTGAAACAAAACGTAAATTATTCCGAAAAGTCGATGTGACGGAATATATTATGTTGCTTATGGAAGATGGAACTAAGGTGGAAGTTACTCACACATAGTATCAAACATCTCGTGAGTTCCTAATTTACCATTGATGATGCAGACACATTCTACTACGGCTTTCACGCATAGTTTGTCGTCGGATGCTCTATATATGTCTTGGTAAAAGACGTATCTGATACCTTCTTTTTTGACGTTGAGCCTGCATACAAATTCATCACCACCTCTTAATGCTGTCTTGTATGTCAATGATATACGCGCTACAACTGGGTCTATGCCTTGTGAGTGCAAGTCGGAAAACTTCACGCCTTTAGATTCTATGAATTCATGACGTGTGTGTTCTGTATAGTGTTGGTAATTAGCATTGTTAACAATACCTTGTCCGTCGCATTCGTAGTCACGGACTTTCATCTTTAATTCAAAAATATAGTTTTCCATTTAAATTCTAATGTCTTCTTTTAGATTAAAATATTCTTTCATAAGTCCGCTTAAGAGTAATTCCTCTTTTTTGGCAGAAATAAGTTTCTTTCCTTTTGATATGAGCCAAATGTCATCGGTGTAACGTAACAGAAGTTCCAAGTCGTGAGAACTGAAGATAATTGTCTTATTACGTTCTTTTGTTAACATCTTCATCAGAGAAAATAATTCTATCTTACTTGGATAATCGATGAAAGCAGTTGGCTCGTCCATAAATATAATAGGAGTGTTTTGTGCCAATGTTTTTGCTATCATTACCTTCTGTTTCTCGCCATCACTTAAAGTGTTGAAATATCTGTTTGTCAATTGTTTGATGCCGACTATTTCTAGTGATTCGTGAATTATGTTTTCGTCTTCTTTTTCGATCTTGCCAAAGAAATTTGTGTAAGGGCAACGGCCACTTGCCACTACGTCGTAAACCTTTAGAAACATATCGTCTGGGCGTTCTGTGAGTACCAATCCAATCAGCATGGCTTTTTCTTTGCTAGAGTATGAGGATAGTTCTTTGCCCATTAATTTTATGCTTCCGCTTACAGGCTTTATGTAATCTGTCAATGTTTTGAAAAGCGTAGATTTTCCTGCGCCATTAGGTCCAATCAATGAAATGAGACTGCCTTCTTTCAAACTGACGTTGATAGGAGGTAGTATGGCTTTGTTTTTATAACCTATATATAAATCCTTTGTTTCTAAAACTTCCATTGGTTTGAATTGTTAAAAAATCCCTTTATCTTTTTCTTAAAATGACCCAAATTACAATTGGCGCACCTATGAATGCGGTGACGGCATTAATAGGAAGATTGCCTTCAAAACCTGGCATTCTTGCAATTAGGTTGCATAATAAACTGATAGTCATTCCAATTAGCATTACAGTAGGAATTAGTATCTTATGGTCGCTGGTCCTGAATATGAATCTTGTTAAATGTGGAATTGCTAATCCTAAAAATGCGATAGGACCGCAATATGCTGTAACAATGGCGGTTAGATAACCCGATATGAAAATTATAAATAGACTGTTTCTTCTGATGTTAAGACCGAGATTTTCTGCGTATAAATCGCCTAATAATAAGATGTTTAGGTTTTTGGAAATGAATAAACTTGCAAAAAGTCCAATTGCTATACTTATCGAGAAAAACATCAGTTTGCTGTTTCCAACCGCTGAGAATGAACCCATTCCCCAAATTACGAAGGCGTGTATGTCTTCTTTCATGCTGAAAAATTTCATTATATCAGTCAATGATCCCGCAAGGTAAGAAATCATCAAGCCAATGATTATCAGGGTTGTCATGTTTTTGACTCGACTGCTGAAGCTAAGGATAAGCATTAATACTAATGTGGCTCCTGCAAAAGCAGCGAGGCTTATGCCGAGGTTTGACCAGATTCCCATTGCGGAAAGTGCGGTGTTTCCCAAAATACCTGTAAATAATATCGTGATTGCAACACCTAAACCGGCACCGCTGCTGATTCCAAGCATAGAAGGGTCGGCGAGAGGGTTTCTGAATAAAGTTTGCATTAAAAGTCCTGCTACTGATAATGCGGCTCCTGCAAATAAGGCGGTTATTGCTTGTGGCAACCTGTATTCAAGGACGATGGTTGAGATGGTTGGGTTCGGTTCTTTTCCAAAAAATACATTGAATAATTCAGCAAAAGGAATTGTGACTGAACCTACGAAAAGATTTAGAATAAACAATAATATACCAATAAATATTATTGGTATTAAAATCCTGATATTTATTTTGTTATGAGTCATTATTTATCTAATAGCTTGAAGTATGTTGGAATATAGTTTTTCCACTCTTCTGTTAATAATTCTGGATGAAAATGATAGATGAAATCAGCTAACAAGATGTCTGGTTCATATTGGGATTTTTCAAAATATCCACATTCTCTTACGTTGCATACGAGAAGTTTTTTTTCTTCAAATGCTTTGAAGAGATGGTATAATTCATTTTCGTTTTTTAATCTTTCGTATGTAAAAGGAGTGTCGTATGAGTTTATCACTCTCCAGAAGTCAGCTTGTTGCGCTTTTAATAAAACGCTTTCTGCATCAATGTGCAGGCTTCCTGTTGATTCATTGTCTTTCCATATATAGTCGCCACCTGCATCAGCGAAAATTTTTGCTATATAACTTCTGCCACCTGGAACATACCATTGGTTTTCAAAAGGTAGGTCGGAAAATATAGTTGGTTTATCTTCTATGGATGAGCATTTTTCTGACAATGAATTATATCGTCTCGCAACATCGTTGAACCATTGGTTTGTGACTTCTTCTTTTCCACATAGAAGTCCAACAACTTTCATCCATTCTGCTCGTCCAAGAGGGTGGCTTTCAAGATAATCTGGGAATGAAATCATAATCGCATTGCACATTTTACCTAAATGGGAGAAGTCGATGCCAGGATATGGAGTATATAAAATGATGTCAGGTTCTATGTTGATGAGTTTCTCGGCGTTAACATTTGTAGACATGCCAACGTCAGTTATTTTCCCTTCAGAAATTAACTTCAATATTTCGGCATTAGCAGTGTAATTGCTTTCAAGGATACCTTTTATTCTGTCAATTTCACCTATGTTTTGAAATACAGACCATTGTGTGGAAGAAAAAGCAACGGCTGATTTTATAGGTGTTTTAATTATCTGTTTATCAGTAAATTCATCAGGAATAACGACGCTGTCATTGAAAATATAGAATTCATTGTTTGAATTGAATCCGTCGGTTATGACAAGTTTATATCCTGATTTTATAGGATGTATTTTGAAGTTTTGTGCATATCTGACAATGTTTAAACTATCGTTTGTATTTTCTTTGTGAAAATTTTCTTTTGAGACCTTGTTACATGATGACATCATGCAAATTGTTGAAAACAAAAATAAAATAATTTTCAGCATATTATTTATGTGTTTCAATAACTTGTTTTAAACAATCTTCACAAAGGCAACCAGTGAAATTTTCTTTAAGATATAATCTTACATTGTCTGATATGGAATATTTTGAGCACCAACAAGTTGTACTATGAAGGCATTCAAATTCTTTGTTACATCTTGGGCAGATTTTTGTCATTTTTTTGTGTTTTTATTTTAAAAAATATTCACGTCAAAGATAGTAAAAAAAGCCGTTTCTCAAAGGGCAAAAACTCGGAAAAAATAATTATCTTTGTACGCGTAACAATTAATTTATATAAAAATGGGACTTAACTTTTTTCATACGCCTAAACCAAGGCAATTCAATTATATACCACGACATTTCGATCCAGCAAAAGAGGCTCTTGAAAAGAAAAAGGCTGCTATGGGATTGGATTCTAAACTTTCAGAAGAGGAGAAACGTAGAATAAGAATCAGAAGAGGATTCGGCTATTCTCCAGAAGAGATGCAAGAAAAGAGAAAATTTGGTTTTAAAGGAATGCGTCATATCGTTTTTTTCAGTTTGATAGCATTTATGATATACGTTATCTTTGGAACGCCTGTAATTGAAAACTTCATAGAAATGTTTCTTAGTTTAGGAAAATAAAAATCAATGATTTATGTCCTTTGATATAATTAAATTATTACCCGATTCGGTCGCTAACCAGATAGCTGCAGGTGAGGTTATCCAACGTCCAGCATCAGTCGTAAAGGAGTTGATGGAGAATGCTTTAGATGCTGGTGCAACGCAAATTGACTTGATAGTAAAAGACTCAGGCAAAACAATGATTACTGTCATTGACAATGGTTGTGGCATGTCGGAAACAGATGCTAGGCTTTGTTTTGAACGTCATGCGACTTCAAAGATAAAAAAAGCTGAGGACTTGTTCTCTATTCGTACAATGGGTTTTAGAGGAGAGGCTCTGGCAAGTATAGCAGCTGTGGCACAGGTTGAGTTGATGACGCGTCGTAAGGAAGACGAATTGGGAACTAAAATACTCATCGAAGGCTCAATAGTTAAGGAACAACTGCCAAAACCAATGTCTGTTGGAACAAATTTTACAGTGAAGAATCTCTTCTTTAATATTCCTGCACGTCGTAATTTCTTGAAGTCCAATGAAGTGGAAATGCGTCATATCACTGATGAATTTTTCCGTGTTTCAATGATGAACCCGCAGGTAGCCTTTTCTTTAACGAACAATGAAAAGGAGATATATCATCTGCCAAAGGGAACTTTAAAGCAAAGAATAGTAGGGCTTTATGGAAAAGATTATGATAAAAAGATACTTCCTGTACAACAAGAAACAGAGACTGCAACAATAAATGGTTTTATAGTTAAACCTGAGTTTTTAAGAAAGACTAGAGGAGAACAGTATTTCTTTGTGAATAAGCGTTTTATAAAACATTCATATCTTCATCATGCGATAGAGAACGCTTATCAGGAACTTATTCCAAAAGATTGTTATCCTGGTTATTTTATTGACATCGACATAGATCCAAAAGAGATTGATATTAATATACATCCAACGAAGACAGAGGTTAATTTTCAAGATGTAAAGTTGGTTTATGCAATACTTCACTCTGCTGTACGTAAGGCTATAGGACAGAATAATTTAGCTCCTATGCTTGATTTTGATGAAACGCCTGATTTAGGCTTTGATTTCGGAGAGATTAGCAGAATGGATAGGCCTGTAATAGAACCTAAAATAGATTATAATCCTGGTTTTAATCCTTTTAAACAGCAGAGCCAAACTCGTCAGTCATCTGGTAATTGGAGGATAATGTATGAGGATAACAATGATACTGTTTTAAGTAACATAAATAAAATAAGTAATTTTGATGAAGTATGCACTAATGCTGTTGTCGAAAATAAGAATCTTTATATCCAGCTTCAGCAATCATATATAGTTACAACTATGAAGTCTGGACTTCTTATTGTTGATCAACATCTTGCGCATACAAGAGTGCTTTATGAAAAATTTCTTAAAGAGATGGAAAACGCTGTTGAAGCATCTCAACAGGAATTGTTTCCACAGCATATCTCTCTATCTCACAACGATGCATCATTGTTGAAAGAGATAATGCCTGATTTAGAGAAGATTGGCTTTAGAATACAACAGATGAATGCTACAACTTTTGTTATAAATGGAACACCCGCTGATAGCAAAAATAATGATGCAGTGGCACTTCTTGAAAAGATTTTGGATATGTATAAAACAAATCTTGTTGATTTGAAGTTAGATAAGAAACTTAACCTTGCACGTTCTTTGGCAGTACAATTGGCTATTAAATCAGGTCAGTCATTAAGCCCAATAGAGATGCAGGATTTAATAGACCGTTTGTTCGGTTGTGCTGTCGCTGAAGTTTCTCCTGATGGCAAGAAAATATATACAATATTGAATGTTAATGAAATAAAAACACGATTGAACTAATATGAGTAATTTTAGACCTAGCGGTTTTGCTGTCTTACCAACAGTGGTAAAGAATCTTTTGGTAATAAATGTCTTGTTTTTCTTAGCGACGATAGCAGCTGATACTGTTTTACGCATCGATCTTTCAGACTATCTTGGTTTACATTATATTGGCGCATCCGACTTCCAGCCATATCAGCTTGTTACTTATATGTTTATGCATGGTAACTTTGCTCATCTTTTCTTTAACATGTTTGCTCTCTGGATGTTTGGTAATACTCTGGAAAATATATGGGGTCCCAATAGGTTTTTATTGTTCTATTTTGTATGTGGAATAGGTGCAGGCTTGGTGCAAGAACTTGTGCAATATATTCAATATGTTACAACATTATCTGGTTATCAGAATGTTAATTTGAGTGGACACATTGTCTCAATGGGTGAATATCTCAATATGTTGACTACTGTTGGAGCTTCTGGAGCGGTTTATGGAATCTTGCTTGCATTTGGTATGATGTTCCCTAATTCAACATTATATATTTATTTCGCTATCCCAATCAAAGCAAAGTGGTTCGTGTTGATTTATGGTATTATAGAGTTGTTCTCAGGCTTTACATCTTTTGATAATGTTGCTCATTTCGCTCACCTCGGTGGCATGTTGTTTGGCTTGATATTGATTCTTTATTGGAAAAAGAAAGGAAACCTTTATTGATTATGAGACCATTACAAGGTAATTTATTGGAAAGACTAAAAGATTTCTTCTTGCAAAAGAATGTATTGTCACGATTGATTTTTATCAATGTCGTGATATGGGTTATTTGTCTGTTTATCAGTGTTTTCACATGGCTTTTTAATATTAGCGACATATCTTTTGTCACTAAATTGTTTGCCGTACCTTCTGATATTTCAGCTTTGTGTGAGAAACCTTGGAGTGTCTTTACTTACATGTTCCTTCAAGAGGAATTTTGGCATCTGTTTTTCAATATGTTAATGTTATATTACGGTGGAAAAAAATTTTTGCAATATTTCTCAGAAAGACAATTGTTATTGACTTATATCTTCGGCGGTTTAGTTGGTGCATTGTTTTTTGTATTGGCATTCAATGCTTTTCCAGTTTTTGAAAATTGGAAGAACGATGCTGTGGCATTAGGTTCATCAGCTTCTGTATTATCGATCCTTATTGCCGCAGCTACATATCGTCCTGATTATACATTAAATCTCTTCTTGTTAGGACAAGTTAGGATGAAATGGGTTGCTATAGTATTCGTTGTCATAGATTTCCTGAGTATAAGTAAAGGTAACTCAGGCGGTCATATCGCACATCTTGGCGGTGCATTATGGGGATTCTTGTATGTTTTTATGTTAAAAAATGACTTCGATATCTATATGATATTCAAGAAGAAAGCTAAAATCAGAGTGAAGACCGTTAATTCGGGAAGGTATCATGAAAGACCAAAAACCGATGAGCAATATAATGCAGAACGTGCTGCTGAACAAGAAGAAATCGATAGAATTCTTGATAAAATATCAAAAAGCGGATATTCAAGTTTAAACGATAAAGAAAAGGAATTTCTATTCAGACAAAGCAAAAAGTGATGGAGAAGTCGAAGGTGAAAAAGAGGAGGAATACTTTTTTCCAAGGTTTTGGGAAATTGATAGTCGGCATCTGTGGAATAGCTGCTTTAATATCAGCATTCCTATGTTCAATATGTCCGTTTATCAATCCTTCTGTTTTCGTATGGACCGCTTTCTTTGGACTGGCATTCTGGATGATATTTTTTTCTAATATAATAATTCTAATTATATTAATATCTTTAAAATCAAGGAGAACGCTTCTTATACCGATAATAGCTCTGCTGTTCTCAATTCCTGGTATCATCAAATCTTATTCATTTGGAGACGAAAAAGAAGATGCTGAATCCATCAAAATAATGACATATAACGTAGGTGTTTTTAGAGATTATAAAGTTAAGAGCAGAAGCGTAAGCGATGTTAAAAAATCTTTGATTGATTTGATTGAAGAACAAGACCCTGATGTGATATGTCTTCAAGAATCAGGGAAATGGCCAGAAAATACTGCTGCTGAATTTTCGAAAAAGATAGGCTATAAGTATTATAAATTGAATAAAATCAACGGTAATAGTTATTTTTCGAAATATCCTTTAGAAGATGTTAGTTATTTTAACAATGAGATGATAAGTAAATTTGCTGATATTAAGAAAGTTAAAATAAATAAGGAAGATTCTTTCTATCTCGTTAATTGTCATTTTAATTCGTTCGGTATCTCAAGTGAGGAAATAGAATATATCAACGATACGAAGAATATTGTTAAGGATAAGGAAATTTATGGCAAATCATTGATTACCAAACTTACAAGTGGTTTTAGATTGAGAACAAAGAGTACTCAACAGCTGATTGGTAAGCTGCCGGATGATGATTTGCCTCTTGTTATATGTGGCGATTTTAATGATACGCCATTATCATATACATATAATCAAATGTTGAATGCAGGATTGAAAGATGCATTCATCACAGCTTCAAGAGGAATAGGTAAAACATATTGTGGACCGCTTCCATTGTTAAGAATAGATTATTTTTGGTATAACGACTATATTGATGTCGTTGGTTATGATAGGATTAAACATACGACATCGGATCATTATCCTTTATTGCTGAGTTTTAATATAATAGAAACAGAAGAGTTAGGAGGGGAGAAATGAATTTTAAATTAGTATCGGATTTCAAGCCTACGGGAGACCAGCCGCGAGCCATAGAGCAACTTAAACAAGGAATATTGAATGGCGAGCGGTATCAGACTCTTTTGGGTGTTACTGGCTCTGGAAAAACCTTCACAATAGCAAATATGCTGAAAGAACTGAATCGTCCAGCATTGATACTCAGTCATAACAAAACTCTCGCAGCTCAGCTTTACAGTGAATTTAAGCAGTTTTTCCCAGAAAATGCTGTAGAGTACTTCGTTTCTTATTATGATTATTATCAGCCGGAAGCATTTATTCCTCAAACTAATACATATATCGAAAAAGACTTGTCTATCAATGATGAGATAGAAAAATTACGTCTTAGCGCAACGACTTCTTTGTTGTCAGGTCGTCGTGATATTATTGTGGTGTCTTCTGTTTCATGTATTTACGGTATAGGAAATCCTGAAGACTTCGGAAAGAATGTGATTTATATTGAAGTAGGAACGCAAATCTTGAGAGATGACTTGTTAAGAAAACTATCAGATTCTCTATATAGTCGTAATGATATTGAATTTACTCATGGAAAATTCAGAGTGAAAGGTGATACAATAGATGTCTTTCCTGCATATTCAGATGTCGCTTATAGAATTATATTTTGGGATGATGAAATAGAGGAGATAGAATCGTTTGATCCAATAAATGGAACACGTATAGAAACTCTTTCAAGTTTGACATTATTTCCTGCAAATATTTTTGTCACTTCAAAAGATAAGATAAAATCGGCAACCCTTGAGATTCAACAGGATATGTTTAAGCAGGTTGAATATTATAAGGAGATAGGAAAATTTGAAGAGGCGAAACGTCTAGAAGACCGTGTGTGTTATGATATCGAAATGATTAGAGAACTCGGATATTGCAGTGGTATTGAAAATTATTCCAGATATTTCGATGGCCGTGATCCCGGAACTCGTCCTTTCTGCCTGATAGATTATTTCCCTGACGATTTTATTACCATAATTGACGAAAGTCATGTCACAGTTCCTCAGATTCGTGGAATGTATGGCGGTGACCGTTCAAGAAAACAAACTTTGGTGGAATATGGTTTCCGATTACCTTCTGCATTAGATAATAGGCCACTTAAATTTGATGAGTTTGAATCACTTACAGGACAAACAGTTTATGTTAGTGCAACGCCTGCTGATTATGAATTGCAAAAAACCGAAGGTATTTATGTTGAACAACTTATTCGTCCGACAGGTTTGCTTGACCCAGTTATAGAGGTTCGTCCTTGTAAAAACCAAGTGGATGATCTTATAAATGAAATACATAGGGTAGTGGGCGCCAAACAAAGAGTTTTGGTGACAACGCTTACAAAAAGAATGGCAGAAGAGCTGACCCGTTATCTTAACAATTTGAATATCAAAACACGATATATACATTCTGATGTCGATACCTTGGAAAGAGTCGAGATTATGACAGAATTGCGAATCGGAACAATTGAAGTTCTTGTCGGTGTCAACTTACTTCGTGAAGGTCTCGACTTACCGGAAGTACAGCTTGTTGCAATCATGGATGCTGATAAGGAAGGATTCTTGAGATCGGAGCGTTCCTTGACACAGACTGCTGGTCGTGCTGCTCGTAATGTTGATAGTCTTGTTATTATGTATGCCGATAAAATCACGGATTCTATGCGTAAAACTATTGACGAGACTGCACGTAGGAGAGAGATTCAAATGGCATATAATATTGAACATGGTATAACACCAAAGACTATCATTAAGGCTATTGACAACTCTCTGAGCAAAGCGATGTCGAAGCAACCTAAAGATTATATCTCTGTTGAAGAAAGAGTTAAATCCGTGGCAGAAGAATCTAATGCGACATATCAGTCGGAAAAACAAATTAAAAAAGCAATTCTTGAAGCTAAAAAAGAAATGGAAAAAGCAGTCAAAGAACTTGACTTTATGGAAGCTGCAAAATATAGAGATTTAATAATAGCATTGGAAGAAAGACTGAAAAAGTAATATTTCTATTTCATTTTCAACGAAACAAAGTTTTTTAAAAACAAATTTTAACAATTTATCTCTATTGTAATAAAATTGCATTCCGTTAACTTAATAAATATTGCCGTTAACTTGTTTGGTGATAAATGTTAAATAAAATAGTTTGTATTTTTGTTATCAAAATTGGTTGGTTGTTTTATGATCAAACAAAGTCGGTATCGCAAATTTGTTTTTTGTTGTTTTTGGTTTGTTACATATCGGCGCTTTTCGAATAATGAGAAATAAATGTTTGACCAAAAGAAAAAAGTCGGTTCATGCCGACTTTTTTTGTTACGTCAAATAAGATATGTTTTAAAATAACTTCTCTAAATGCTAAATTTTATTAGAACTTCAAGAGAAACAGTAGGTTAAAAAAACATAAAAAAATCTCGTTAATTTGCTTGTAATATCAAAAAAAATTGTATTTTTGCAGTGGGTAAGTCTTATACGACCAGCTCCTGTAGAATCCCCCAGGACCGGAAGGTAGCAAGGGTATATGGTTGAGCGGTGCGATATCAAGCTTACCTTTTTTTATCTCTATATATGCTCATAGAACCTACATACACACCTAAACAATATTGGATGACAATATTATCAGCAGGAATCTTATCTGGTATTTTGTCATCGACAGTTTATTTTCTCTTGTATTTTTTCTTCTATGTACAGCAGTCTTTTCTCTTTTCTCTTATATACCTTATTCCTTTACTCGCATCAACGGTAGCACTTGTTTTCTTCAAATATAAATTTATCTGGAAAGATTTCTCATATTGTGCAGCGTTTTTTATGTCGTTTCTTACAGCTTTTTTGTCAGCAATTATATTAAGCCTTGCACTTTATTTTGCATATTCTTCACATTTAGAATCGAGAATAGAACTTTTTAGTAATGTCGACAAGGAAACTCTTCAACGACTGATGTCGCCAACGGCAGTTTCATTGTCGATGTTTTTTATTAATATAATTTTATCGTTATTATACTCACTGATAATTGCTATCTTTGCAAAAAGAAAAATAAAAGAATAATGGATATTTCAGTCGTTATACCTCTTCTCAATGAAGAAGAATCACTTCCTGAATTGGAGTCTTGGATTAGACGTGTTATGCAAGAGAATAAATTCTCGTATGAAATCATCTTTGTTGATGATGGCTCCACAGATTCATCATGGCATATAATCAAAGAATTATCTAAGACTAACGAAAATATAAGAGCTCTTCGCTTCAGAAGAAATTATGGTAAGTCGCCAGCTCTCAATGAAGGTTTTAAGGTTGCACAAGGTGATGTCGTCATTACAATGGATGCCGACCTTCAAGATAGCCCAGATGAAATTCCAGGTCTTTATGATATGATTAAAAATCAAGGATATGACCTTGTTTCTGGATGGAAGAAAAAACGTTACGACTCAAAATTCGCTAAAAATATTCCTTCAAAGTTCTTTAATTTTACAACTCGTCTTATGACAGGAATAAAACTCAACGACTTCAACTGCGGTTTGAAAGCATATCGCAATGACGTGGTGAAAAACATTGAGGTTTATGGCGAAATGCACCGTTATATTCCGGTTATCGCTAAAGCAGCAGGATTCGGTCATATTGGCGAGAAGGTCGTTCAACATCAAAAGAGGAAGTTCGGCACGACGAAATTCGGTATGAACAGATTCGTAAGAGGGTATTTGGATTTACTGACAATATCCTTTATATCAAAATTTGGCAAGCGTCCGATGCACTTATTTGGTGGTTTGGGAACAATATTGTTCCTTGCAGGTTTCATAATGGGAGCTTATCTAGTTTTCCAAAAAATATTTAACTCTGTTTATGGAATGACAGATAGACCATTGTTCTATTTGGCGTTGATATGTATGATTATAGGAAGTCAGTTCTTCTTGACGGGATTTCTGGCTGAGTTGATACAGACGAATTCAGCGAATAAGAAACAATACGGAATAGCTGAGAAGATATAAAACAAAAAAGAGTCATATTTTATGACTCTTTTTTGTTTTATCAAGCTATATCTTAAAACATCTGATCTTCGAAATCTTCTATATTGTAATCCTCGTCTTCGATGTCGTATTCATCTTCGAATTCAGCGAAAATATCATCTTCTGCATCCCAGTCGAAGTCATCATCGAAATTGTTTTCATCAAAGACATCAATATCGTTCATTTCTTCCATAAATTCAGCCAATTCATCGTCTGTCATTTTATCCAAGTCCTGAGTCAGTAATTTATGGTCGCGAGCAAGCGTTCTCAATTCTTTCATAACTTCAGGAGATACATAAAAATCGTCATCGTTTTCTTGACAATAGTTAATGTACTTAGGGTCTTTTTCAAAGACTTCGGCTAAAGTTTCACCGGCATATTTTCCGGAAATAAACACAGAATCAATATCGTAAAATTTCATAACTCTAAATTTTTATTTTTTTTCAAAGATATATCTTTTTTTTAATAAAAGAAGTTTTTTTATCTATTTTTTGAAAATAAAATAAACAGCTAAAACCAAAAATCCGAATCCTATCAGATGGTTCCATCTTAATGTTTCGTTCTTGAAGATAGTGACACTGATAATCATGAAGACTGTCAATGAGATAACTTCTTGGATAACCTTAAGTTGAACCAATGAAAATGGTCCGCCGTTTATTTCAGAACCGATTCTGTTTGCAGGAATCATAAAAGTGTATTCAAAGAATGCCAATCCCCAGCTGCATAAAATTATCAAAATCAAAGGCCAGTCGCTGATGATTTTCATCTCTGACAATTTCAAATTACCATACCACGCAAACGTCATGAAGATGTTTGATACAATTAACAAAAGTATCGTGTAAATTGCTTTCATATAAAAAAATTATTTTGTTAAAACTACATTTATATTCATTTGAAAATGCTTGCAAATATCCGCAATTTTATGATTTAATTTTATTATTTTTGCAAAAAAAAAGTAATATGTCCATCAAAAATATCATTAAAGATTCAATAAAGGTAAAAGAAGATATTTTAGCTGATATTGATTTTATTAATAGAATTGAAAAAGCAGCTCAATTGTGCATTGATTCATTGCAAAACGGCGCGAAGATTCATTTGTGTGGCAATGGTGGAAGCGCAGCTGATGCGCAGCATATTGCGGCTGAATTAAGTGGACGTTTTTATTACGACAGAAAACCTCTCAATGCTGAAGCCTTACATGTTAATACAAGCTATCTTACAGCTGTAGCCAATGACTATTCCTTTGATGAAATATATTCAAGAATGTTAGACGCATCTGCAAATAAAGGTGATGCGCTTATCGCGATTAGTACTTCAGGTAATTCTGCTAATATCGTAAAGGCTATTCAAACAGCCAAAAACAAGGATATGGTTGTTATTGGAATGACAGGTGAGAGTGGAGGAAAAATGTTCGATATGTGTGATGTTTTACTCAATGTACCAAGTACTTGTACACCTAGAATTCAAGAATCACATATTATGATAGGACATATAATCTGCGAAATCATAGAATCAACAATTTTCCCTAAATAAACATGGATTGGAAAAACATCATAAACAACGATTGGACTCTTTTTTTAGATAGAGATGGTGTAATAAACGTTAGAATTATTGACGGTTATGTCACTAAAATAGAAGAGTTTGAGTTTCTTCCTAATGTTATTGAGGCCTTCAAAATATTTAATGAAAAATTCAAGAGGATAATCGTTGTGACCAACCAACAAGGTGTAGGTAAAGGTATTATGACATCTGATGACGTTGATTCAGTTCATGAATATATGATTCAAGAAATTGAAAGACAGGGTGGTAGAATAGATAAAATATATTTTTGTCCTCAATTAAAAACTTACGCTAATAATTATAGAAAACCAAGTCCCAAGATGGCTTATTTTGCAAAAGATGATTTCCCAGAGATAGATTTGTCAAAATCAATTATGGTTGGAGATATGAATTCAGATATTGAATTTGGCAAAAATGCAGGGATGAAAACTGTCTTTATTGGCGACAATGATTTGAAACTCAATCCTGATTCACGATATAATTCTTTATATGATTTTGCAAAAATGATATAAAATGGAAAATCTAATATTAGTAATTTTTATTGCATATACCTTATTGATATTATTGGTTGCACACCTAACATCAAGGAAAACAAGCAACAATACTTTCTTCACAGGAAATAAAAAATCACCGTGGTTTGTTGTCGCTTACGGCATGATAGGAGCATCCTTGTCAGGCGTGACGTTTATGTCCGTTCCAGGTGGAGTTTATTCTGGACAATTTACATATTTCGGTTTAGTCTTGGGCTATGTAATTGGTTACGCTGTAATTGCATTTTTGCTTTTACCTTTATACTATAAATTGAATCTTACTTCAATATATTCATATCTGGAAATAAAATTCGGAAAATCCTCAGAAAAGACTGGCGCGTTATTATTTATAATTTCGCGATTGGTAGGCTCCGCAATTCGTATGTACTTAGTGGTATTTGTTTTATATGAATTTGTGTTTAAGGCATGGGGAATCCCATTTTACGTGCCCGCACTGATTTTTGTAGCTTTGATATTAGTATATACGTTTAAAGGAGGAATAAAGACTGTCGTATGGACAGATACTTTGCAAACAACATTCCTGCTTCTTGCAGCCTTGATGACTGTCGTTATAATCCTTAAATCATTGAACATATCATTTAGTGAACTAATGTCAATATCGACAGAAAGAGGTTATACCAAGTTGTTTGAAACAGATTGGTATCATGGAAAATTCTATGTAAAACAGATACTTAGCGGAGCTTTTATTACGATTACAATGACAGGTCTAGATCAAGATATGATGCAGAAAAATCTTACATGCAAGTCATTAAGAGATGCTCAAAAAAATGTACTTACTTCTAGTTTCTTCTTTGTAATTGTAAATATTCTGTTCATGTCGTTAGGTGCAGCATTGATATATTATGCACAAGAAACAGGACTCCAATTGCCTACAAACGAAAGTGGAGTAGTGGTTAACGATAAAATTTTCCCAACGGTGGCGTTCTCTCTCGACAAACTGACAAGCATAATATTTATGATTGGTTTGATTGCAGCAGGTTATTCAAGTGCAGATGGAACACTAACGGCTTTAACAACAACGTTTTGTTTCGATTTCCTTCATTTTGATAAAAATGAAAATATCACCGAGGAGCAAAAAATCAGATATAGAAAAATTATACATATCGGATTTGCTTTAATATATTTGCTTGTTATAATAATGTTCAGACCATTTCATAATGAATCACTTATAGATATAATATTTGAAATAGCAGGTTATACTTACGGACCTTTGCTTGGACTTTATTCATTTGGACTCTTTGTAAAGAATAGAAAACCTAATGATAAATATGTTCCTTTTATAGCAATAAGTTCACCTATAATAAGTTATGTGTTAAATCTTTATTCTAAAGATATATTCTTCGGATACCAGTTCGGATTTGAGATATTGATTGTAAACGGACTTATAACATTCTTGGCACTTTTATTAATAAGTAAAAAAGAAAATATTAAATAAATTATAAAATGAAAAAATTATTACTTCTTTTATTTGTTGCATTTACATTAAATCTTAATGCACAATACGTTACAAATTTTGCAAAAAATGTTAACTGCAAAGAAACAGATGGTTATTTTTATCATTTGCCTCGTAACATAATTAAGGTGGATTTTATTATTGAGAAAAACCAAGACATCAAAGGCAAGTATAGTTCTTTTGCAAAAGAGATGTTAAATACTGATAATTACATTAAGGAAAATAAAACAACATATTCCATTAAAGGTGTAAATATCAATACATACACAGAAGCTGATCCTGATATGGTATTTTTTATTTCAACTGTTGTTGATGAAAAAAGCAAGGAAAGTGTAAATATGAATTTGGAATTGAATAATGAAGGTGTTATTCAATCTTTTGGTTATGTAATGAATCAAGTGACAGCAGACCAAAACGTATTTATTGAGACTGAAATTTCTGATATAGAGACTCCATCAGACTATTTTTACATTCCAATTCAAGAAGATGAGGATGAAGAAGATTCTGTGTCTGTAACTAAATTGTCAGAACAAGAAATCGCTTCTACTATTATTGACGAAATAAAGAAGCTGCGTGTTGCTTATTTTGATTTAATTACAGGTTATCAGGAAGTTAACTATGGCAATACTATCAATTACATGGTTGAACAGATAAAAGAATTAGAGAATGAATATCTTAGTATGTTTATTGGTAAGACAAGTTCTCAAACATATACACAGACATTCTACATCATTCCAGAAGAAGGTAAAAATACCGTTACATTAGGTAAATTCTCTGAAACAGACGGATTTAATAATAAAGCAGGGGAGATCGTTAAAATTAATTTTGCTGACATATCAGTAAGTTCAAATATCAATAAATTGTCAAAAGATGATATTGAAAATGCATCATATAATAATAAGTTATTTTACAGAAATGCTGCTAATGTGACAGTGAATATTTTATGCGGAGAAAAGAAAATTTCAGAAAATAGAATTAAGATAAACCAGTTGGGTAATGTTTCCTTGATTCCTATCAATAAGACAAAATTAACATTTGACGTAAATACCGGACAAATTTTATCAATTATCAAGGAATAAAAAATTAAAGGAATAAAAAAAGAGGCATTTCATTGTGAAGTGCCTCTTTTTTTATTGTCGATGTTTTGTTAGAATGGCAAATCATCGCCGTTGTCTGTTTCAAAATAATCTGTTACAGGGATATGATTTTGTTCGTATGTTGGAGCTGTATATTGTTGTTGCATTGGTTGCTGCATCATTGGTTGTTGGAATTGTTGAGCTTGTTGAGGTGCGTCGATGTCGAATCTAAAAGGTCTGACGTCTGTGTACCATTTGCCATTAAATTCTCTTGACTCAATGCTTATTTGAGCTTTGATAGTTTGTCCTGGAGTGAAGTTTTGAGCTTCAGCAACTCTGTCGCCCCAGCAAACCAAACAGACTTGTTTTGGGTATTGCTCGATAGTTTCTATAATAAGTTCTTGTTTTCTCCATGCTCCACGAGCACTTGTTCCTTCGGTCAAACTGCCTAAACGAACTACTTTACCTTGAATTTCCATTTCGCGCTATATTTTAATTATTGATTACTAAAGAATTAAATATGAAAAATATTTTTGATTCTCATTAGCAAAGGTATCAAAAATTATCGTACAAAATTATGTTATCAGATAATAAAATTGTTATTTAACAATTATTAATATTTACAAGTAATTATGTTAAATAACATTAAGTTATAACGCCAAATTAGATATAAAAAGCATTGATATTTAATGTTTTAAAATTCTACTCCTTTTGGTAAATAATATACATTATGTTAAATAGAGTTTGCCAAATATAAAGTCGTGAAGCGTTTCCACTCCACGACTTTAATATCATATCTGATTAAAATATTATTCAGCAGCTTCTAATGCTTTAGCCTTGTCCATCATTTTTAAACGTACGTATAATGTTTTAAGAGCTTGTTTGATAGCTGCATCATCTGGAACCATTTCGTATGCTTTTTCTACGTATGGTAATGCTTGTTCGTCGTATGCTTTTGCTTCATTAATCATTGCATTATATTCTTTTTCTTTATCGTATGGAAGTTCATTTGCAGCGCTAATTAAAGAAGCTGATTTTTCGATATATAAACCACCTATATTAATGTATGAATCTACATGGTTAGAATCAATTTCGATAACTTTTCCGTAGTAACCTAAAGCCTTTTCAAAATCATACATAGTTGATTCTGGGTTACCGTAAATAGTACCTAAAAGAAAATAATAAACAGGATTTGATGTTTGTTTTGTTGCCATAAGTTCGATTTGGTCAACTATTTCAGATTCTCTCTTTAATTTTATGAATGCATTGATTTGTTCATTGATAAGAGCTTCATCTTCTGGGAATTTTTCTCTACCTTTTTGTAAGTATTCAACCATAGCATCGTTGTTTTCTAAAGAACCTTGTGCAATTGCCATATATTGATATACTTGTGGTGTTTCAAAACCATCGTTTAATAATATAGTGCAGAGTTCGATAGCTTTATTGTATTCGTTTGCCATAACAGCGATTTGAGCTGCAACCATCAAAGCCTCGTTATCTTTTTGACCGATGATAGCCATTGTTTCGTATGCATTGATGTAGCTTTCCATAGCTTTTACATAGTCGCCTGATTCGTATGCAACTGCACCTTGGTTGAAGTAATTTGTTGTTATTGATTGAATGTATGTGTAAATTTCGCTAGCATTTTGTTTGAAATAAGTTTCATCTAATTCAATAACTTTTTTGAATGCGTTAGCTGTTTTTTCTAATGCGTCAGCATCTAATTCAGCGAATTCTGGATATGTTGCTATCTTAAGATAGATAACGCCATAATAGTGCCATGTTTTTGCATCTGCTTTTGTTTCATCATGTTCTGCAGCCATATCGATAGATGTTTTAGCTCTTTGAAGCATGATTTTAGCATTATTCATTTCTTTTGCAGCTTTATCAGTTCTATTTTGAACCATAAGTTGTTCTGCTGTAGTAATATAAGCTTGAGCGTTTTTGTTGTAATTGAATGCGTTAACACGTTCTTTGTTTTGTGCCATAGAAACATTAGCTAAGAAAGCTAACATAACTACTAAAAATGTTAATTTTTTCATTTTGTTTAATTTTTGTTAATTTATTGATTGTTATTATTTGTTTCTTCTGTGTTGTCGGTTTCTTCTGTTGACTGTTCACCAACTTGTTCATCGATGACTTGTTCGTTTTCTTGCATTTCGCTTTCTTCCAACAATTCATCTTCTGTCTCAATAACTTCTGCACTAACTTTAGTAACGGCAGCTATTTCGTCATTATTGCGTAAGTTGATTAATCTAACACCTTGTGTTGCGCGGCCCATCACTCTCAATGTATCGACAGCTATTCTGATTAAAATACCAGATTTGTTGATAATCATCAAGTCGTCGCCATCTTTAACATCTTTAATAGCGATTAAATCGCCGGTCTTATCTGTGATGTTGAGAGTTTTGACACCTTTACCGCCTCTGTTTGTGACACGATATTCGTCCAATTCTGAACGTTTCCCGTAACCTTTTTCAGAAACCACCAAGATGTCGGATGAGCCATTAGGATCGACGCAAATCAAGCCTACTACTTCATCAGTTTCTTCGTCTGCCAATGTTACACCTCTAACGCCGGATGCGCTTCTACCCATTGGTCTAACGTTGCTTTCGTTGAAGCGGATAGCGCGGCCAGAACGTAATGCCATCAGCATTTCCTGTTGACCGTTTGTTAGACAAACAGATAACAATTCATCGCCTTCTCTGATTGTCAATGCGATGATACCATTTTGACGTGGACGAGAGTAAGCCTCGAGGCTTGTCTTCTTGATAACCCCTTTCTTGGTTGCCAAGATTACGAAGTTATTATTGATAAAGTCTTCGTCGCTCAATGTTGGAACATTGATAAACGCCTTGACTTTGTCGCCTGGTTCGAGGTTAATAAGATTTTGAATAGCTCTACCCTTGCTTGTCTTTGTACCTTCAGGAATTGAGAATACTCTAAGCCAGAAGCATTTGCCTTTTTCTGTGAAGAAGAGCATGTAATTGTGGTTTGTTGCCACGAAGAGATGTTCAATAAAGTCTTCGTCGCGGGCGTCGGAGCCTTTAGAACCTTTGCCTCCCCTACTCTGTCTTCTGTATTCGCTGAGGTTGGTACGTTTAATATAATTAAGGTGAGAAATTGTAACAACTACTGGGTCGTCTGAGATCAGGTCTTCAATTCTGATGTCGTCAGCTGAGTGTACTATAGTTGTTTTTCTTTCATCGCCGTATTTTTCTTTAATTGCGAGGAGTTCTGTCTTGATGATATCGAACTGCATGTCTTCGTTGTCGAGAATTTCTTGAAGATGTTGAATCAACTTTTGTAATTGATCTAACTCGTCCAAAATCTTCTTTATTTCAAGTCCAGCCAATTGACCGAGGCGATATGCCACGATTGCTGCTGCTTGTGGGTCATCGAATCCATATTGTTCCATCAAGGCTTGTTTTGCTTCTGATGAGCCACCTTTACATGCGCGGATTGTTGCGATGATTTCGTCAACGATGTCTATTGCTCTTGCGAGACCTTCCAATATGTGAGCACGTTTTTTAGCTTCTCTCAAGTCGTGTTGTGTACGACGTACGACTACTTCATGACGATGTTCTACGTAATATTGGATAAGTTGTTTCAAGTTTAAAGTATAAGGGCGACCTTTGACGAGAGCTACGTTGTTAACAGAATAAGAGCTCTGTAATCCTGTCATTTGGAACAACTTGTTAAGAACAACGCTTGACACAGCGTCTTTCTTCAATTCATAGACGATACGCATACCTTTACGGTCGGATTCATCGCGTATGTCTGAAATACCTTCGAGTTTCTTATCATTGATGAGGTCGGCTGTTTTCTTGATCATTTCAGCCTTGTTAGTCTGATAAGGTATTGATGTAGCGATGATTCTCTCGTGGTTGCCGTGTTGTTCTATCGTTGTTTCGCCTCTTAAGATAATACGACCGTGGCCAGTCTCGAAAGCGTCTCTTACGCCTTCATATCCGTAAATGATACCGCCTGTTGGGAAATCAGGAGCTTTGATATATTGCATCAGCTCACTGATTGTAATATCTTTGTTATCGATATAAGCTACGATACCGTCAATTACTTCGCTTAAGTTGTGAGGTGCCATGTTCGTTGCCATACCGACAGCGATACCGCTTGCACCATTAACCAAAAGATTTGGTATTAAAGCAGGAAGTACGACAGGTTCTTTTTCTGAATCGTCGTAGTTATTTTGAAAATCGACTGTGTCTTTATCCAAGTCGATTAACATTTCTTCAGCTATTTTTCTTAATCTTGTTTCTGTGTAACGCATAGCAGCTGCGCCGTCACCGTCGATAGAGCCATAGTTACCTTGTCCGTCTACCATAGGATAACGCATATTCCATTCTTGAGCCAAACGAACCATGGCGTCATAAACAGAACTGTCACCGTGAGGGTGATATTTACCCAAAACTTCACCTACCACTTTGGCAGATTTCTTATAAGGACGATTTGATAACAATCCCATATCCATCATACCGTATAATATACGACGGTGTACAGGTTTCAATCCATCTCTAACATCTGGAAGAGCACGTGCAACAATGACAGACATCGAATAGTCGATGTATGACGTTTTCATGTGATTCTCAATGTTAATAGGAATTATTCTTTCTCCTCCTAATTGTTCTTCCATCATTTATTACTTAGATATTTTTCCTTAAAATTTCCTTAAAAATTAAGTAGCAAAGATAATGTTTTTTCCTTTTAATTTATTAGCTGAAATTATTTTTTTGCTAATTTTTTTTTGCCAAAATGTTATTTACTGACAGATGAAAAAATGGTTTGGATTTTGTTTGTATATTTGCACAAAATTTCTTGTCAGTATGACAAAAATGGAATTGATTTGTTGTAAAAATATAAATTGATTTGTAAAAAATATAATAGCAAAAAATATATGGACGCAAAATTTTCTCCAAGAGTTCGTGAAATAATGTTTCGTAGTCATGAGGAAGCTGTGAAATTGGGAAACTCATACATTGGCTTGGAGCATCTTTTTCTAGGTATTATTGATGGTAAGGATAATGGAGTGACTCATATCCTTGATGAGCTGAAACTTGATATTGAGGCTTTTAAACAAAAATTAGTTGCATCTATAAAGTCTAACATTGTAGAGAAAAACAATACAGACAACATACCTCTTACCAAACAGACTGAAAGAGCTTTGAAATTTACATACATCGTAGCTAAAGAATTCAACTGTGAATTCGTTGATCCAGAACATCTCATGCTTGCAATTCTTCATGATGATAATAATATTGTTTCTCAACGACTTGAATATGAAGGTATCAATTATGACATTTTCAAGAGTAAGTTAAAAGGAAGCGGTATTATCAAGCCTACTCCAGTTAAAGAGGATGTTGTAGAGGAACCAAAAGATACTCTTTTTGATGATGATTTCGAAGAAGTTAAACCAAAAGAACCTACGCATAAATCATCGAACGCAAAATCAAAGACTCCTGTATTGGATAACTTCGGCCGTGATTTGACTCGCGCTGCTGAGGAAAAACGACTTGACCCTATCGTTGGTCGTGAGAAAGAACTTGAACGTGTGTCTCAGATTCTCAGTCGTCGCAAGAAGAATAATCCTGTTTTAATTGGTGAGCCTGGCGTTGGTAAGTCCGCTATTGCAGAAGGTCTTGCAATTCGTATCGTACAACGTAAGGTGTCACGTGCTCTTTACAACAAGAGAGTCATAATGCTAGACCTCGCATCCGTTGTGGCTGGAACAAAATACAGAGGACAGTTTGAAGAACGTATAAAATCTATTCTCAACGAGTTAGAGAAAAATCCTGATATCATCCTTTTTATTGATGAGATTCATACTATCGTTGGTGCTGGTAATGCTAACGGCTCTCTCGATGCAAGCAATATGTTGAAACCAGCCCTCGCACGTGGTGAGCTTCAATGTATTGGTGCAACTACATTAGACGAATATCGTCAATATATAGAGAAAGACGGTGCTTTGGAACGTCGTTTCCAAAAGGTTTTGGTAGAGCCTACAACACCAGAAGAGACAATAGAAATCTTAAATAATATTAAGGAAAAATACGAAGACCATCATTTGGTTAAATATGAACCAGAAGCTATCGAGGCATGTGTCAAACTTACAGAACGTTATATGTCTGACCGTTGCCTTCCAGACAAAGCTATCGATGCTTTGGACGAGGCTGGTTCAAGAGTTCATATCAGCAATATGAATGTCCCTTCTAAAATCACTGAATACGAGCAGAGATTAGAAGAAATTCGTGAGCTTAAGAAGGTTGCTATAGCAGAACAGAAATTCGAAGAAGCTGGCGAACTTCGCAGCGAAGAGCTGACTATATTAGACAAACTCGAAGCAGAGAAAAAAGAATGGGAAGCTAACAGTAATTCAAATCGTGAAGTCGTTACTAAAGAGAATGTTGCAGAAGTAGTTGCTATGATGACAGGTGTACCTGTACAAAGAATAGCGCATAACGAAAGCGACAAGCTCATGAATATGGAGTCGGAATTACAAGGTTCTGTCATCGGTCAAGATGATGCTATCAAGAAGATAGTCCGTGCGATACGTCGTAACAGAGCTGGTTTGAAAGATCCTAACAAACCGATAGGCAGTTTTATATTCTTGGGTCCAACAGGTGTCGGTAAGACATACCTCGCCAAGGTCTTGGCAAAATATCTCTTTGATTCAGAAGATGCTTTGATAAGAATAGACATGAGCGAATACATGGAGAAATTCGCGGTGTCGCGTCTGGTAGGTGCGCCTCCTGGTTATGTAGGTTATGAAGAAGGAGGTCAGCTTACAGAGAAAGTTCGTCGTAAACCCTACTCTATCGTACTTCTCGATGAGATAGAGAAAGCACATCCAGATGTGTTCCATCTTCTCCTTCAAGTGCTTGATGACGGACAACTTACCGATAGCTTAGGTCGTAAGGTTGACTTTAAGAACACTATCATAATCATGACATCTAACATAGGTTCTCGTCAGTTGAAAGACTTCGGTCAAGGCGTCGGCTTCGGTACTCAAGCTAAAAAAGATGGAAAAGATGAATACAGCCGCAGCGTAATAGAAAATGCTTTGAAACGTTCATTCGCTCCTGAGTTCCTCAACCGTATTGATGATGTGTTAATATTCAATTCATTAGAACGTACAGATATTCATAAGATTATCGATGTTGAATTGAAGAAGGTTTATAAACGTATCGAAGAAATGGGTTATACATTGGAACTCACAGAAAAAGCTCATGATTACGTGGCAGAAAAAGGTTGGGATGACCAATATGGTGCGAGACCTTTGAAACGCGCAATCCAAAAATATGTTGAAGACGTTTTGGCAGAAGAAATCATCAGAACAAAAATCAACATTGGCGAAAAGATTATTATCGACTATGACGATGCAAAAGATGATATGATTGTCAATATTATTCCTGCGGGAGAAAGAATTTTAACAGAATAATAATTCAATATCAATGATATAAGGCGCATCAGATGGTGCGCTTTTTCTTTTCTTTCAAACAAGAAAAATTATTACCTTTGCAGATTATGAAGAATTTGTCAGAATATATTAACAATAGATTTTTTAGATATATAACAGAGGCCAGTCGTGAACTTAATTACGATTCATACGTCATCGGAGGTTATGTTCGTGACATTTTGCTTAACAGACCATCCAATGACATTGATGTCGTTACCGTCGGAAGCGGCATTGAGTTAGCGAAAAAAACGGCCAGCCTTATTGACGGAAGAAAAGAAGTTAAATATTATGGTCGCTTCGGCACTGCCATGATTCGCATGAGAGACAAAGAGATAGAGTTTGTCGGTGCAAGAAGAGAATCATACGAGCCAACAAGCAGAAAGCCAATGGTCGAAGATGGAACCTTAGAAGATGACCAAAATAGAAGAGACTTTACTATCAATGCTTTAGCTATAAGCCTTAACGAAGGTAACTTCGGAGAGCTCATAGATCCATTCAATGGCATTGATGATTTAAAAAACAAAATCATACGTACTCCGTTAGATCCAGACATCACATATTCTGACGATCCTTTACGAATGATGCGCGCTATTCGTTTCGCTACACAGCTTCATTTTACTATTGAAGAAGAATCATTTAACTCTATTAAGAGAAATGCCGAGAGAATAAAAATCATCTCTATGGAGCGCGTCAACGAGGAGTTGAACAAAATGTTGCTCTCATCGAAGCCTAGCATTGGATTTAAATTACTTGATGCATCAGGTTTGTTGAAGATAATATTTCCTCAGCTCGCAGCATTAAAAGGTGTTGATGTACAAGATGGTAGAGGTCATAAAGATAACTTCTATCATACTATGGAAGTACTTGATAATGTTGCAGAAGCAGGCGGTGACTTATGGTTGAGATGGGCTGCTGTTCTTCATGATATAGCCAAGCCTCTTACAAAAAAATATGACAAAGGTATTGGATGGACATTCCACGGTCATGAGACAAAAGGTGCCAAAATGACACCTAAGATTTTTGCGGCATTGAAACTTCCTCTCAATGAGAAAATGAAATATGTACAAAAACTTATTTCCCTTCACTTGAGACCAATAGCATTGGTGCAAGAAGAGGTGACAGATTCTGCGGTGAGACGTCTGCTATTCGATGCTGGTGACGATATCGACGATTTGATGATTTTATGTGATGCCGATATTACATCAAAAAATGAAGAGAAGAGAAATAAATATCATAATAATTTCCAATTGGTTAGAAGAAAATTAAAGGAGCTTGAAGAAAAAGATCACCTCAGAAACTGGCAACCTCCTGTCAATGGTGAAGTTATTATGACAACTTTCGGTATCACAGAAGGAAGAAACGTGGGTATCATCAAGACTGCAATCAGAGAAGCTGTGTTGGATGGTGTTATTGGTAACAATTTCCAAGAGGCATACGAATTTATGAAATCTGAAGGAATTAAATTGGGCCTTACTGTGATACAAGAAGTTACAGAACCTGTTGAAGTAAAATCGAACGGACCTGTTCCACATAAAATATAAAAATGATGGATAAGTATCTCGTTGTAATAGCAGGACCAACAGCCTCGGGCAAAACGGCAACCTCTATCCAGGTGGCAAAAGCCCTCGGCACAGAGATTATCTCAGCCGATAGCCGCCAGTTCTATAAAGAGATTCCTATTGGTACAGCAGCTCCTACAAAAAAAGAACAGTCTGAAATTCAACATTATATGATACATAATCTTAATGTTGAAGATAAATATGATGTGGCTGATTATGAAAAGGATGTTCTCGCTTTGTTAAAAAAACTCTTCATAAATCATGATGCTGTCGTGCTTACAGGTGGCTCGGGATTGTTCATTGACGCAGTTTGCAAAGGCCTCGATTCTATCCCTGACATTACAGAAGAGACAAGAAATAAAGTTAATAAATTATATCAAGAAGGAGGATTGTCAGCTTTGCAAAATGAAGTGCAACGCCTTGACCCCGACTATTATAATATAGTCGATAAATATAATCCAAGACGACTTCAACGCGCAATAGAAGTGTGTTATCAGACAGCTCTTCCCTACTCTTCCTTTAGAAATAATACTGCGAAAGTACGTGATTTTAAGATAATTAAAGTAGCTTTGCTTTGGGAAAGAAATGAACTTATCTCAAGAATAAATCAAAGAGTTGAAAATATGATTTCTGAAGGTCTGCTGGATGAAGCCAAGGCAATGTATCCTAAACGTCATCTGAATAGCTTGAACACCGTCGGTTACAAAGAATTGTTTGAATATTTCGATGGAAAAGTCAGTCTTGATGATGCTATTGAACAGATTAAGATAGATACTCGCCAATATGCGAAAAGACAAATGACATGGCTGAGAAAGAATAATGACTATCAGTGGTTTACCATCGATGAGATTTCTGATATGATTGATTATATCAAATCAATAATCAATTCTGAGAATAATATTCAATAAGTCCTTCTATTGGACTTTTAACTGTCTTGCTTATTTTCAAACCATGACTTTCAAGACATTCAGCTAAAATGTCTTGGAAAAAATATGCTATTGAACCTACAAAACCAATCTCGGTTTCTGTTGTTGGTTTAAATCTTAAAACATAATATTCTAAAAATTCATTAAGACATTTTGAACATAAATTCTTAATATAATCATGCTCTTTGTTTTCGAAAGCAAATTTAGAGAATCTTGCTAAATACTTGGAAACCTGATTTTTATGGTATACATTCTCGATAAATTCTGATATATTCAAATCATATTCTTTTTCTAATTTTACGGATAATTCTATTGGCATCTTTTTGTAAAAATAATCATGGACAATATTTTTTCCGATATGATTTGCGCTGCCTTCATCTCCTAAGACGTAACCTAAAGAAACAGATTTATCAGTGATTTCAAAACCATCGTAATAACAAGAATTAGAACCTGTTCCTAAAATGCAGGCTATTCCTTTTTTGTTTCCTAAAATAGCATGACAAGCTGCTAGCATATCGTTCGTGACACTGACTTTCGAATTGATAAAAACAGAACTTAATATACTTTTAATCACAGAGCAATTGGTATTGTTGCCACATCCAGAACCATAGAAGAATATTTCTGTAATCTCTTGAATATATGGCTTATATGATGATTCCATCATAATTATATTTGATATATATTCTTTGTCGGTATAATTAGGATTAAAGCCTTCCGTCTGAAAAGAAACAACTTTTTCTTTGTCATTTATGATGACCCAATCGGCTTTTGTTGAACCACAATCTATGATTAATTTCATTTTAAATATTTTTTTGCAAACATACAAAAAAGGCTGCTCGGAACGAACAGCCTAGTCATGAAAAAATCAGTAAAATTAGAAGTTATATTGCAGCATTACTTGTAGTCTGTTTGCGTGACCCGACTCGTTATTTTGATCTACACGCTTTCCGTAAAGATATTCAGCACCGAATTGTACGTTAGGCTTAGCATACCAGAAGAAGTTGGCAGCCAAATAATAGCCTTCTTTATACAAACTTGTATCTTCGTAATTGTCTGGTAAATCAACGTCAACTTGACTGAAAGTGCATGACATGAAAGCTCTTTGTGTGAAGTTGTATTGTAGGCCGGCGTAATAAGCCATTGAGTTGACATGTTCAAGTTTACCAACTTCATCTTTATCTTTTCTATTATTTTCAATACGAGGGACGAAATCAAGTTTTAGACCGCTAACATCTTGAATGTAAGGAGTTAAACCGCTACCGTATGCAAACTGATAATAGAATACGAGTTTTTGTTTAACTGTCACTAAACCACTGAGTTGACATGCGTATGTTGAAATGATGTCATTTTTATCTTGTGCTACGTTTCTGTAATTTACATTACGGATTAAGCTGCTTAATCTGACGTGGCTATTGTTATTAGGTCCCCATGCATATTGAAGATAAGATGGGATGTCAGGAATGTATTGATTTGTAATACGTTGTTCATGTGAGACTGTAAAATCTGTTGACGGCATTTCAAGACCGATACCTGCACTGAAATGTTTGCCCATACGACTTCTGAAATTAAGGACGTCGTTGGTTTTGTAAGTCAAGCCGTTAGGACCTTCAGAATCGATAGTTGGAGGAATAGCAGCAGCATCGGTGAAAAGGCTGGTTGTTCTACCTAAGAGCAGGTCGCCGTATGTGATGTAAGCGTCTTGAATCTCAGGAGTGTAGCCGCTGCCAGAGAAATTCATGTTGACGTATGCACCGAACTTTGTTTTGCTTTCAGAAAGAGAAACGAGGTTATAGAACAAGGTGCTTTGATTTGCGTTGAATTGCATCAACATGTCATTTCCTGGTTGTGGGTTTAAATGAATTGCAGATGTTGTAAAATATGCAGGATTGTTGATTACGCCCTCAAAATCCATTGACATAGTTCCTTTTACGTAGCCACCGATACCCATCATATATTTTTGACTTTTACTCATAAAAGCAAATGACGGAGTTTTAGGCGCATTGAATCTTTCTGGAGCATTCTCTTCAAAGATGATTACGAAGCTGCTGTCGTGTGGTAAATCGTTGTTGATAATCAATAACTCTGCATGATGTGGCTTATGTGCCTTTGTGATGATGATTTCTTCTTGAGCCTTGGAAGCCAGAGGGATAAGAAAAATTGCACTTAAAATTGCAACGATAAATTTACTGTGTTTCATAATTATAAATTTTATTGCTAAAACAACGATGTTTTGATAAGGTTCAAATATGTTGATTTGACTAATATAATTTTTTCTGTATGTATTAAAATATGTGTTTATATGTGTTTTTTTTATTAGATTTGCATTTCATTTTATAATGAGCATGTAATTGAATTTATTTTTAACAAAAAAGTAAAAAGAATTATGAGAAAATGGCGCATTGAAGATTCAGCAGAACTTTACAACATCAATAATTGGGGTGTCAACTATTTTTCCATCAACGACAAAGGAAATGTTGTAGTAACTCCAAGAGAAGGTTGTGCTTCTGTAGATTTACGCGAATTGGTTGACGAATTACAACTTCGTGATGTTTCAGTTCCGATGTTGGTACGTTTCCCAGACATCATCGACACTCGTATTGAAACTATCAATTCATGTTTTAAGTCAGCGGCTGAAGAATATGAATATAAAGGTAAGAATTTTATCGTCTTCCCTATCAAAGTCAATCAGATGCGTCCTGTAGTGGATGAAATCGTCAGCCACGGAAAGAAATTCAATATAGGCTTGGAAGCTGGTTCTAAACCTGAATTACATGCTATCATTGCATCAAATACAGATACCAACTCATTGATAATCTGTAATGGATATAAGGACGAGAGTTTTATTGAGTTGGCTCTTTTAGCTCAAAAGATGGGCAGAACAATCATCATCGTTGTTGAGAAACTTAATGAGTTAAAACTCATCACACGCGTTGCCAAACGTTTGAAAGTTGTTCCTAGCATTGGCGTGAGAATTAAATTGGCTAGCTCAGGAAGCGGCAAATGGGAAGAATCAGGCGGTGACGGTAGCAAGTTCGGATTGACAACATCTGAATTGCTTGAAGCTCTTGAATATCTCGACAAAAACAATATGAAGGAATGCTTACGTCTCGTTCACTATCATATTGGCAGCCAAGTTACTAAAATCAGAAGCATCAAGATTGCTTTGAAAGAAGCAGCTCAGTTCTATGTTCAGTTACATAAAATGGGATTCAACATTGAATTCGTTGACGTCGGTGGCGGTTTAGGTGTTGACTACGACGGATCTCGTTCAAGCAGCGCTAGTAGCGTAAACTACAGCATCCAGGAATATGTCAATGACGTAATATTCTCTGTAGTAGATGCTTGCGACAAAAACGACTTGCCACATCCTAACGTAATCACAGAATCAGGTCGCGCTTTGACAGCACATCACTCTGTTCTTATTTTTGAAGTCCTTGAAACTGCATCATTGCCTGAATGGGATGATAACGAAGAGATTTTAGAAGACGATCACGAATTGATTCACGAACTCAACGAGGCTTGGGATAAGCTTACAAACAAACAGTCTTCGATGCTTGAGACATGGCACGACGCACAACAGATCAGAGAAGAAGCTTTGGATTTGTTCAGCCTCGGTCTTTTAGACATCAAGTCAAGAGCTAAAGTAGAGAGATTGTTCTGGTCAATCGCAAGAGAAATCAACCAATTGACTTCAGAATTGAAACGTATCCCAGAAGATTTCAATAACTTGCCTAAATTGTTGGCAGATAAATACTTCTGTAACTTCTCATTATTCCAGTCATTACCAGATGCTTGGGCTATAGATCAAATCTTCCCTATCATTCCAATACACAGATTGGGTGAGCAACCAACCAGAATGGCTACATTGCAAGACGTAACATGCGACTCTGACGGTAAAGTCTCTTCATACGTAACAACAAGAAACCAGTCACATACAATGCCTGTTCACAATATGAATTCAAAGGATCCTTATTATATAGGAGTATTTTTGGTTGGTGCTTATCAGGAAATCCTCGGCGACTTGCATAATTTGTTCGGTGACACAAATGCAGTTCACGTCACTGTTGATGA
>JAZLEF010000160.1:0-1680 GCA_045615125.1 Bacteroidales bacterium
ATCGTCTCTTTTTTGAGGGTGGAAGATGGGACTCGAACCCACGACCCACGGAACCACAATCCGGTACTCTAACCAACTGAGCTACATCCACCATCTGATTGCGAGTGCAAAGATACAACTTTTTTCTTTCAAAAATCAAGTTCGACAATATTTTTTTTTATTTTTGTTTCTTAAAGAAAATTAAGATGAATAAAAACAAGATATTATCACCGAATCAGATTGCAATACAACGTTTCAAGAAAAACGTCACTGGTGTCATATCATTGATTTTTATCTTCTTATGCGGACTTGTCGCATTATTTGCATATTTCATTATTCCTGACAAGACGCCTTACGCCAACACTCAGATTTTAGAGATAAGCACTCAAAAACCAGGATTTAAAGTCGATATGCTACTCGTTCCAAAACAAAATTCCGTAGAAAGAAGAGGATTTTTCGCACAAATAATGAACGGACAGCCATCACAATATCGACAAATTCCTTTCGACTCATTAAAAATAGACAAAGAAAAGACCACGGTCTTCATCTATAGTGCCGACAAATCATCGAATACAAATGAAGAGATTGTTTCAAACTACGAACTTACTTCCGGAAAAACATTCTCCTCTGAAGAAGAAGCCACACATTATATTAATAGCAACTGCGTCGAACATAGAAAATTCATTCTCGGCACAGACCAATTCGGAAGAGATTTCCTCAGCCGACTTTTAATAGGAACGAGAATCAGTTTTTCAGTAGGATTCATCGCTGTCTTCATGAGTATATTAATAGGTATATTGATAGGCAGTCTCGGTGGATTCTTCCGTGGTCGCGTCGATGACGTGATGGTATGGCTCATCAATGTTGTGTGGTCTATCCCGACATTATTGATTGTCATCGCAATCACTTTCGTCCTTGGCAAAGGCGTCGTTCAAGTATTCATAGCAGTAGGATTGACGATGTGGGTTGAGGTTGCTCGTGTCAGCAGAGGACAGATACTCTCCGTAAGAGAGACCACCTTCGTAGAGGCAGGCAAAGCCTTAGGATTCAGCGACATCAGAATCATCTTAAAGCACATCATTCCAAATATCATAAATCCTATAATTGTTATTTCCGCAGCCAATTTCGCTTCAGCTATTTTATTGGAAGCAGGACTAAGTTTCCTCGGTATCGGAGTTCAGCCTCCAATGCCATCATGGGGCAGCATGATAAAAGAAAACTATGCATACATAATTCTCAATGATGCGTATCTGGCGATATTGCCCGGCATCGCAATCATGCTTTTAGTATTGGCGTTCATGCTCTTCGGCAATGCACTACGCGACGCCTTGGATGTAAAGAAATAACTAAAAATCAACGGTTTGACTTCTTATAAAAAAGAATTATCCCTATCATAAAAATATTTTTCTGTATTTGCCAAAAATATACAAATAAATCAAAAAAAAATTGTATTTTTGCACCTCCTAAAGATTCATGCGGATGTGGCGTAATTGGTAGCCGCGTCAGACTTAGGATCTGATGCCGAGAGGCGTGGGGGTTCGAGTCCCTTCATCCGCACACAAAATAATTTAATTATCAAATGAATACTACACAAACATTAAAAGGCGAACTTCTCGCCGGTATCCAAGTGACTTTAGTTAAAGCTGATTATGAAGCAGAAGTAACAAAAGCTTTAAAAGATTATCAACATAAAGCAACAAT
>JAZLEF010000161.1:0-11052 GCA_045615125.1 Bacteroidales bacterium
GCGAGGAATATCGGCAAGAAATAAAGTAAAAAGACGTTGCTACTGAATACCATGGTCTGTTATTTATTTTTCTTCTGTTAGATAAATATTGCAGATTTCTTTGATGCTGTCCTGTATAGGAGTGAATTTGAAATCGAGTTCTTCCATGATTTTTTTTGAAGAATAGGAATATTTTCTTGTCGCTGTCCTTGCTGTCTCCTTGGTGATAAGAGGCTTCTTGCCTTGTAGTTTGCCCATGAGCCAGAATATGCGCCATGCAACTTCGCTGAGTGTCTTTCCTACTTTTATGTAGGGAACTCTCACTCCGAAGTTTTCTGCCATGAGGTTGAAGAGCTCTTGGTATGAGATAAGAGCGCCGTTGAGACAGTAACGTTGTCCGAACTTCTCGTTTTCCATCAGTGTTATCATGGCGCGAGCCACATCCTTCACATCCACGAAGCCGTTGATGCCCGTGGTGTAGAATGGGAAACCTTTGGCGATGGTGGTGAACAACTCACAGCTGCTCGAATCCCAACGTCCTGCTCCTAAGATGAGCGAGGGGTTGATGATGGTGGCGTTGAGTCCTTCTGCTATTCCGCGCCATACCTCCATCTCGGCTTCATGCTTGGAGACGGAATAGACACTGTTGTTCTTCGACTGCGACCATGGCGAGTTCTCATCAATAGGCTCTCCTTCAAGGGAACGTCCTAAGGCTGCGATGGAACTGACATGACAGAATTTTTTCACTCCGCAGTGTAAAGCAGCATTGACCATGTTGGTCGTGCCACCTACGTTGACGGTCATGAGACTCTTCTTGTCGTTAGGATTGAAGGAGACGACGGCAGCACAATGATAAACCTCATCAACATCTTTCATCGCGTCTTCAAGGATGTCGTAGTCGGTGACGTCGCCATATACAAACTCTATCCCTTCAGGAATGTCGCAGAAACCGTAACGATTCAACACTTTTTTCAATAATGACAAATCACTGTTCTCTCGACACAAAAGTTTTATCGTACAATCCTTTTGACTTTCGCCTTTAGCCTTTTGTCGTTTAACCAATTCTGCAACCAAATGCGAACCTACTAATCCTGTGCATCCTGTGATGAAAATCATGATTTTAATTTTTTACAAAAATAGGGAAAATAATATTGAAGTATTGTAAAAATATTATGCAATTTTATTTAATTTTGCTGACCTTATGGCGTTTATGAATTAAGTGACTTTAAATTTAGAATATTAGATATTTAAAACATTAAATTTAATAATCATGAAGAGATTTTATTTTGCAACAATGATGTTGTTTTGTCTGTTTTTAGTAGGATGTAAACCAGAACCAGAAATACCTACAGTCGTTACTGAAGAATTTTCTGAAATTACAGCTAATACGGCTAAGGTTGTTTATATCGTTGAAGCTGACGGAGGTGCGGAGGTTACTTCTCGTGGCGTATGCTGGAGTACATCAAATGATCCTACCATAGATGATGAGAAGACCGAAGATGGAACAGGTCTTGGAACATTTACTTCTGTAATTGAAAACTTAACTCCTAGTACAACATATTTCGTTAGAGCTTATGCAGTTAATAGTGCTGGCGTCGCTTACGGTGAGGGAATGGGATTCGTGACGTTGAAAGAGGATGACGGAAACGGTGGTGATGACAACGGCGACGATGACAACGGCGGTGATGATAATGGAGGAGACGATAATGGCGGTGATGATAACGGTGGTGATGATAACGGCGGAGATGATAATGGCGGTGATGATAACGGTGGCGATGATAATGGCGGTGATGATAACGGTGGTGATGATAACGGTGGCGATGATAACGGTGGAGACGATAACGGTGGAGACGATAACGGTGGCGATGATAATGGCGGTGATGATAACGGTGGCGATGATAACGGCGGTGATGATAACGGTGGAGACGATAATGGTGGAGAAAATGTTGAGCCTTTAACAGTAACGGTTAATGGTGTTTCTTTTACTATGATAGCGGTGCAAAGCGGTACCTTTAATATGGGAGCTCAGAAGGATGATCCAAATGCTCCTAATTATGATGAAGAGGCGTGGAGTAGAGAAGCTCCTGTGCATGAGGTGACTCTTTCAAATTATTATATCGGAGAAACAGAAGTGACTCAGGAGTTGTGGAAGGCTGTTATGGGATATAACCCAAGTCATTTTGAAGGTGACCAAAGACCAGTGGAGCAAGTGACATGGTACAACTGCCAAGAATTTATCTCCAAGTTAAATCAGTTGACAGGCATGAACTTTAGATTGCCTACTGAGGCTGAATGGGAATTTGCAGCAAAAGGTGGTAACGAATCTCAGTCATACAAATATAGCGGTAGCGACAATATAAATGATGTTGCATGGTATTCTGGCGATGATAAGAAAACACACGATGTGAAGACCAAAGCTCCTAATGAGTTGGGAATATACGATATGAGTGGCAATGTGATGGAATGGAATAAAGACTTGTTCGGCGACTACAGCAGCGAGCCTCAAATCGATCCAACAGGAGCTGCTTCGGGTACCGACTATATCATTCGTGGTGGATGCTGCCTCAGTGCTGCTGAATATTGTAGAATGACGATACGCAGCTTCTTGAATCCTGGTGGTACAAGCTATGGCATCGGTTTGCGTTTGGCTATCAGTCTATAGTAAAAAACTTTTGTATTTACTTTTTGACTTTAGGATTTTTTTTTATCTTTGCGTTTCTAAATGAATTAAAAATATACGTCTATGAAAAAAAATTTTGTAGAAGAATTGTACTGGCGCGGTATGCTTCATAGCATGACTCCAGGTACTGAAGAACAACTTGAAAAAGAAATGACAACGGCTTATCTCGGTATCGACCCTACAGCCGACTCTCTTCATATAGGTCACCTTTGCGGTATTATGATGCTTCGCCATTTCCAACATGCAGGTCATAAACCTCTCGCACTCCTCGGTGGTGCAACTGGTATGATTGGCGACCCATCAGGAAAATCAGCAGAACGTATCTTGCTTAATGATGAGATATTAAATCATAACCAAAATTGTATCAAGAAACAACTCGCTAAGTTCTTAGACTTCGAAAGCGACGCTCCTAACAGAGCAGAACTCGTAAACAACTACGACTGGATGAGAAACTATTCATTCCTTAACTTCATCCGCGACATCGGTAAACATATCACTGTTAACTATATGATGGCGAAAGACAGCGTCAAGAAACGCTTCAGCGGCGAAGGCGAAGGTATGTCATTCACAGAGTTCAGCTACCAGCTCGTTCAAGGTTACGACTTCTTGTATTTATATCAAAATAAAAACTGTAAACTCCAACTCGGTGGTTCTGACCAATGGGGTAACATCACAACAGGTACAGAATTGATTCGTCGTAAACTCGGTTCAGATGAAACAGCTTACGCTCTTACATGTCCTCTCATCACTAAAGCTGATGGCGGTAAGTTTGGCAAGACAGAAAAAGGCAACATCTGGCTCGACCCAGCTAAGACATCTCCATACGCATTCTACCAATTCTGGATGAACTGCTCAGACGATGACGCAGCTAAATATATCAAGATTTTCACATTATTATCAAAAGAAGAAATCGATGCTCTCATCGAACGTCATGAGGCTGAACCACACCTCCGTGAACTCCAACGTACTCTCGCTCGTGAAATCACTATTATGGTTCACTCAAAAGAAGACCTCGAAATGGCAGAAGAAGCATCTCAAATACTCTTCGGAAAAGGTACTTCTGAAGCTCTCCATAAATTCGATGAAGCAACATTGTTGAGCATACTCGAAGGCGTGCCTCAAGCTAAAATAGCTAAGTCTTCTTTGGAAGCAGGAATGCCAATAGTTGAGTTCCTTACACAAACAGAAGTCTTCTCTTCAAAAGGTGAAGCTCGTAAAATGTTACAAGGTAATGGAGTGTCAGTCAATAAGGAAAAAGTGGCTGAAACAGATGTTATAAATAAAGACTTTTTACTTAACGATAAATATATCCTCGTTCAAAAAGGTAAGAAAAACTATTACCTCATTATAGCTGAATAAAAATAAGGTATGAGTACTTTCTTATTAATATTGATTCCAGCAGTAGTCATCATGGCTGTGGTGTTCGTAGCCATCGGAATCAAGATGTTCGTGAAAAAAGACGGACAGTTTGAACGTAAATGCGCACACTCTTTAGACCCCGACGCAAAATGTACCTGCGGTGGTAAAGGTGATGGAAGCTGTAAAAGAGATAAACATCATGATCATTGATTAGGATGATTTAATATCAATAGAATAAAGACGTCGCCAGAAGAATTTAAGGTGACGTCTTTTTTTTAAAAATAATTGAAAGAAATGTTTGGATTATTGAAAAATAATTATAATCTTTGCAGAGCAAACTGAACTTAAAATACTACTCTATAGCTTATAATATCTTATTTCTAAACAAGAACTACTGTTTGTAAGTGATGTTTTTTGATAGAAAGAAAATAATTTATAAACTTAATTACAATTTAGAACCGAGGGGCTCAATGGTTAATAACAGAGTAGTATTATTATGAAGAAACTTATTTATGCTTTCGTATTTATGGCAGTAGCATGTTTCATGTCAGCATGTCAACCAGAAGAAAAGTATTGCGATGTAACATTCTGGATTGACAGCGATAACGTTGAACAAATTATTGATGTTCACTTCTATTCAGATGAAACAGGTTATGATGCATCACGCGAAATTACAAAATTCTACAGTTCATCAACACCAGAATGTGGCGATGATGGTTGTGCTAACTTCCACGTAAAAGAAGGTAAATATTACTTCAAAGCAGAAAATGACTACTACTATTGGGATGGCGAAATGAATGTTTATGAAGATTGCCACAAAATGAAATTATATGTTGGTGATAAATCATACGCAAAACCAGGTGCTCAACCAACAGGTGTTAGCGAAATAGAACCAGCATACGTTAACTTCGATATCAGCAAAATCGTTAACGATTAATACTAATAATAATCGCAGAAGTGCTTTGGGATTTTTCTCTCAAAGCACTTTTTTTTTCTTGACTTTTTAAATAATACTACATACTTTTGTTTATCAAAATTATTCCATTATGAAAAGACTTTTACTTTACTTATCTTTGGTTGTCTCAATGTTTTTGGTGTCGTGTTCCTCTTCAAAGAAAATGACTACCAATGTTAGACAATATTATGTTCAGACAATGGGCGTCGGCGCTGACGGAACCTATCTTGTGAATGTGACGAACTACTTCAAAACAACCGATGAAAGCGTATATCTTGATGGCTTGAAAAGAGACGCCGTGCATTGTGTCATATATTCAGGAATACCTGCTGGTAATGGCTCCATAAAACAGCCAGCCCTCTTGAATAACGATACTCGTATGGAAGGCAATGAAGAAGCCTTGAATCAGTTCTTTGAACAAAAACTATATAACAACTTCATAAATTCTGTGGTCAACAGCTCAAAGACCATCGTCAAGGTTAAGGATTCTAAAGATTATAAAATTAGCGTGACATTGTCTGTGAATAAAGACGAGCTTCGCAATTATCTTATCGACAATAATATTATTAAACCATTGAATTATCTCTTCTAAAATATTGATGATTATGAAAAGAATATATACATTATTATTGCTGGTGTTGATGTATACATCAGTCTTTTCGCAAGATACAATCCAACACGAATCAAGTTTTGGACACAAGAAACGTGTTGATAATATGAATGCGACATATCATAGAAGCTCCTTATACGACATCTTGCTTTTCCATAAAGACCAGCAATATGCTGAAGAAATCCTTAGTACATACGGAATAAGACCTAAGAGTGAAAAGTTTAACGAACATTCTTTGGAAGTTAAAGTTGTTACTACCACAGGAAAAAAATATGCTAATTTTTATGACGTTAATGAATATGTCATGAATAATAATATAGCCAACGACCTCGTGGCTAAGTGGTTTAACAGAAACGACTCGACTGGTTACTGTGACATGAGCCTTGTATATGCACGAGCTATTCAAGGAGCGACTACAGAACAGATGGAAACATCGGAGCTTACCAAACTTGGAAGAGCTATCTTGTTGGATTCAGGAACTGACTTGATAGGTAACACTTACGTCCTTGTACATGATATTATTTATATCGACAAAGGAGAAAGAAACCAAAACACAGCGGAAGGCTTTAAGGTCTTTGGCCAGTTGTTGAAATCACTCGGTGAGCTGATGACGACAGTGACAGGCGATGACAGTTACAATGAATTAGGAAAGAGTCTCGATGACTTGTCTAAAACGACAGCTGATATTGTAGACGACTTCGAAGGTTTCCGAGTCAAGATACAGACACACCTCTATCGCCTCGATTGGCAACATCACTATAGTGACATCTTCTATGAAAATTATTATTTAGATGAATACAGCTTCGACCAAGCTAAATTCGATGCATGGCAAGATGCCGACTATCAGTTGTCGTATGTGGGAACGCAAGAAGCAATATGCGGCGAGACTGTCATGGTTGGAAAATATGATCTGTCACAGCTCATGAAAATCGTTGTCTATCGTACGCTCGACGAATGTCTAGTGAAATTACAACGTAACTATGAGGAGTTTAAGGTTAAAGAACCAATATACGAAATTGATGAAAATGGCTATGTGATAGCTAAGATTGGAATGAAAGAAGGTGTCTCTAATAAGTCCAAGTTTGAAGTGCTCGAGAAATTAGAGACTTCAGAAGGTACTATCAAGTACAAGAAAGTTGGTGTCTTGAAACCTGTGAAAGGCATGATTTGGGACAACCGTTATCTTGCATACGAAGATGGCGCAGAAAACTCAGACCTTAAAGGTACTTACTTCAAAGTGAAGAAAGGAAAAGACCTTTATCCGGGATTGTTGATAAGAGAGATTAAATTCTAATGAGAAAATTATTTTATGCACTATTGGTATGCTGTTTCTTGCTTGGATGTAACAATGTCAAGAAACAGCATTTTATGGGAACGACACAAGGTTCTTATTATTCGATAATATATTATGATGAAAAAAACCGTGACTTCAGTCGCGACTTTGATTCTATCTTTAAAGAGATAGAAAGCACGCTATCTCTGTGGGATGAGAACTCCATCATAAGAAAGGTGAACCGTAATGACACCTCTGTCGTTTTGAATAAGATTTTCATCGATAATTTCAACTATGCGATGAGAGCTGCTGAACTCTCAGACGGTTATTTCGACCCGACTGTCGGACCTCTCGTCCAGGCTTGGGGTTTTCATTTTAAAGAAGGAATGGAGATGACTCCTGAAATTGTCGATTCTTTAAAACAACTCGTTGGATACCGTAAAATCAAGATTGAAAATAATAAAGTCGTGAAGGAAAATCCTAATATGACATTAGATTTCAATGCCGTGGCTCAAGGTTACACCACTGATATGATTGGTGATTTCCTTCTCTCTAAAAACGTTAATGATTTCTTGGTAGATGTAGGTGGCGAGATTCTTGCAAGAGGACGCAAACCCAATGGCGAACTATGGAAGGTGGGAATAGAAAAACCAGCAGATAACAAAGACTCTGAGAGAATAGTACAGGAAATCGTTGAGTTGGAAAACCGAAGCATCGTCACTTCCGGCAATTACAGAAAATATGTGGAACGTGGAGGAAAACGTTATTCTCACAGCTTGAATCCTAAAACAGGATATCCTGCAGAAAACAGTCTGCTGAGCGCGACAATTATTGCGGAAAATACAGCATGGGCCGACTGCCTCGCATCTATATGTATGGTAGTTGGATTGGAAAAAGCAATAGAAATAATAGAATCTATCGATTATGGCGTATATGCTTATTTTATTTATATAGATGAAGATGGAGAAGTGAAGGTGTCGGAGCATGGCGTTTTGATAGAATAATTTCCAATTTCTTTATGAAAACAATTAGCATTATTTCTCGTTATAATTATGCATTATGAATTGAAAAATGTTATTTTTGAAAAAACAAACAACAATGAATAATAAAGTCAACAAGCAACAAAAAAAGAACAAAAGATATTGGCTAAAATCTTTAGTCTTTAGCCTTTTGTCTTTAGTCATGATAACAACAGCCAACTCACAGCAGCTGCAATCTTATTCCGACAAAAACTATTACGACAAGGTTCAGACCGTTCTTTTTCATCCAACCTTTGATTCTCTTGCGAAACCTGTGATTCATCTCAATGATATGATGGGACAATTGCATCTACAATTCGACGTCCTTGTCAATGATGCTCCTTATATGTATTACACTTTCATACATTGTAATAACGATTGGACTAATCAGTCAGACATCCATCAGATAGAATATCTTGAAGGATTTGAATCTGATGACATCGACAATTATACCTTCTCTCTTAACACTATGATAGATTACGTCCATTATGACCTCGTTTTTCCAACAGAAGATATGATGCCCAAAATATCAGGCAATTATCTTCTCATAGTTTATGAAGCCGAACTCACTCCAGAAAATATTTATTTCACACGTCGTTTTATGATTGTCGATGAGCAGGCTGTCTTCAATGTCAATATCCCACGTTATCCTTTCGACCTCAGTCTTGGCAGCAATAAGCAGCAGTTGGAAATAACAGCATCATATCCTGATATGTTCAATACCTTGGCATCACAATATTCTAATATGACCATACAACAGAATGGCAGATGGGATAATGCTGTTATGGGAGTGAAACCTACATACGTCTATCCTGATTATCTGTCGTATGAAAATAATGTCAAGACAGTTTTTAATTCGGGTAATCAATATCGTCGTTTTAATACGAGCAACCTTAACAATCGTCCGGAGCAGACTCGTTCCGTGGAGTTGACGAGAGATTATTATGTCGTTGAATTATATCCAAATCAGCGACGTAACACTCATGCATATATCTCAGAGCATGATTTGTTTGGTGAAAAGATAATATATCTCGAACGTGATGATAGGGCAGCTGCGACGGAAGCCGATTATGTTATGGTAGAGTTCTTCTTAGAATGGACTCCTGTGATGACGCATCAAGATGTCTATATCATGGGAGCAATCACCGACTGGAATCTTGATGAGAAAAACAAGATGGTGTATGACTATGAACGCGGAGGCTATGCTTTGAATCTTTTGCTTAAGCAAGGTTATTACGACTATATCTATGCAGTGAAAGAAAGAGGAGCAGAAATAGCCGATGTGACGCCTATAGCAGGTGATTTCTGGGAGACATTGAATGAATATACAATATATTTATATCTCTTCGACCCAACACAAAATTATGATAAGCTGATTGGTGTGAAGACAGTATTATCACATTGATGTTTTATGGCTGAGGAGAGAGTTACTTTATTTGCAGAGATATTATTGCCATTGCCGATACCAGGTGCGTTTACCTATCGCATACCTTTTGAACTGAACAATAGGGTGAAGATAGGACAGCGCGTCATCGTGCAGTTTGGTAAGACTAAGGTGATGTCGGGATTGATTGTCTCTCTTTCAAACATCGTCCCCGATTGTTCTAACATAAAATATATCATCGATGTTCTCGACGATGAACCTGTGATAAACGAGAACCAACTGAAACTGTGGAACTGGATTTCTTCCTATTATCTTTGTTATCTTGGTGAGGTGATGCAGGCAGCCATGCCTTCTGCATTGAAACTGTCGAGTGAGTCGAAAATCTCTCTCGCAGAAGATTTCGAACCCGACAGCCAGACACTCAGTGATAACGAATTTCTCATAGCCGAAGCCCTTCAGATTCAGCCTCAACTCACAATAACAGAGGTGAGCAAGATAATAGGATATAAAAAAGTAATGCCTATAATAAAGACGATGATAGATAAAAAAATCATCGTGATGCAGGAAGAACTGCAACAAAAATATAAAGCTAAATACGAGCGTTACGTCAGACTGTCTAATAAATATCGTGATGAGGCAGCTATGCATGAGCTGATGGATTCTCTCTCTAAAAGAGCTTACAAACAGCTGGAACTTCTGATGGCTTTTATAGTCCTTGGCGGTTCTGCTGATAATGACGTACTCGCTTCTGAACTGCTGAAGAAAGCTAACGCATCAAGCTCTATAATGTCGGCTATGGTTGAGAAAGGCATAATAGAGACATATCAGAAAAGAGTTAGCAGATTGAAAGAATTTAAGGCTCTTACCGATGTAGATACCATCATCTTGACAGATAAACAACAGCAATCTTTCGATGATATTCATAAGGGTTTTGAGAAAGAGAAGCCTGTTATGTTGCATGGCGTGACGGCAAGTGGTAAGACGGAGATTTATATAAAACTTATTAAGGAAGCTATTGATGAAGGAAAACAAGTGCTCTATCTTCTTCCTGAGATAGCCTTGACAGAACAAATCATCAATAGGTTGAAGAAATATTTTGGTGATAGGGTAGGCGTATATCATTCGCGTTATGATAATAATGAACGTGTTGAGATATGGCAACAGGTGATGAATTTTAGGAGTCAACAGACATCGGACAACGGACAACAGTCTGAACCAGCAGACTCTGCTACTCGTCGATTTGCTGACTCAAAATATCAAATCATCATCGGTTCGCGTTCTGCTGTCTTTCTGCCTTTCTCCGATTTAGGCTTGATTATCGTTGACGAGGAACACGATAGTTCTTTCAAGCAGATTGATCCTGCGCCTCGTTATTCGGCTCGTGACCTCGCTGTCGTGATGTCTAAGATGTTCCACGCTCGCCTCATATTGGGTTCAGCGACTCCGTCGTTTGAATCGTATTATAACGCAAAACAGAATAAATATCATCTGGTTACGATAACGGAACGTTATGGAGGAGTGGAGATGCCTGAAATAATAGTAGATGACATGAGGATAGAGACACGTCGTAAGACTATGCAGGCTAACTTCGGCAAGGTGCTTATCGATACCATGAACCAGACACTTGAAGAAAAGAACCAAGTCATATTGTTCCAGAATCGTCGTGGTTTCTCCCTAAGAATAGAGTGCGACCATTGCAACTATATCCCTCAGTGTATCAACTGCGACGTAAGTCTTACATATCATAAGAACCAGAATATACTGAAGTGTCATTATTGTGGTTATACCACTAG
>JAZLEF010000162.1:0-3744 GCA_045615125.1 Bacteroidales bacterium
ACCTGTGAGATGAAGCATTCCATGACCGCGGCTGAGACTGACTTCTATAGAAAGTATCTCCCCTCCTACCGGTGTCCATGCGAGACCTATGGCGACGCCTGGAACAGCGTGTTTCACTTCATCACCATCGTGGAACATACCAACGCCAAGTGTATCTTTCAAATCCTTGTCACTAACCTTCTTCTCGTATTCATCGCCCATGACGATGTTCTTAGCTTTACGACGTATCACGCTAGCAATCTGACGTTCAAGGTTACGCACGCCTGCTTCTCTTGTATAATCATCGATGACTTTCATCACCATATCTTTTGGGAAAGTCACGTCTTTGGATGTAAGACCGTGTTCCTTAAGTTGCTTAGGAATAAGGTGACGTTTCGCTATTTCATATTTTTCCTCACGGAGATAACCGCTCAAGTCGATGATTTCCATTCTGTCGCGCAAGGCTGGATGAATTGTCGAGAGACTATTTGCCGTTGCTATGAACAAGACCTTTGATAGATCGTAATCCATCTCGAGGAAGTTGTCTGAGAACGCCATGTTTTGTTCTGGGTCGAGGACTTCAAGAAGAGCTGCCTGAGGGTCACCGTTGACGTTATTGCCGCTCACCTTGTCAATCTCATCGAGGATGAAGACAGGATTTGAAGACTTTGCTTTTCTTAAGTTCTGGATGATACGACCTGGCATAGCACCTATGTAAGTCTTACGATGACCGCGTAATTCAGATTCATCGCGAACGCCGCCGAGCGACATTCTTATATATTTACGACCGAGAGCCTTAGCTATGGATTTTCCGAGTGATGTCTTACCGACGCCAGGAGGGCCAACGAGACATAATATCGGTGACTTCATGTCATTTTTAAGTTTCAAGACTGCAAGATATTCAATGATACGGTCTTTTATCTTTTCAAGACCAAAATGATCTTTATCAAGAACTTTCTGAGCATGTTTAAGGTCGAAGTTATCTTTGGTATATTCGTTCCATGGCAGCTCCACAATATATTCCAGGTAGTTATGTTGTATACCGTATTCAGCCACCTGAGGATTCATGCGTTGAAGTTTCTGCAATTCTTTCTCGAAGGTCTCCTCTACTTCCTTAGGCCATTTTTTCTTTGCAGCTTTTTCTTTAAGTACTTTGATGTCTATCTCGTTAGGAGTTCCACCGAGTTCCTCTTGAATTGTTCTGAGCTGTTGGTTAAGAAGATATTCGCGTTGTTGTTTGTCCATATCCATCTTAACCTTATTTTGGATCTGGTGTTTCAGCTCGAGCATTTGAACGTCATTTGTCAGGATGGCGAGCAACTCATTAGCGAATGTTGTTATATCGTTTATTTCGAGTAATCTTTGTTTATCCTGCATTGAATGCACGAGGTTACTTGCGATGAAGTTAACCATAAACCAAGGGCTGTCGATGTTTTTCAATGCGAAAGAAGCCTCGAAAGGAAGGTTTGATGACTTCTGTGTTATCTGCATTGCCAAGTCTTTTATTGACTGTATCAATGCTTTGAATTGACGGTCGCGAGGTACAGAAATGCCTTCGCCGTATGGAGCCACCTTACCTTTAAGATAAGGTTCTGTCTGTGTTATTTCTTGAAGTTGGAAACGTCGTTTGCCTTGAATGATGACGGTGGTGTTGCCGTCTGGCATTTGCAAGGTTTTCATCACCATTGCTATGGTTCCTATTTCATGAAGGTCATTTTGGCCTGGGTCTTCTACAGCGGCATCTTTTTGCGCCACCACGCCAATTGGGAGATGACGTTTATATGCCTCTTTAATTAATCTTATGGACTTGTCGCGACCCACTGTGATTGGTATCACCACACCTGGGAAAAGCACTGCATTACGCAGCGTCATGATTGGCACTTCTTCCGGTATCTCTTCTTCATTTATTCTTTTCTCATCTTCTGGAGTGAGAAGCGGAATATATTCAGTGTCAGTCTCTACTATATCTGTCAGGAATAAATCGTGATTTCTTTGGTTGTCCATTATATATATATTTATTAAATTACGTCCGGACGTTCGTCAATAATTATGCCAAAATATTAATTAGGAATGAGGAGTTAGGAATTAGGAATTATTTCTAGACTCCTTAAATACAGATATAAAAAATGGCGACAATATTAAATCGTCGCCATCTTTTATTTTGAGCTACAAAAAAATTATTTGTTTCTGCTTTCTTGGAATTTCTTGTACTTGTTGTTGAATTTATCAACGCGACCTGCAGTGTCAACAAGTTTCATCTTACCTGTGTAGAATGGGTGTGATGTGTTAGAAATTTCTAATTTTACTAATGGATACTCGTTTCCGTCTTCCCATACAATAGTATCTTTTGTATTGATTGTTGAACGTGACATGAAAGCGTGATCATTTGACATGTCTTTGAAAACGACGAGACGGTAATTTTTTGGATGTATGTCTTTTTTCATTGCTATATATAACTTTTATTTTCCTACTGATTTGAGCGGCAAAGATACTAATTTTCTTCAAACGAAAATACATTTTTAAAAACTTTTTTAATATTTTTACATATCGCTATAAATCAAGAAATTAAAACGAGAAAAGCATTATTTATGCAGATAAAATAGCGAGTATAATCATTAAAAACGAGCTTTTAAGATTATTGGGTTTCAACTTTTTTAAAAAAAAGTGAGAAAGCGCGATTTCGGGCTGATAATATTGCATATTAATATATGTATAGCGTTCAAAAAAATAAAAAAACATTTTTATTAATAAATGTATTGTTTATTAGTTTATTTGTTATCTTTGCCACGTAGATAATTCATTAAAAACATTTATAAACATTAAATAAAATAGGCGATGAAACACAATTTTAACGCTGGACCATGTGTCCTTCCAAGAGAAGCTGTTGAAGCAGCTATCGAAGCTATCCGTGATTTTGACAACACAGGTATCGGTATCCTCGAAATCTCACACCGTACACCAGGTTGGGAAAGAGTTATGGCAGAAACACGTCAACTTTGGCGCGAACTTTTGAACATCCCAGAAAACTACGAGATTTTATTCCTCGGCGGTGGTGCATCAACACAATTCTTCCACGTACCAGCTAACCTTTTAAACAAGAAAGCTGCATATCTTCAAACAGGTGTTTGGGCAAAGAAAGCTGCAAAAGAAGCTAAATTCTATGGTGATGTAGAAGTTGTTGCTTCATCAGAAGACAAAACATATTCATACATTCCTAAAGATTATGTAATCCCTACAGACGCTGATTATTTCCACATCACAACAAACAATACAATCTACGGTACAGAAATCCGTTATGATATGGATTGCCCAATCGACTTGGTAGCTGACATGTCATCAGACATCATGAGCCGTCCAGTTGACGTAAGCAAATACGCTCTTATCTACGGTGGTGCACAAAAGAACGTAGGTCCTGCTGGCGTTACATTCGTTATCATCCGTCGTGACCTCCTCGGCAAACTCGACCGCAAACTCCAAACAATGGTTGACTACAAAACACATGCTGCAGAAGAAGACAAGAACATCTCTATGTTCAACACTCCTCCAGTATTCCCTATCTTCGTTATGTACGAAACATTGAAATGGGTTAAGAAACTCGGTGGTCTCGAAGCAATGAACAAAATAAACGTTGAAAAAGCTGACCTTCTCTATAATGAAATCGACCGCAACTCTATGTTCGTTGGTACAGCAGCTAAAGAAGACCGTTCTATCATGAACGTTTGCTTCGTAATGGCTCCAGGTCACGAAGATAAAGAAAAAGCATTC
>JAZLEF010000163.1:0-5724 GCA_045615125.1 Bacteroidales bacterium
TCGGCGCTGGCGGTAAATTCTTCGCTCGTGGCGTTGACGTCAACACAGCAGAACTTACAGACATCTGCCACCAAGCTAAGAACCACGACGGTCTCTCAGTTGTTGAAGTACTTCAAAACTGTATGATTTTCTCAAACGGTATCCACGAAAACATCACAGCAAAAGAAGTCCGCGATGATATGCAAGTTAAATGTATCCATGGCAAACCATTGATTTTCGGTAAAAACCGCGACAAAGGTATCGTCCTCAACGGCAACCGCCTTGAAGTTGTTACAATCGGTGAAAACGGCGTTACAGAAGCAGACATCTTGGTACACGACGAAACAGAAAAGACAACTGGTATCCACATGATGTTGGCTCACATGGCACCACCTGAATTCCCAGTAGCAATCGGTGTTATCCGTAACGTTGAAGCTCCAACATACAACCAATGCTTGGACGGCGTTATCGAAAACGAAACAGCAAAATCAAGCACCAATTGTGTTGACGACTTGTTGAACAGCGGAAGCACATGGGATATTGAATAATTGACAATTGAAATTGTAGGGATGTCACATCGTGGCATCCTTAAAATATAAATCCGTTACTGAGAGGTAGCGGATTTTTTTGGTATAATTGCCAAAAATGGTTGGTGAAATCAATATAACCCATTAGTACATAGATAAATATAATAACTTTGATGAAAACGTTTTCATCAAAGTTATTATTTTATGTCAAAAAGCAGGAAAGAACGGTGTCCGCAATGCGGAAGTTTGAATGTCATTAAATGGGGAAAAAGAGGTAATCATCAGCGTTTCAAATGTAAGAATTGTGACAGCATGTTTACGTTTCGGCGTAAGGATGTATCGGTGTTCAACAGCCTTAATTCAACCTTCTTGTTCGTAATAATACGAATAATCTATTCCTTTCATGAAGGTCTCGCGGTCGTGAATCTTGTTAGTTAATGCAGATGTTCTTGCTGCGTATCTGCCCCGCAAACTCATAAAGTCCTCCGAATAGATATGCGTGTATCTGCTGCGGACACTTGATGCTGTCAGGTTCCAATGTGCCGAGTAAACCGCTTTCGAACAAGGTGTAAGCTTTCTTTCTGCTTTGTCCGTCGATGGTGTTATCGCTGTATAAAAACCAATCGAGAAAATCGTTAACCTAGTTTTTAGACTTGAGCTATGAGCCATGAGCCCTGAGCTTTTTCATCACTCCATCACTTCATCACTAACAATAACTACTCAATCCAACTATAATTGTTAAAGCATTTTAAGAAAAGATGTTAACAAACAGTCTTAATTTGTAAAATATTGATAATGTTAATGATTATTAACTAAAAATATTTGGAAACCAATATTTAAGATGTTAGTTTTGCAGTGTGAAACCTATAAATAGAATTCTAAACTATTTTAAACTAGCGTAAAAAGAGAACTTAAAATTAAAAGTTATGAAAGCAAAATTAACTAAGAAGGCAGTCACCTTATTTGAAAACATCAAGAAAATCGATGAAGAGGGTAGAGAATATTGGTCATCAAGAGATTTAGCAAAGATTTTAGAATATAAAGACTATCGTAATTTCTTGACAGTCATCAATAAAGCTAAAGAATCTTGTAGCAATAGCAATATCATGCTAATAGACCATTTTGTTGACGTCACCGATATGGTTTCAATTGGCTCAGGAGCTACAAGAACAATAGAAACAATTCGTCTATCACGTTATGCCTGTTACCTTACTGTACAAAATGCAGATCCAAGTAAGACTATTGTAGCTCAGGCTCAGACGTATTTCGCTATCCAGACAAGAATTGCAGAAGTCAAACAGATGGAAGAATACAATCGTCTTACATCAGAAGATGAGAAACGACTATTTCTGCGAAATGAAGTGACGAAACATAATCTATTGCTTGCTGATGCCGCAAAAGTGGCTGGCGTGATAAAGCCAAAAGCAAATCAAACACATTACGATGTGGGAAAGAAAGTCCGGCAGACCATTGAAGATCTCGGAGGTACCATGCCAGAAGACTTGCCAACAGCAGAAAGTATTAAAACGATTGAAGCAAAACAACAAAAAGGAATAAAGGAGTAAGTCAACAAGACTACAAGACCACAAGACAGCAAGTTTTAGGTAGGAATTAGGAGTGAGAAGTTAGGAGTTTTTTAGCCACGAGTCCAGAGCAATGAATAATTCCTTTGCGTTCTCTGCGTCTTTGCGTGAGGTTTTCGGGGATGGGATTAAGGGTATGAGGATTTGAGCCCTGAAAGGGCGAAACAAATATAGGGTAAGGCAACGCCTTATTAGTTAGGAGTTAGTGACTAGGTGTTAGTAGCTCCCAATGCGTTAGGGATTGGAGCGGCATCCTTTGCGAGCGGGAACGGGAACGAGGTTCGGGGACGGGGACGAGAATTGGGAACGGGATTTTTTGAGCGAGACGAAAATGAAGCGAGCAAAGATATAGCGGAAAGCCCGACGGCGATAGCCGGAACGCCATAATTTAATTCATAATTCATAATGCATAATTCATAATTAAAAGTTAAAAGTTATAGGTCAGTGTCTGAGTTCAGAGTTCAGTATTAAAAAAAAACTTGTTGTCTTATTGTCTTGTAGTCTTGTAGTCTTTTTTCTATCTTTGCAAAAAAATAAAAAATCTACAGATGAAAATGTCATTCAAGCCGGGTACTATGATTTATCCGCTGCCTGCCGTGATGGTGAGCTGCGGCGATAGTCCCGAAAACTATAATATCATGACGGCAGCTTGGACTGGTACCATCTGCACTAACCCTCCGATGTGTTATGTGTCAATCCGCAAGGAACGTCACTCTCATGAGATAATATCGCGTACTAAGGAATTCGTCATCAACGTGACGACAGAAGAGCTGGCTCGCGCTACCGACTGGTGCGGCGTGCGCTCTGGCCGCGACTACAATAAATTTAAGGAGATGCATCTTACTCCAGAACAAGGCCAGATAGTGAAAGCTCCTCTCATCGCTGAGTCGCCGCTCAATATCGAATGTCAGGTGGTGGAAGTGAAAGAACTCGGTTCTCATGATATGTTCATCGCTAATGTGGTTGCTGTCAACGGCGATACCAAATTCTACGACCCAAGCACTGGTCAGTTCCAGCTTAACCAAGCCGACCTCATCACTTACTCGCACGGAAAATATTATTCAATAGGAGAGAAGATTGGCGGCTTCGGATTCTCAGTCGATAAGAGAAGAAACAAAACCAAAAAATAAATTTATGGATTATATTAGAATAAAGTCGCAAAGTCGCAAAGTCGCAAAGTCGCAAAGTGGAGATAGCTCTGAACCAATAGCCAACGGCCAACAGCTAACAGTTGACGAAATCAAAGACTTATTAAAAGACTGGATTAAATTATATCCTAATTCTTTTGCTCCTGATGTGGAGTTTAAGATTTATCAGCTCGCTGATGGCGATGTCATCATCGAACTTCACGAAGATTTAAGCTCGATGGCTGTCTCGCTCCTCGTACTTTATTTTGAGACTACAAGACTACAAGACTACAAGACTACAAGACAACAAGGTCTGGTCGCTGAGCCTGTCGAAGTGCCAATAGCCAACAACCAATGGTCAATGGTCAATGGTCAACAGCCAACAGCATATATAACAATCGACGATACCGAAGTCCTGTTAAAACAAAACGAAGGAAAACGTGCGATGGTTTTTTGTAGTCAACAAGACAACAAGACAACAAGACAACAAGTCGAGTCTGTCGAAACGACAACAACCAAAGACCAAAATCCCACAGCAGTTCGTTTTCTCCTTGAGGATAATTACGTCCTCGATTACAACTTCGAGAAAAGACCGCAGCCTGTCAAGGAAAGCGGACTTCAATTCAATGAGCCGGAGTTCGTCTTGCCCGAGACTTACGAATCTGTCGTGGTAGGCGAGGTGGTGAAAAAGAAAATCGACGAGATTCTGGAAGAAGGTCTCACTCCTAAAAAAATGTTGATATATTTATTGTGCGGAGCAATCGGCTTGAGTATAGGTTTTCTTATCGTTTATTTCATGGGTAAATAATAATTATGTTAAAAGAATTTAAGACTTTTGTCGAGAAGCATAATCTCATCGGCAAGGACGACAGAATACTGCTTGCCCTCAGCGGCGGCGTTGATTCTATGGTGCTCGCCAAACTTCTTTTGTTAAGACTACAAGACTACAAGACTACAAGACTACAAGATGAGACAACGGACAACAGGCAACTCGCTTTTGCTCATTGTAACTTCCATCTGCGAGGAGAGGATTCTAATCGTGATGAGAAGTTCGTGACTGATTTCGCAAAAGAAAATGACATACCTATTTATATAAAGCATTTCGACACGGAGAAATGTGCTAAGGAAAATTCTCTCTCTATCGAGATGGCAGCGCGTGAACTGCGTTATGCTTGGTTCAAAGAGTTGAAGGAGACTCATAATTTTAATAAGGTGGCGCTTGCTCATCATGGCGACGACCAGATTGAGACATTCTTCATCAACTTCCTGCGCGGCTCGGGAATAAAAGGCCTCAAAGGAATGAAACCTCAAAACGACTTCTACATCAGACCTCTTCTTTGGTCGAACAGAAATGAAATAGAGACTTTCGCAAAAGAGAATGATATTCAATGGGTGGAGGATTATACTAACCAGGAAACTGTTTATCTCAGAAATAAGATCCGTCATAATATCATCCCTATTTTCGATGAGATGAAAAACAATGCTCGTCAGAGCCTTAACTTCTCCATCAACTGTCTCTCTTCCGAAAATGATTTATATAGAAACCTTATCGATGAAAAATTGTCTGCAATAGAATTTGTCGACGGCGATTACAGAAGCATCGATGTCAAATATTTTTTAGAAAACGAAAACGGCAAGCAGCTTCTCTTCGAATGGGTGAGGAAATATGGATTCAATTTCGAACAAGCGGAATCAATGTTCGAAGCGATGAGAAACGGAAAATCGGGAAGCCTGTGGCAATCAGTAGGGACACAGTTGATAGCGTCAGTACAATCGGATAAAATCGAGATTTTTGAAGAAATGGAAGAGGATGATGAAATTATTATCACAGCCACTCAGCCACTGAGTCTCTCAGCCAGCGAGTCTCTCGTCCTATCAATCTTAGAGAAAGATGATAATTTTAAATTGATAAAAGACTCTTCCATCGCGGCACAGTTTGATATGGATAAAATAGTGTTTCCTTTGAAATTACGTCATTGGAGAAATGGCGATAAGTTCCGTCCGCTGGGAATGAAAGGCTCTAAATTGCTGAGCGATTTTTTCAACGACTTAGGGTTTTCTACATATCAGAAAAAAAATGTTAGGATTATGGAAGATGCTAACGGCTTGATTATATGGGTTGTGGGTTATAGAATTAATGATAAAGTCAAAATTGTTGACTCTACTAAAGTTATTTTTCAGTGTGATTTAAAGCGTTAAACTTTTTTTTTTAAATTTGCACGTTTTTTTAACCAATGATTAATTAAATTTAATTCATAATAAATCAACAAACTAATCATGAAAAAGTTTTTAAGACTCCTTACTTTCTTAGTAATGTTGGTTCCTTTTGTTGCTAAAGCACAAATCCTCGAACCAGTACAATGGACAGTAGAAACAGAGAAATTAAACAAGAATGAATACAACATTGTATTCAAAGCAGAAATTGAAGATGGTTGGCATCTTTATTCACAAAACACTCCATTCGGAGGTCCAATGCCTCTCTATTTCGAATTCATCGACACTCTCGGC
>JAZLEF010000164.1:0-8073 GCA_045615125.1 Bacteroidales bacterium
TTGAAAAAGAACAAAGAATCTGCACCTCTAGGATTATTACTGTCTAAACTAACAGTTTTAAAATACGCACCAACAATATTTCCATCATCTTCAAAAGCTGAAAACAAAAATATATGACCACTATATTCATTCGGCATATATTCCCATTGTGCAGTCCCAGATTCATAAGTGTCTATAGGGAAAATATGTTCATGAGATTCAGTGACATTCAATTCATCATCTAACTCATACAACGCTATAATCGCATCAGATGGAGGATTATCTAAATTCTGGAAATAATTTACGCAAGTAAAATCGTGATCAGGGCTATACGTGGTCAAGGCGTGGAGATGTCCGTTTTCATCTTCAAAAAGAAAAGGAGCAGATTGTGTCATAAAACCTTCTTTAAAGAAATTATTCTGACAGATGTAATTTCCATCTGCTGATATTTTCATGACTGCAGGATGGCTGGAATAAAAATCGCCCATTCCGCTTCTATAAAGATATTCGTATGAAGCAACGCAAATATCACCGTCAGATAATTCCACCGCATCCAAAAATGAAAATTTGGTTTTGTCAGAAGAACTATATTTTTCAAGATATTCCCATTCTTGAGACTCCACATAATTTACATACAACAATGCCAAAACAAAAAACAAAACTCTTTTCATAATGTGTATTTTTAATTTTAATACGCAAATTTAGAAAAGAGCATTATATATATCAAATAAAATAAATCGAAAAATTTCAGATAAAAACAAATATCTAATTGACAATAAATTTATTATAATATTTTCTTTAATATAAATTTATCCAATTCTTCGTTTGCAACATCCAAAACGCTACATATTTTCTTTCTTCTGGCATTGATAGTGCTATATGTCACGCCAAACAAAGACGAAATCTGCTTGTCTTTAAGATTTAAAATTGTAAGGCATAGATAACACAAGTCTTCGTTTTTCAACTTTGGATATTTTTCTGACACTTCGTTTATGACGTTATCCAAATACTGATTAGCCGTCTTAAGCAACATCATAAAATCCTCTTGCGACAAAGGATTGCCATATATATTTCTTAAAATTTTTATACAAATTTCCGACTTATAAAAAAGTTCAAGGTTATATGTTTCAACTTTTCCCTTTTCCAATTTGTCTTTAATCTCTGATATTTCCTTTTCCTGCTCCTTTATAATATCTTTCTGCTTCTGCAATTCTGTATTTTGTTTCTTTACCTTTCCTTCAACAATGGAATATCTGAACTTGGCATCTCTTATTTCATTTTCCTTATCATCCAAAATGCTGTGGAATTCACTATTTTTTCTCTTAAATCTATGTTTTGTAATTATAACAACAGCAATGACAACAACTATAACCCAAAGCACTATCAATTTGATTATCTTCTTATCTTTTGATTTTTTAATTGACTTTTGCTTATCACTATATGATTTATAAACATCATATAACTCCATTCTATCAATTTCTGTATCAACTCTATCATATGCCAATTTTGAAACGAATGAATTATAAAAGTTCCTTTTCTCCTCATTACCCAAAGAATCATAAATAGAAGTCAATGTCGCAGAAGAATACAATTTTATAAATTGATTATTACTTTCAAAGGATTTTTCCAAATAATAAATAGCAGAGTCATATTTTTGGTCATTATACAGCATATCACCATAATTACAATAATATGATTCCCTCACTTCATCATGTTCTATTATCTTGAGATTACGACGCATAATAGCGTATGCACTATCCGTCTCACCTTTATCATATAGAAGATTGGCAACAACTTTATCAATATCAATCTTATTCAAATAATTAGAAGGACAAGCCTTTACACATTCATCAAAATAATACAAAGACGAATCCATATCAACAAACATGTATGACATTCCCAACATTTTCAGGTTTTGAGATAAAACATTATCATTGCCTATTTTTTCAGCTTGTTTCAATGCTTCATGAAGAAAATCTATACTAACCCTTATATGAGTCTGACTTCTATACATCACGCCCAAACCTATATATATATTATTCAACAACATACGTTCATCAATATCCATTTCGCTTTCTTTGTAATATTGATTCATGATTTCCAACGCCTTAAAATAATGTTTACTGGCGTTTAGAACTTCACCTTTACCAATGAGCGCTTTTGCCATATAAAAATTAGCTCTAGCCCATTTATAATAGAAATTGTCAGATATAGATTCGATACTTAAATTTTGATTCTTCTCATCAAAAATTTCAGATATACTATCATAAAACATCAATGATTCTTCTAGCAAGTCTGATGCATCTTGAATATTTTTATTTTTTCTTAAATCATTCTCAACTGCCTGAAATAAAGAATCGTATTCTGCAAGATAACTCATTACATCGTTTTCCTTACTAAAAAGCGATGACTGCAAAGCAAACAAAAAAGCATATATGAATACAACAATTTTTCTCATAATCCCAAACTACTCTTCTATCCTAATCAGCTTATCTCTTCTTGTATGATAGATATATGATTCGTATGGGTCGTAGCGCATATATTTATCTTCAGAATATTCCTTGCCTCTTCTCATCATCTCTTTCTTGACATATTCATTCATGAAATAATCAAAAGAATATCCGGCATAGAGTTTTCCCAACATCACGGCGAAGTCGTAAAATCCGTCTATAGTAAGTCGTTGAATATCCGCCATCACGACTAAATTATTAAGAGAATCTACCGAATAGCCGCAATCTTGTATATATTCCACATAGCTTTGTTCTGTAAAAAGCAGCGATTCTGAAACCTTATCGCTGTTTATCAAGTCAAACCAAACATCGACATTGACAGATGTTGAAGGAATAAACTCATAATCTCCATAATATCCGCAAGCTGCCAATATATACTCGACAAACTCTATCACTTCAATGTGCGACAAGTCAACAACCCAATGAAGAGAGTCTGGCTTGGTATTTTCGTTCTCCCAATATGAAAGTTTCAGATTATAATCATTCAATGCCGACTCAAAAGACGAAATCATTATATTGAAAAATTTCTCGTCATCAATCTTATTGACAATTCTTGTACGTGCGTTGATAGTATCGTTAATATCTTCCGGTGCAATAGAATCGAGGGACTCGCCTTGGCAATCTTTTCTTATGTTAATCTTTGTTATCTCTCTCGGAACATAGAGTGCCACTTCCGCACCTTTGGCTTCTCTAACAAAATCGTACGCTAAATTTGTCTGCGTCGAACATGACGCAAACAACAGACAAATCATCGATATTATCAAGCACGCTTTTATTCTCATATTTTATTCAAATAATGTCAGTTGAACTCCATCGTCTTCTGAGAAGAAATTCTCATCAGATTCATTAGAAGATGTATTTGTTTCTGTATTGGCATTTTCCAATTCTTCAGATGTATCTTCTACATTCTCAGCATTTTCTTCTTCAACGAGTTCTTCCTCTTCTGGTTCAAATGGTTCGAGGAATGTGTATGTAGCGACATCATGAGTTGAGAGGCGTTTACCTTTTGCCTTATAGCTCTTCACACCTATATATTCTGCCACGTTGACTTCTTCGTCTTCATATTGTTTTCCTGAAGGACTATCGTTGAATGACAGCAACAGACGTGGAAGTTTATCCATATTCATTATCAAGAATTGAGCGTCATCATGTTCACCGATAAATGATATCCTTCTGTTCAACGGTGTCTCTTCATCGATATCAAAACGTTTGATATACATGAGTTTTGTTTCGCCTTCGATATAGATAACAGAATAAATCATACTTGGGTCGTACTTCATGATTTGAGTCATGTCGTCATCGAAGTGCGTTGAGAGGTCGTAGCCTGAGAGACGGAACTCACCGTTTGAGAATATCTGTAGAATCTTATCATCGCCGGAGAATTCGCCAATCAATGTGCCTCGTTTGTCGGCGTTGAGACGTTTCACAGTATCGTCGTACCATATCTCGCGAGCTGCCAATGTAGAGACGCCTTCATCGCGTTTGACGATTTTGTTGATAGGATGTATAGTAAGTCTGTTACCTTGACTTGCACGACCTTTAATTGCCAAATCAGCGAAATTATATTCGAATGAAGTCTTCTTCAGTTTAGGCTGCGGACGCAACATCACCTTGATGATTTCAGCCTCGCCATTAGGATTTGCAGAGAAGTAAACCACTTTTGAACCTGGCTCGCCTTTAGTCAAGTCATAATCCTTGTCGTGTGTTATACCCTTGACAGAGAAACGTTTCACATAATAAGGGGAACCAGCTTTTCCTGAACGATAAACCATATTATATACGGTTCTATCGTCGTTTTTATGGAATACGTCTGCGTGAATAATCTTTTCAGGTCCTACGAAACATTTAGGCTGTAACTTGGTAACCATGAAAGTTCCGTTTTCGCGGAATACGATAATGTCATCCAAGTCTGAACAGTCTGACACGAAAGTATATGCTTCTTTATTTTGTTCTTTCTTAAGGCCTGCCGATGTGCAGATGAAACTATCTTCTTTATTGATATAAAGTTTCTCATTATTAGCGGCAACAGCCACAGCTGAGATGTTATCGAAGTTACGAATCTCTGTTCTACGTTCGCGACCTTTACCATGTTTTCTCTTAATTTCATTATAGAAATTGATAGTATAATCAACGATATGATCGAGGTCGTATTTAACTTTTTCTATTTGATTTTCAATATCGAGAATTTGTTCTTCAGCTTTCTTGATATCGAATTTTGAAATCTTTCTTACTGGTTTCTCACAGAGACGAAGTACGTCATCGCGTGTTATCTCTGTCTTAAGCATCTTACGATAAGGGTCGAATGCTCTTTCTATTTCAGTTATTTGGTCGTCCCAAGAGTCGGAATCTTTTTCCAAGATTTTATATATACGTTTCTCGAAGAATATCTTTTCGAGAGAGATATAATGCCAGTCTCTTTCAAGTTCATCGAGTTTAATCTTCAATTCCCAACTGAGCAAGTCGAGAGTTCTGTCTGTGCTGTCTTTAAGTATAGCAGAAATCGTAGTAAACTCAGGGTGTTCGTTACGTATAACGCAAGTACACAGACTGTTAAGAGAGACCTGACATAGAGTGAAAGCATAAAGAGCGTCTATTGTCTGGTCTGGTGACACGCCAGGAGCGAGATGTATAACAATCTCAGCATTACGAGAAGTGTTGTCATCGACGCGACGAATCTTGATCTGTCCCTTCTCTCCTGCCTTAGTGATTGAATCAATCAAGGTTCCAGTTGTTGTTCCATAAGGAATCTCGGTGATTACCAAAGTCTTTTTATCCAACTGAGAAATCTTGGCTCTCACCTGCACCTTACAGCCTCGTTCTCCGTCGTTATATCCACGCACGTCAATCATGCCGCCGGTTCTGAAATCGGGATACAACACAAACTCTTCATCACGGAGATAAGCTATGGAAGCGTCGATTAACTCATTGAAGTTATGAGGAAGTATTTCGCATTTAAGGCCTACGGCGATACCCATCGCACCTTGAGCGAGCAAGAGAGGGAATTTGACCGGAAGCGTAACAGGTTCTTTGTTACGGCCGTCATAAGAGAATTTCCATTCTGTGGTTTTCGGATTATAGACGACATCGAGAGCAAATTTTGAAAGACGAGCCTCGATGTAACGAGGAGCAGCAGCTGGGTCGCCGGTGAGCACGTTACCCCAGTTACCCTGAGTGTCGATGAGCAAGTCTTTCTGTCCGAGGTTAACAAGAGCGTCGCCGATAGAAGCGTCGCCGTGAGGGTGGTATTTCATCGTGTTACCAACGATATTAGCCACCTTGTTATAACGACCGTCTTCCAATTCCTTCATAGAATGTAAGATACGACGTTGTACAGGTTTAAAGCCGTCGTTGATTTCAGGCACAGCTCTATCGAGGATAACACTGGAGGCGTAATCGATAAACCAGTTATCAATCAGACCTTTAAGAGGTATCACTCTAAAACCGCCGTCGCTCTGCTGAACGCGAACACCTGACTCTTCCTCATGAACGTTTTGTTCTTCAAAATCTTTTTCTTTATTGTCTTCCATAATTTTTATATCCGAATTCAATTAAAAGTTCATCTGTAAGATATTCATCACTAAAACAATGCATATCTGCGACTCCATTACTTATCAGGTCGTATGTCGTCGAATCATAAAATTTACCTAATGCCTCTTCGTATGATAATCCGACCTGCTCTGCAAACATTTTGACTATACGAGCATATTTCATTTGTAATATAGTAGCATTTGCCTGCATAATTATAATATTTCAGATGATTGAAAATGCAAATATTTATCAAGTACATCAAGGCGCGGACGTGAATATGACAATTCTGGGCGTTGTATCTCCACTGTCGATGTATGATACAAAATCATAAAAGCACTCCTTTCTTTTGCATTAGTGAAATCAAATCATCGACAATATATTCCTTAGAAAATGTGTGTAAAGTATCATAGCAAGGCACTATATAACCATCAATAACATTTGTATCTTGCATCAAATGATAGATTTCCTTTGCACTTCTACCAAGATATGCAGCAACATTATTTATACAGAATATAGTAAACCTTAAACTTTTATAATCCATAGTCGATAATAATTTAATCTACTTCACAAACCTTCCTTTTATCCTTATCAAATTTTAAACATTTCAACTTCACTTTTTCTTCTCACCATTTGGCAAAGATAACGATTTTAATTCATATTTTGCGACATTAACAATCAAAAACTTTTCAACAAAAATCATCATTTAAAAAATCGTAAAACTAAAATTTCTATCAACAATAATATTAATGAAATTATGACAAATATCTTCCACAATGCGGTGTCTCTTACCACTACCTCCATCATGTTTTCAGAATTGATTTCGTCATAATCTATTGTCGCCAAAAGATTCAATTCCTTATCTTTCAAAAGTTTCGTAACATCATCTTTCTCATAAAACGACATCTCCGATTCATTGCGATTGTCGTTCCATGCCATCGTCGAGATATAATCTTCATTTTTATAAATATCATAGAAACCAGCCGACGGCAAATCTTCAAAGAAATAAAGATAATTCAACTTGCCTCGATTCTCGACAAGAGGGAATGTCTCATATAACCCATTCTCGCTTCTCACACTGACTCTATCATCTACAAGCAGAGTCATATCGTTGATATTATGATATTTGTCTCTTCCCAAGGTGTATGACAAATCCGACACTCCTCCACCGATGAGAGCCATCTTATACATAAGAGGCACGAATATAGCGTGATTAGCCAAGTCGCAGCATTCTTCATCAAGCGTCGATGTAAAGACAAAAACGCTGCCCTTATCCACGCGGCTCATCATAATGAAAGGCTCGCCGTTTTGCAAGGAGGCGATGTTCAAGACATTATTGTTTCTTATGTCAAAAGAGATATGTTTATTAACTTCAGGCAAAGCCGCATTTTCGGGAAACTTAACGAAAATATCATCGAAGAAAGAATTTTGTTTCGCCACATACTCTATTCTTGAGACATTATCATCCAAGGCCTTAGGCTTAATTCCAAGTCTGTCGTACAACAAAGAATTATCTGTTTCTTCGTTATTGAAAACTACGAGACTTCCGCCCTGCAATGCAAAATCGAGCAGCGACTGTTGCATAGTAGCGTTAACATTTGCCGCTGCGTCAAGCACAATCATCTGAGCATTATTGATGACGTTCTGGTCAATATTATAAGGACTCATCGCCTGATAATTGACGAGCGCATCGCCTTCAAAAAGAAGACTAAGGCTATTGGCAGACGCACGGCCGTGCGTCTCTACGGAAGATTTTATTTCAACGACTTTTATTGAAGGTCGCACTTTCAACACAAGATTATATTCGTCATCGAATGTGATAGGAGAATCCTGGATTGCGACCTTCGCCTTTTTATCGCCGTCACTTTCAATAACAAACTGCATATTGACATCGGAATGTGAGTTTGCGACAACATCGACTGTCGTATAAGCGACAACATTTCCGTCTAAAGAAAAATTAACAGGAAGTCCTTTGATATCGTTGGAAGTCTCATTGACGACACGAGCGTTTATCTCGTTGGTCTGGTTCTTTTGCAAGACTGGCGACTGAATCCAAACG
>JAZLEF010000165.1:0-3139 GCA_045615125.1 Bacteroidales bacterium
AAAAACAATTAAAAAAATACATTCATTATTATAATAACGATAGAATCAAATTGAAATTAAAAGGAAAGAGTCCGGTGCAATACCGAACTCTTTATACATAAACTGTTTTATTAATCCGTCCAACTTTTTGGGGTCAGATCAACATTGAAGCGTCTCTAATCGTATTAATTTTTATGTCTCCGAGTCTTATTCAACAACTATCTTCTTGATAGTGTTTTCATTTTCTGTCATAATATTTAAGAAATAGATTCCTGAATTATAATCGGAGATATTTATTTCAACTTCATCAGTATTGACTTCGATTTCTTCTATCAATATTCCTAAATAGTTATAAACTTTTATTGCTGACAGCTGATGACCGATAGCTGATACCTTAACAAAGTCTTTAGCTGGATTAGGATAAACCATCAAATTATCGAGCATATTTTCATTTATGTTTACAGGAACCAATATTGAAACGTGAATTGGTTCTGACTCACATTCTTCTTCACCATTTACATAAACAGCTGTCACTTGATAATGATAAGTTCCATTTACATCTATTCCTTCTGAATATGATTTTGATGACACCTGTGCTATCAATTCGTAGTTGACGTCATCAGTACTTCTGTAAACGTTGTATCGTTTAGGTTCAGCCATTAAAGACCATGTCAATTTTACTCCATAGCTTCCATTATAATACATGTTTTCCGCAACAATATTTACAGGAGCTTCACATTCCATGACATATTCTACTGTTGCACATTGTGGGCATGACATAGAACCTGTGTAGTTGATGTCGCCAGGCTGCTCTGTCTCAGGGTCTATATTATGATTATAAATGACTCTTACGCAATATTCAACAGCTTCTTCACCTACGAATGGCTCTGCAAAAGAGTTCTCTGTTATTGGTTCTGGAGTGATGAGTTCGCCATTGCGGAACACCAATACACCCATTGGAGTCAATACATCTTCTTCTCTTGTCTTGCTTGTTGCCAATGTAATGTCGTCGATGTCGAGCATATATTGGTCGTGACAATTGAAGTGACGGAATGCGATATGTATTTCACGGTCGGCATAGTTGCTTAAATCAATGGTTCTTAACGACCATTTTGTCTGACGGTCGTTGCGTGCTCCATCGCCTTCTAATGTCTCTTCCCAAATCATGGTGAAGTCGTTAGGATTTGTGTTACCTGCCAAAGAGATGGCTATGCCATAATGTTCAGCAGCAAATTCGCCGTCTTGAGCGCAGACATAGAACGAGAGTTCTGAGTCTTCTTTGATAGCATATTTCTCTACCGTGACGAAATAGTTGTCAGGATAAAGCACTTCAGCAAACTGATTATTGAATGACTCTGACAAGACATAGTGCTGGCTACCGTTGTTGCCTTGTCCTGGCTCCATATATTCTGCTGAAGTTCTCCATGTGTAATTGTCGCCGTCAGCATCGATGGTGGTCCATCCTTCAATTGTACCGTTTTCAAAGTCGAAGAAGAATGAGTCGATTACATCAGGAAGTTCTTCTCCGTACATTTTCCAATTCAAGACGGCTTTACCTTTGAAATATTCAGCAGTGAAGCCTGTTACACCTTGAAGGTTTTCGCAGCTTGAATAAGTCCAGTCATATTCTACAGCTTCACTTGAACCTGTTATATAGTTAGCCACGACTTTTGTCACGTGATGGCTTTCTGATATTTCAGTGTTATGTTGATAATAATTAGTTGTCACTGTTGCTTCGAGAACGTCATCGAGATAGACGTCGTATGATTGGACAGTCTTAGATTCTTTTGATTCATTAACTAAAACGATGTCGTCAACATTGACATAGAATTGATTTGTACAGTTGAAGTGACGGAACGCGATATAAATCTCTTGTTCTGCGTAATCGCTGAGATCTAATATCTTTTTATACCATGCGCCTTGTTTAGAGCCATCACGTGTGCCTTTTTCATTTCCTTTGGCTGATAATGTTTCTTCCCAAATCATGGTGAAGTCTTCAGGACTGCTGTTGCCTGTTGTTGAGATAGCGATGCCATAATGTTCGGCTGCCCATGTCGCGTCTTGAGCGCATACATAGAATGAAAGCTGAGAACCGTCTTTGATGAGATATTTATCTGTAGTGACTAAGTAGTTGTCAGGTGTGAGCGCAGCGCCCAAGTCGTTGTCGAATGATTGAGAAATGACGCAATATCTACTTCCGTTATGGCCGTTGCCAGGACCTAAAATCTCTGTTGTGAGACGCCAGTTAAAACCGTCGCCGTCAGCGTCTATTGTCTGCCATCCGTCGAGGAAACCGTTATCGAAGTTGTAGTTGAACTCACCTCCGCCATTGCTGAAGTCTCTGTTTTCCCATTTGGCCCATCCTGTTGCTGAGACGAACAAGTTTTCTACTGGAGCGAGTATTTCGTCTATCGTAGCTTCTATTGTTGTCTCGTCCCAAATTGTGACGTTGTTGACATATAAAGTGTCGTAGCCTTTTTTCATGACAGCGTAAGAGTAATTACCTTTGCGGAAGCTGTCCCAGTGGAAGCTGCCGTTTTCATCGACTGTAGCTTTATAGTCGTAGCCAATACCAGGTTCATCTATATTGGTGAATTTCACCTTAGCACCTGCAGCCATTTCATTACCTGTTGTTGTGATATTCATATCTACAGAAGTAAACATCTCGCCGAAGTCCAAGGTATTAGACCATGTTGTTTCCGATTCGCCTTTATTATCCTCATATATTGCACCAACGCCCCATTGATAAGCACCGTTGCTCAAAGTGTTCCACTTAGTATCGACGAATGTTGTATCGCTGACGTTTTCAGCAATTTTCACTATTTCATCAGTGTGAATATTTTTTCTATATACATTATAGATATTTGAGAAGTCACGGTTGTTGTTTGACATTCTCTCTGGCACGCCGATTCCGAAAGGTTTAGCGTCGGCCTTAGCGATAGCAGGACCTGTTGAAGTCTCGCCATTGAATTTGATGTTAGACAAGACTGCTGTCTCGCCTTTTACATTTTCGAGATAGCCTCTCACGAGCCATGTGTATATTACACCATAATCGACGGTGTGACCCCAAGTTGTTCCGTTGAAAGAAATCCAGTCGCTGTTAGAGTCGCCCACGTGGTAGCAAGCTGTTGCAGGGAAAGCGTCTTTGGAATAGAAGGTA
>JAZLEF010000166.1:0-23756 GCA_045615125.1 Bacteroidales bacterium
GCACACTCGCAAATTATTGGAATAAATCAACAAGAACAACACCTTCATTGTTATTCAATAACGTATATAACAATCCAACTGATGGTTATTCTTACGCATATAATTTCTATTTCGAAATGAACAACTGCATCATGTCTGGCAACCGCGAAGAAGAATTTGCAACAGATTTCTACCCTGGTCCAGACACAACTTATTATTTCAATAATAGTCTGATAAAAACAAGCAGAAGTAATAACGAGTTTTTCCAAAATTACAAAGAATGTATCTTCAACAAAGACCCTATGTTTGTAAATAACGAATATGATTTCCACCTCGACTCACTATCACCAGCGATAGGAATTGGAAACCCTATGTACTCTGTAGGTTTGCTCCAATATGACTTAGATGGAGTTGCAAGAGGAAACGAGCCTGATGCTGGGGCATATCAATACATATACACTCCTAGCGAAGAATAGTCGCTACATAAATAGTTTCATTTCCAACCATATCAGCAACAACGACTTTCAAAGAATTTTGTCCTTGTTTAAGATGATGGTCGATTTGATACATCAATAATTTATTCTTTTTATCATAATCAGCAAGGACCCATTGGTCATTGATATACATTGCATATTCAGCAATACCAGATTCATTATCGTCAATCTCAACTCTCAATGACCAGTTCTCCTTCACAGAACCTTTGTTTTTAAAATTCAGAGGTTTAACCTTAGGATTAACAGAATCTACAGCAATCAAATAAGTTCCCAAAACATTTGTTTTAGCTTCAAGATATTCAGCAGTCTTCATATTACCTAGATAAGACAATTCACCTTTATTATTGATGCTTGCAATATAAACAAGAGAATCATTTTGGAACTCTTCTCTTGGCTTAATTCTGACAATGATTTTTTTATGCAATGGTATCTCTTCAGTTCCAAGTCGATATGCAAAATATGAAGCTATGTTTGGTATCGTATCAATTTGCGATGCTTTTAAAGCAACATCACGATAAAACGCGAACTCAGGAATACTTGCCTCAAATCCATCTAAATAAATTTCCGAAGCATCACCATCAAAAACTCTGTAATAAGAACGAGGAAGCGGTTCTGCCACTTGAAAATCAGAGGGTTCAGAACCTACTAAGGTAAAATTCAATATCGATTTGTTCTTATTATAATCACTTACTACAAAAGACATTTTCACAGTATCGCCTTCTTTTACTGAAACAACGCCTTCCTTTTTTTCGTAAAGTTTCAATTTATTAAACTCATCAATCTCTGTTCTCATGTATCGTTCTTTATTCCTTACGTAATAAGAATAATCTATAAGACTATTGACGTAACGAGTTTCATTGTATGAATATTTATCAGAAACAACCTTGAAAATCAAGTCATTATCAGCGTATAATTCAACACTATATGCACCATTTTTATTATTAGCCCCATCAGCCTGATCAAAAAGATTTATACCGAAAGCTATATCACCATTTACATTTATCATCTGATTATCAATATAATATTTTCCATTCTCAGCATTAACCTTGAGATAGAGAGCCGAATCAACATTATTTACAAGTGACTTTTCCAATGGATAAATAGCAAGACCTTTAATACAAGGATTTTTCGTGTCCTTGATTTTCAATCCAAAATATAAAGGATTGACAGGTTCTTGTGTTTTTGTATAACGAATCTCATAATGAAGATGAGGTCCGCCTGAGCTACCGCTATTTCCAGTAAGTCCAAGATAATCACCTTTTTTTATTGGAAATTGATGTTTATCAAGAATTATATTCTGTGAAAAAGACTCATCTTCATATTGTTTCTTTCTAACAAAATCCGTTATATTCTTATTGAACTTAGAGAGATGAGCATATACTGATGTAAATCCATCATTATGAGTAATATAAATAACTTTACCATATCCCACTGGCGAAACTCCTATCCTACTCACATAACCGTCGGCAACAGCAAAGACCTCCTTACCTTCAACGCCTTGCGTTCTAATATCAACGCCTGCATGGAAAGCATTAGAACGTAATTCCGCAAAAGTTGCAGAAATAGAAATAGGTATTTTTACAGGATTTGGATATTGTGGAAAAGACATATCTTGAGCCAACAAAAAATTTGAGACCAATATCAAGGTTATCAATAACTTAACTTTCATATTTTAAATTAATTTAAATATTTTTCATTTTTACAAAAATAAAAAAATATTAAGTCATAATTTAATAAATGTCACACTTAATTTAGTATCTTTGCACGTGTTTAATTTTGAAAAAAATCTCATTTAAGATTATATAAAGCAATAAGTTATAATACAATAATGAAAAAGAAAATAATTTTTATTGTTAATCCTATTTCAGGTCATCATAACAAGAATAATTTTCCAAATCTTGTAGATAATTTTATTGATAAAAACAAATTCGATTATAAGATTGTTTATACAGAGCGTGCTAATCATGCTTCTGAATTGACAATGAAAGCTATAGAAGACGGATTCGAATATATTGCTGCAGTTGGCGGTGATGGAACGATCAACGAGGTTGCCAGATGTTTGATTGGCAAGGAGCAGATTCTTGTTATTGTTCCTCTTGGTTCCGGCAATGGATTAGCCCGTCACCTCGGTTTGCCATTTAAAGCAGAACGTCTTATTACAGAAGCTATTAACAACGGTAAAGTATATAAGATTGACACTGCGAGCATAAATGGCATACCATTCATCAGTATAGCCGGTATTGGTTTTGACGCATTGATAGCGGATTACTTTGCAAAGGACGGCAATCGTGGTTTCAAGACTTACGCCAAATTAGTTACAGAACAATACCCTAACTTTAAGCCAAAAGAATACACCTTAGTTTTAGATGACGAACGTACAATTAAATGTAAGCCATTTTTTGTAACATTCGCTAACTCAAGTCAATTCGGATACAACGCAGAAATTTCCCCTAAGGCAAGTGTACAAGATGGACTACTCGATGTGTGCGTATTCAAAAAACCTAACATCATAGAAGTTCCTATTGTCGCGACATATTTCCTTACCAAACAAATTGACAAAAGTAATTTCATCGACATATATAAAGCAAAGAAAATCACTGTCATAAGAGATATTGATGATGTCGTCAATATCGACGGCGAGGCTTTACCTATGAGTAAAGATATAAATGTTGAAATAAATCCATTAAGTCTTAACGTACTATTAAACATATAATATGATTAAAAAATACAATTCAATATTAAATGAATTATTTACTAAAATCGGATTATCTGAAGGAATATCAAATTTTCTAACAGAAGCCATATCACTTATAACTTTGGCACTATCTGCAATAATCATATATTATTTATTTGTATTTTTTACTAACAAAATCATTCATAGTTTCATTAAGAAAAGCGCATCAAAAAGAGATGACATATTAATCAAAAACAAAGTATTCAAACGATTGTGCCTCATAGCACCAGCATACGTCATAAGATATTTTGTAACAGCGGCATTACCATCATCTCCTACCCTCGCATCAACAATTATTATCGTAACAAAAGTTTACGAAGTTTTTGTTTATAGCCGCGTTTTGGATGCAATACTTACAACATTAAACGAGATATACGACACTTTCGAAATTTCAAAAAGCAAACCAATAAAAGGATTTATACAAGTATTAAAAACTATAATCTATTTGATTTGCTTATTATTAGTTATCGCAATATTAACCCAAAAAGAATTATCAAATATCTTAATAGGATTGGGTACGTTATCAGCAGTTCTAATGTTGGTATTTAAAGACCCGATTATGGGTTTCGTTGGCGGCATACAATTAACAGTCAACGATATGCTTCGCATTGGCGACTGGATTGTGATGGAAAAAAGCAAGGCTGACGGTGAAGTCCTTGAAATTGGTTTAACAACGGTAAAAGTTCAGAATTGGGATAAAACGATAACGACAATTCCTACATACTCATTGATTTCCGATTCATTTACCAACTGGAGAGGTATGGAAAATTCTGGAGGAAGACGTATCGCACGTTCTTTTGTCATAGACATTGATACCATAAAGTTCTGTACACCAGAAATGCTTGAACGTTTCAAAAAATTCCAATTGGTAAGACAATACATCATTGACAAGGAAAATGAGATTGAAGAATACAACAAACTTAATTCCATCGACGACAGCAATCTCGTCAACGGAAGAAGACAAACTAATATCGGTATCTTCAGAGCTTATTTGAATGCATATTTGGCCAATTGTCCTTTTATCAACAAAGATATGACATTCATGGTCAGACAGTTGGCACCAACTGAAAACGGCGTGCCTATTCAAATTTATGCATTCAGTTCAAATAAGGCATGGATATCATACGAGAATATACAGAGCGACATCTTCGACCACGTCTTCGCCGTTGTTGGTATGTTCGACTTGAAAATCTATCAGAAACCTTCAAGCAATAGTCTCGCTGTATTACCAGATATTTTGGAATGAAGGATTTGAGAAACTGAGGATTTAAAGGTATATTCCTTAAATCCTTAAATCCTTAAATCCTTAGATCCTTAAAACCTTATCAAGAAAGTCTCTCAATAAGCGCGTCACGGTAACTCGCCCCTACTGGAATTTTATTACCAGCGACAGTAACGTTAAGTTTGTCAATATCTTCAATATTCTTTATTGATACAATGAAAGATTTGTGCGTACGTACGAACTTATCTTTAGGAAGTGTATCTTCAAGGTTTTTCAACGAATATAAAGCTGTTATTCGTTTGGTTGTAGTATGGAAAGTAACATACTCATGCTGACCTTCTATATAAAGCAAATCAGCATAATTAATCTTATACAGTTTGTAATCAGCTTTCACCAAAAGATAGTCATTGACAGGATTAGATTCTGGTTGAGAGTCAGTTAAATTATTGCTAACCACCTTATTTATAGCTTGCAAGAATCGTACATAATCAAAAGGCTTAAGAAGATAGTCAACGACACCAAGAGCGAAAGCATCGACAGCATATTCAGAATAAGCCGTAGTAAGAATCACTGCTGGTTTATTGTTAAGCATTTTTAACATCTCCATACCAGAAATATCAGGCATTTGAATATCAAGCAACAAAATATCAACATTCGTTTTGTTTAGTACTTCCATCGCCTTGGTCGCATCCGGACATGTGTCAACCAAATTCAGAAAATCGACTTTTGATACATATTCTGTCAAAAGTTTTCTTGCAAGAAACTCATCATCAACAATAAGAACGTTATACTTTCTTTTCATTAAACTTATCTCCTATTTTAATTGTTACCACGTATGAATTATCCTCTTGATTTACATTGAAGGAATAATTATTTCCATAATACAATTCCAAACGTTTTTTAACATTTGTCAAACCAATGCCAGCCTGCTGTTTTTTATTAGAATCAACCAAAGAAGTTGAATAGGCATTTATAGAATTGCGAGCTATGAAAATCAAATCTTTATTCTCTTGAAGGATATAAAAATGAACATAACCATTAGGATCATTCACCAATCTGCTATGTTTAAAACTATTTTCAACCAAAGGCTGTAAAATCATTGGAGGTATCTTGAAATCGGGATTCATTATTTTCTTGTCAAAAATGACATTAGATTTATTTTCCATACTCATCTGATGAAAATCGATATAGGCATCTATATATTTAATTTCCTTATCAATAGAAATCAAATCGACCTGGCAGTCTACCATAACATAACGCAACATATCCGATAGTTTCAGAACACTTAGCGGTGCTTTTTCATCTTTAATATATACAAGAGAATAAATGTTATTCAATGCGTTAAACAAGAAATGAGGTGTCATCTGCGATTTGAGGAAACGCAGCTCCATATCGAGTTTTTCACTCTTAAGTTCATTCTTTATCCTTTTATTTTCCTTTTCTGTTTGTTGCATAACTGAAATCACTGAGATTGCAATAGTTGTCGTAAAAAGAAGCACTCTAATCATAAATGGGATAAAGAAAGATTTAACACCGTCTAACTGAGGCACTTCTGCTAAAGATATATGTTTACTCATAATCATCAACATAAACGACTCGAGATAAGTCGTCAACATTGACATTATAATAACTATCAATACATTAACGAAATAAAAAACAAATGAGTTACCTTTCTGAAGACTGCCTACGACGTACTTAATTTCAATTTCACTGACTAAAAAAAGACATCCGGTAACAAAAAGTGCATGAGCAAACGAAATCACCCAATTGGCCCAAAATGATAGAAAGAAAAATAAAAACACTGTAATCCATGCAATTATGGATCTTCTATTTTTTCTAAACAATCCTATTATTTTGTATTTTCTCATTAAAAAAATTTTGACAAAAATAAAACAACTTAAATAGGCCGTAAAAAAAAATCAATCAAAAACCAACGATTTTCAATGATTAATATTTCTTTCCGATGAAGAATCGCAAGAATGTCACCAAAACTGTATAAATCTCAAGACGACCGAGAAGCATGAGTATTGCCATAACCCATTTACCCATATCTGATAATTCTGAGAACGAAAAAGACGGACCTGTGCGACCCATTCCTGGACCACTATTACCGAGAGCCGAAATACAATTGAACATACTTTCCTGCAACCAACAACCGCTCACGACAAGTAATAAAACGCCCAAAACGAAAAGTAACAAGAAAATAATCAAGAAGTTGATAACTCTTCTTGTCTTATCTTCGCCAACTACTTCATTAGATACCTTAACTGTAAAAAGAGCGTTAGGATGCAACAAATGACGGAAGATGTTATTAATAGATTTGATAGAGATAACCTGTCTAATGATTTTTATTCCACCACTCGTTGAACCAGCACATGCGCCGCTCGCCATCATAATGAAAGTTGGGACAAGGAAAAGACTACCCCATACATCATAATCAAAATTACCAGCTTGGTAACACGTTGATGTTGTTATTGAAGCCACATGGAACAAGGCTGTCCTAAATTTAGCTTCAAAGCCTTGAGGATAAGACTCAGCATTTGAGAGAACTGTACTTATTTCTGGAGCGTAATAAAACAATAAAATTATGAATATCACCATTAAGGCAACAGCACCCAAATACCAACGCAGCTCTTCATTTTCACGGAACAACCTACCCTGTCCTGTAAACAGAAAATAATACAAGGAGAAGTTGATACCAGAAGCAAGCATAAATATTGAAGCCACATATTCTATATAAGATGAGTCATAATATCCAATACTTGCCTGATGAGTACTGAAGCCACCGCTCGACATGGTCGTAAGTCCATGGCATATTGCATCGAAAGTTGACATTGGTCCGAGCCAATACATAAAAGTACATAAAAGTGTCAAAATGAAATATATGCCTAGAAGTTTACGAGCTGTCATCATCATTTTAGGATGTAGTTTCTTTATACCAATACCCGACATTTCAGCAGAAAACATCATCACCTTATTAGATGAACGATTCAATGCAGGCATAATGGCGAGGAACAAAACGATGATACCCAGACCACCCAACCACTGCATTATACTTCTCCAAAACAATATACCATGAGGCTGTGAATCAATATTATTTAAGACTGTAGAACCTGTTGTGGTAAAACCCGACATCGCTTCAAAGAAAGCGTCGGTAACAGTGTTGACCGTACCATTTAAGAGAAACGGCAACATTCCAAACAGAGCGAAGAAAATCCAGGTGGAAGTAACAATAAAAAACGAATCCTTGGTTTCAAAATTTTCGATGTTGTTTTTGCCGTTTTTTATCTGACGGTTTCTTCCAGCCGAAATCAGAATAAAACCAAAGATTGCTGTGATAATTGTAGAGACTGTCAATGCCAACACATCGCCGTCGCCACATTTATAAAAATAATACAAGGCAACAAAAGAAGCCAACAACATAAACGCTGCTTCAAACAACAGAAATAAGCCCAAAACTCTTGCCTTCATATAAAATTCAATACATAAAATTCAGCTGGTAAAAGTACGACTTTTTTTGTATTAAGACGATATTCGAATCACTTTTTTAAAGTTAATTATTTTTAACATAACAACAGCATAATTTATAGAAAACATCTTATCTGTTCACAAACATTTTTTCAAATGAAATGTTATTAATATTGCATAAAAACACCGTTTTTATATGAGTTTTTTAAGTTCATTGATTCAGTAAAAAACTACATTGAAAAGCAAATAATTTTTATTGAAATCAGCTTTTTTTATTAGATTTTTTCAATAATATTTCGTTTTTTTGCATCGTGAAAAAATGCTATTTATTTCCATCAAAAACAAACAAAAAAATATTTATAAAATGTTAAAATTCAATCATTTATTACTAACTATCATTTTCTGTGTCAGTGGCATGATATTACATGCTCAAGACAAGATTACATTGAATGAGGCGATAGAGATTGCGTTATCAGAAAGTAACACGATTAAAATTGCCGAAATGACAATTGAAAAAACCGGTTATGCACAAAAAGGAGCTTACTCTGCTTTGTATCCAAACATCAGCGCATCTGGAAATTACCAAAGGACTTTGAAAAGACAAATGATGGTAATGGAAATGGGTGGTCAAGCTATGGAGATCGAAGTTGGTACAGCCAACAATGTGACAGCAGGTATATCGGCAGCCATGCCACTCGTCAACGCACAGCTCTGGCAAAGTTTGAAACTCTCAGCATTAGACGTTGAGTTGGCTGTTGAACAAGCTCGTTCCTCAAGAATATCAATGGTATCACAAGTAAAACAAGCATTCTATTCAGTCTTATTAGCAAAAGAAGCATATAGCGTTTACAAGGAAGTTTACGACAACGCTCAAAAGAATTTTGAAGACATTGAGAAAAAATACAATGTAGGCAAGGCTTCAGAATTTGAATATTTAAGAGCTAAGGTCAACGTCAACAACTCAGAACCAGAAGTATATAGCGCAGAAAACGCTGTTGTTTTGGCAATATGGCAGCTCAAAGCCATCATGGGTATTGACCTCAATACTGAAATAGATGTTGAAGGATCATTGTCGGACTACGCCGATGAAATGGTAGCTTCATTAACAAAAGACGATGTAAGTTTTGAAAACAACACCAATTTATTACAATTAAGATTGCAAGACGAAATGTTAAGCAGAACTATCAAGATGACCAAATACCAATACATCCCTACTCTTTCTGCTTCATTCGCATATAATTACATGGCAATGGGTAACAGCTTCGACATGAACTGGAATCCTTATTCTATTGTAGCATTAAGCCTTAACATCCCTATTTTCGATGGCTTCATGAAACGTAACAACATCAGACAATATCAAAAGTCACAAGATATTTTAAGACTTAACATAGAAGACGTTGAACGCAACCTCAACATCGCTTTGGAAAACTACAGAGACAAGATGAACACCAGCGTCAAGAGATATACAGCTGCCGAAGCAACATTGGAAATGGCTCAAAAGAGCTACAACATTTCTGAGAAAATGTACGAAGTTGGTAAAGCAACATTGGTAGAGCTTAATGATGCTCAGTTGGCTTTGACACAAGCACAACTCACAATGAGTCAAGCCATATACCAATATATGACAAATAAAGCCGCCATCGATGAACTCATGGGCGTTGAATATGTAAAAGAATAATTTAGATAACAATAAAATACAAAATAAAAAATGAGACGTTTCAATTCAATTTTAATTCTTTCATCAGCTTTGATAATTGCTTCTTGCGGACAAAAGGCAAGCGAGCAACAAACAGTAATCGTTGAAGAAGCTCCAAAAGTAACAGTAACAAATGTTTATGCTGAAAATGTTCCACAACTAAGCACTTATCCAACAACAGTTGAGGCTGAAGTTGTCAACAACATCACACCACAATCAGCATCACGTATCAACCAGATATTTGTAGAGATTGGCGACCATGTAAAAGCTGGACAAAAACTTGCTACAATGGATGCTATCAACTTAGAAAAATTAAGATTGCAAATACAAAATGACTCCATCGAATATGGACGTACAAAAGAATTATACGAGATTGGTGCTGTTTCACAAGCCAACTACGAAACCATGACACTTGCATATGAAGTATCAAAGAAGACATATTCCAACTTATTAGAAAACACTATCTTAACAAGTCCTATCTCTGGTATCGTCACAGCTCGTAACTACGACGAAGGCGATATGTACGCAATGGCACAACCACTTTTCGTTGTACAAAACATCACTCCTGTGAAAATGTTGATCAACATCAGCGAAAACAACTATTCAAAAATCAAGAAAGGCATGGAAGTTGAAATCCTTGCTGATGCATTCCCAGGCGAGACATTCAAAGGTAAAGTAAACTTGGTTTACCCAACAATAGACTCACGTTCACACACATTCCCTGTAGAAATCATCGTCGACAATAAAGACGAAAAATTACGTCCAGGTATGTTCACCAGAGTTACTGTAAATTATGGAACAAACTATCGCGTTGTTATCCCAGATAATGCAGTACTCAAACAAGTAGGTGCAGATGAAAAATATGTTTATGTATTAAACGAAGACAACACTGTTAGCTACACTCCTGTTAAACTTGGCGTCAGAATGGGTGACAGATACGAAGTTATCAGCGGACTCAATGATGGAGCTATGGTCGTAACATCAGGACAGACAAGACTTAAAAACAACATTAAAGTTGACATAGTAAAATAAAATAAGAAATGAGTTTATACAGAACATCCGCCAATAAACCCGTTACGGTAGCTCTTATATTTATCACAGTAGCTATCTTGGGTGTATTTTCTCTCACGAGATTATCAACCAACCTCTTCCCTGACATGGGAGAAAATACAATTTTAGTTGTGACATCATACTCTGGTGCCAGCGCAGCCGACATCGAGACCAACGTCACAAAACCTTTGGAAAACACTCTCAATAGTGTAAGTAACTTAAAACACCTTTCATCAACATCAAAGGAAAACATATCTGTCATTTCATTAGAATTTGAATACGGTATCGACATCAATGAAGCTACCAATGACGTACGCGACAAACTTGACATGGTGACACAGGCACTCCCTGACGCCGTCAGTCTCCCTACCATCTTCAAATTCAGCATGGAAGACATGCCTATCATGTTGATGTCTGCAACAGCAAACGAAAGTCTTAACGGTCTCGACAAAATCTTGGACGATAAAGTCGCGACTCCATTAGCACGTGTCAACGGTGTTGGTACAATCTCAGTATCAGGAGCTCCTAAACGTGAAATCCAAGTCTTCGTCGATCCTGATAAATTGGCAGCATACGGCATAACAGTAGAATCAATCTCCTCTACCCTCGCCTACGAAAACCGTAACACTCCAGCAGGTACAATTGACATCGGTTCAAACACCTATTCTGTGAGAGTTGAAAAAGAATTTAAGTCGGCAGACGAGATGCTTAACGTAATCGTTGGCTCATACAACAATGCTCCTATATATTTGAAAGACGTAGCAACCGTAAACGACGGCGAACAAGAACGTCTTCAAAAAGTGTTCAGCAACGGTCAACAAGGTGCTATGTTGACAATACAAAAACAAACCGACGCCAACACCGTTCAAGTTATTAAAGGTATAAAGAAAGAACTTAGCAAGATACAAAAGACATTACCATCCGATGTTCAGCTTAACATCATCATCGATGGTTCTACCAACATCATCGACACTATCAACTCATTGAAGGACACCATCCTCATCACCTTCTTGGTTGTTATGGCCGTCGTATTTATCTTCTTGGGAAGATGGAGAGCTACCGTCATCATCGTTCTTTCAATCCCAATCTCATTGGTTGCATCTGTCATCTATCTCTTTGCTACAGGCAACACATTGAACATCATCTCTATGAGTGCTTTGACAATCGCTATCGGTATGGTCGTTGACGACGCTATCGTTGTTTTGGAAAACATCTCCTCACATATCGACCGCGGTGCAAAACCTAAAGAAGCATCCGTACACGCTACACAAGAAGTATCTATCTCTGTTATCGCTTCAACATTGACAATGCTCGCAGTATTCTTGCCATTAACAATGGTTGACGGTATCATCGGTATCTTCTTCAAACAGTTAGGCTGGATCGTAAGTATCATTATGATTGTCTCAACATCAGCAGCTTTGACACTCGTTCCTATGATGTGTTCAAAAATGTTAAAACAAAACCCAAGAACACACAAATGGCACAAGATAATATCCACACCTATTAATAAAGGTCCCGACGCTCTCAGCAATGGCTACGGACGTCTTATCAACTGGGCTGTTACACACCGTAAATCTGTTGTGTTTATCGCCTTGGCAGTTTTCGTAGCGACTATCGCATTGACAGTACCAAACATGAAGACAGAATACCTTCCATCAATGGACCAAGGACGTCTTTCTATCAGCATCGAACTCCCTGTAGGTACTGGTGAAAATATCACAGGACAACTTGCAGAAGAATTGTATAATAAATACAAAGCTGAAATTCCTGAAATAAAAATGCTTAACTACAACTATGGTGTTGCTGACGAAGATAACGCCTTCGCTTCCATGAACAACAATGGTACTCATATCATCTCAATGAATGCCGACTTAGGAAGAAAGACTGAACGTAACAGAAGTACACAACAAATAGCTGAATACATACGCGAAGACCTCAAAGCCAACCCTATCATAAAAAAATATAATGTTGGCACTGGTATGGGTATGGGTGGTGCTGCAACTGTAAAACTCGAAATATACGGTTACGACTTCAATAATTCAGATAAGATTGCCAACGCTCTCAAAGACAGCCTTATCAACACACCACAATTCTCACAAGTCCTCGTTAGCCGCGACGAATACACTCCTGAATATTATGTAGATTTCGACCGCGAAAAACTCAGACTTAACGGTATCGATATCACAACAGCATCAACAATGGTTAGAAACCGTATCAATGGTTCTATTATGACATTCTTCCGTGAAGACGGCGACGAATACAACATCCGTGTACGTTATGCTCCTGAATTCCGTCAAAGCATTGAAGACATCGAAAACATCACTTTATACGGCTCACAAGGTCAAGGCATTAAATTGAAAGATGTCGCTAAAGTCGTGGAAGGTATGACACCTCCTAAAATCGAACGTAAAGACCGTGAACGTGTTGTTACTATTACAGGTATTTTGACAACTGGCTATGCTTTGAGTGAAGGCGTTGAAGTTGCTCAATACCATATAGAAAAAGCAGAGATACCTTCAGAATTCATGGTTAAAATAGCTGGTGACTACGAAAACCAACAAGAGTCTTTCCAAGGCTTGTTCCTCTTGTTATTCTTGATTATCATCTTGGTTTACGTCGTTATGGCTTCTCAATTCGAGTCATTGCTCGACCCATTCGTCATCATGTTCTCCGTTCCTTTCGCTATCATCGGCGTTCTCATCGGATTGGCAGTATGCGATATGGCATTAGGCGTCATGGCTTTGATTGGTATCTTAATCCTCGTTGGTATCGTTGTTAAAAACGGTATCGTTCTCATCGACTACGCAATCTTGTGCCACGACAGAGGAATGGACATCAACACTGCTGTCATCACAGCTTCAAGACAACGTTTGCGTCCTATTTTGATGACAACATTGACAACAGTTCTCGGTATGGTTCCTATGGCAATAGGCACAGGCGAAGGAGCTGAAATGTGGAACGGCCTCGGTATCACTGTGGCTTGGGGCTTGTCAATTTCAACATTGATTACCCTCGTCCTCATCCCTACTCTCTACGCAGCTTTCGTGTCAAGAAGAGAAAAACGTCAAGCAAAAAAAGCCGCTCGTAAATTATTGAAAGAACAAAATTAAAAAGTAAAAATTATGACCGGAATATTCATAGCTTATAATCAAGCATATTACGAAGAAATTATTGAATTATTAGAAAAGAACCACAGCAAAGGTTTTACTCGCTGGAACGAAGTGAACGGTCGTGGCAGCAACACAGGCGAACCTCATTTAGGTTCACACACCTGGCCAACCTTCAACGATGCCTTATTGACATTCGTTCAAGATGAGTTCGTGGATGACATATTAAACGACTTACATGAACTCGACCTCGTCACCGAGAAGCTAGGCTTGAGAGCCTTCAGCTGGAAAATAGACAAAACCATATAAAAAAAGAAGAGACTTTTAAGTCTCTTTTTTTTATATTTGCACCAATGAAAAAATCAAATCGTAAATATGAAAGTAGAGTCAAGCAAAATGCTGTGATGATATATATCTTGGCTTCTTTGCTATGTGCCGGAATGATTTACTATATTGCAAATATGAAACATTCCATCAACTTTCAAAAAGAAAACATAAACAAAAACGAAGAGATACTCAACCTCACCAACGTCCTCATAGAAGAGATAAACAAAGCTCAGTCATACGCCAATTTATATACTTTCTCTTCTAACAAAAATCATCTAAACAACTTCAATATCATAATTTCAAAAATATCAGCCCTCAACGATACTATATTACTGCTACACGACGATAACTTCAATAAAAAAACATTAAACGATATAACCGAACTCCTTAGAAAAAAAGAACATATCATCAAGGAAATAGACAATCAGTTCAGTGCCTTCAATCCTTATACAGAAATTTATTCAATAATAAATAATTACCAACCTAAAATCAAAAGGACATCTATCAGCAAGATAACGCAAGACACCGTTATCTATAAGACTGAAAAGAAAAATTTCATCAAACGTCTTGGCGCAGTATTCTCCCCAGACAAATCCCTCGACAGTTTGGTCATAGTATCAAAAACAACTATAGATACCATAAACCAAAACGACGAAGAAACTGAGAATTTATTGAACGAGCTACAGTTTCACACTGAAAAAGGCAGAAAAAAATATATCGAGCAAATCGAAATAATTGAAAGCAAATACAATAATCTCATCCTCTCCGACCAACAAATATCAGAGGAAATTTCTGATTTGCTGATCGTATTACACAAACAGACTTTAGACTCTGTGATAAATGAAATTGAAAAAAGTGAAATACTAATAGACAGAAATATCAATATTTCCATATCAATAGCATGCTTGGCTCTTTTGGTGATATTAACATTTATCTTCTTTATTTTCTATGACATAAAGAAAGTTATTGCTGCAAGAAAAGCTACAGAGGAAGCTAAGAAACGTACTGAAGAGATTATGGAGAGCCGCCACAAGCTCCTACTATCAGTCTCTCACGATGTCAAAGCTCCCCTATCATCGATTCTTGGTTATCTAGAACTTATGCAAATTGATTCAGAAAAAATTGAAGATAATCGTAAAATAGCTTCAATGAAAAATTCCGCCGAACATATTTTATCATTGCTAAGCAATCTGTTGAACTTTTCACGATTAGATCAAGGCAAGGAGACCGTGATATTTTCTGAATTCAATATCGAGAAAATATGCGATGATCTTGTTGAAATGTTTACACCTTTAGCTGAAAGCAAGCAACTATCATTAAAATACGAAAAAATATTAAACAATAATATTTATATAAAATCAGACGCACTCAAAACCAAACAGATTCTGAGCAACTTATTGTCTAATGCTATAAAATATACAATAAAAGGAAGTGTCAACTTCAGTGTCAGCAGCAATGAGAAAGAAATAATCTTCAACATTATTGACGAAGGCATTGGTATTCCTCAAGATAAGCTGAACGACATTTTCAAGCCTTTTAGCAGAATCGATAATAAAGAAAGTATAATTGAAGGAAACGGATTCGGGCTTTTCGTTGTTAAGGGTCTCATTGACTTGCTGGATGGCGAAATTGAAGTCAAATCTGAATTAGAGAAAGGTAGTCACTTTACAGTAAAAATCCCTGTTGAATTTGTAAATATAATAGAAGAGAAAGAAGAATCCATTGATATTCAAGAATTGAAATCAGATACAAAAAAGAACATACTTGTTGTTGATGATGACAACACTCTATTGACTGTAATAAGTTCTATGTTGAAGAAACTTGAAATAAATTGCGACATCTGTCATTCTTCTGTAGAATTTGAAGAACATTGCAAAAACATTGATTATTACGACATTATCTTAACAGATAGAGAGATGGGAGCTTTTAGCGGCCTCGATGTCTTGAATAAGATTAAGGAATTGAATCCAGAAAAGGAAGTCGTACTGATGACAGCTCGTTCTGAATATAACAGAGAGATAGCTGCACAAAAAGGTTTCGACAACTATCTAAGAAAACCATTCTCCATCAAAGATTTAGCTTTATTATTAAATAGTAATAACAATTATACAGAACATAAAGACAGTCATTCAAGATATTCCAACGACTTCCCTGAATTATGTTCCATGTTTGATAATGATGAAGAATCAATAAAGAACATTTTGAATATATTTGTTGAAACTACTTCTGACAACCTAATGGTTTTCAACAACATCATCGATCAAAACGATTTCGCTTCAGCTGTTAATCTATGTCATAAGATGTGTCCGATGTTTGTCCAGCTAAATCAAAAAGAACTGAGCGATTTTCTATATAGGATGGACAAATTAAGAGGCAAAGACGAAACATCATTCCCTGAATGGAAAGAACTATCGATTGAGTTTATGAACAAAGTAGATGAATTTATCTCTTATTTAAGTGAGACATACGATATTGGCTAAATTTACAGCTCAATATTATAAAGGTGCATCTTATTGTATAAAGTCTTTCTATCAATCTGAAGAAGTTTAGCTGCTACAGTCTTATTGCCGCGTGCTTGATTCAAGGCTGCAATAATCTGGTCTTTCTCATTGTATTTATTCAAGGAAAAATCTTTAACCTCTTGATTTTCCTGTGTTACGTTTGTTACGACATTTTGTGTCTTATGAGATTTTGGAAACTCTGGAAGATTTTCTTTTCTTAAGACATTATCATTAGCGAACAATACAGAGCGACGAATCACATTACGCAACTCGCGTAGATTACCTAGCCAGCTTTGTTGTTTCAAGACTTCAATTGCATCATCAGCTATTGTGTCGACGTTCTTGCCGAGTTCATCATTAGCTTGGTTTATAAAATGATAGCAAAACTCTTCAATATCTTCTATTCTCTCACGAAGCGGAGGCACATTAACAGAGAACTCATTGATACGATGATACAAATCCTGACGGAATCTACCCTCCTCTATCGCCTTTTCCAAATCTTCGTTAGTTGCAGCGATGATTCTCACATCAACTTTAATATCTGAAGCCGAGCCAACAGGGCGTACCTTTTGTTCTTGTAAAGCTCTAAGAAGCTGTTTTTGAACTTCGTATGACAAGTTGCCTACTTCATCCAAGAAGACAGTACCTCCATTAGCTTCAACGAAGACACCTGTTTTATCTGATATAGCCGATGTGAAAGAACCTTTTTTATGACCGAACAATTCAGAAGGAGCCAATTCCATTGAGAGACTGCCGCAATCCACGGCGACGAATGGTTCCGATTTTCTATTACTATTGTCGTGAATCATTCGGGCTATATATTCCTTACCAGTTCCACTTTCACCGAGAATCAGAACAGCCATCTTAGTCGGAGCAACCAAATCAATATGCGAATAAAGTCGTTGCATCACGGAGCTGCTTCCTCTCACCACTTTATTCATTGTTTGTTCTGTTTTCTTTGATGTTTTGGTTTGTTCTTTTTTCACTTCATCGACAGGCTGCGACATCGCCATCTCTATCTTTTGTTGAAGTATGGTAGGATTTATTGGTTTTTGTAAATAATCGAAAGCACCAAGTTTCATTGCGAGTACAGCAGTCTGAACATCAGAATAACTTGTCATGATGATGAAAGGTGTCATGATTTTATTCTCTCTCATCCAGGTAAGCAATATTATACCATCACCGTCTGGAAGTCGTAAATCACTAAGAACCAAATCGTATGACTTTGTCTGAAATTCCTGTTTTGCCAATTCAACTTTTGAAATCCAAGTAGCGTCACAAGAATTTTTAGTAAACCAAGTATTCAGCATTGTTCCGAATGCCACATCATCTTCTACTATTAAAATACGTTTTTTCATACTCAATGAAACCTCTTAATGCTTCATGCAAAGTTAAGGAATATTTCACAAAGAGAGAAAACAATTTACGACAAAATGATAAAAAAATCCGGCTTATAAAAGACCGGATTTTAGTGAAAATGAAACTAGCAGAAAAATATCTGTATGTAAAAAGAAATCCCAACATCTGGCGACATCGGGATTTTCATGATATTGAAAACGAGCAGAAAAATTATTTAGTAATAGCTACTAAATATTTTGTTACACTCCAGAATAATTCTGGATTGTTGATTTGTAAAATAACTTGATTATCTTTATTTACGATTGTGTATGATTCAACTGGGTGAGCTGAGAGAACCTTAACTTTTTTAGCTTCGAAAGCGATTTCGTTAAGTTCACGTTTGTCAGCTTGTGTGAATGCTTGAGCTGGAACTTCTTGTCTTAAGATATATTTTGAAGTTAAGATACCATTTTCTTTCAAAGCTTTTTTAGTTGCGCCAACATAGTAAACCTTGTTCATTTCAAGAACTTGGTCAGCGATTAAACGGCTTTGTTCGTCGTTTTTAGCGTTTGCCATGTTGAGGTCTTGATTTAAGTTGTTAACTCTTGTGTTCAAGCCTTGGATTTCTTGATCTTTTTGAGCAAGTTGTTCTTGCATTTCTACGATTGTAGCTTCTTTTTCAGCTAATTGAGCTTGTAATTTTTTAATTGTGTTGCGGAGGTATGATCTGTCTTTATTTGAGTTTTCTAAAACTTTTGACAATGAATCTAATTTAGCGCGATTGATTGCCATGTTTTCTTTAATTTGGATCAATTCTGAGTTGAGTTGGTCTCTTTGTGTGTTGCTTTCGTTTTTCATTAACATTAAACCTTCTGCGTCACGGATTGCGCTGAGGTTGTTTTCAACGTCACTGATGATACCTAAAGCTGCGTTGTATTCTCTTTCAATGTTTTTGTTTTCAAGAACAACAGCATCTTTTTCTGCCATTAATTGTTGATACTTCTTTGACTTTTCTACGCATGAGCTTAACATGAAAGCTACTAATGCTACTGACAAAATTGTTAAAGTTTTTTTCATTATTTTAAGTTTTAATTAAGTTAGTGTTTCATTTTCAATATATTCTACAATCTAATTCTATACCATTTAACATTTATTTGAAAAAAAAAATTCAATTGATTGATAATCAAATTAGACTTGGCAAATTTAAGAATATTTTTTCAATTACACAAGTGTAGATATGTAGAATTTTTCTACAATATTCCACAATACAAAATGTGGAATATTTACACATCGTGGAATAATGTAGAAACACTCTTTTTATTACTTTTGTAAAAAAGATAAATTCATGAATCGCTCTATATTAAAACTTGCAATACCTAACATTATCAGCAACATAACCATTCCTTTATTAGGTTTGGTTGATATGATTCTAATGGGACATCTTGGCTCTGCCACTTATATTGGCGCTATCGCATTAGGCGGAACTATCTTCAGTGTCCTCTATTCTTTCTTCAGTTTTTTAAGAGCTGGAACAACAGGATTCACCGCACAAGCATTAGGAAGCAGCGACAGAACTGAGACTATTTACTCCTTATACCGTTCTCTTTGCATTGGAATACCTATAATAATATTCATACTCGCGCTGCAAGTTCCAATAGCACATTTGAGCACACTGCTCCTCGATGGCAGCGACGAGGTCAAAGCTCTTGCTATCAGTTATTTTTATATAAGGATATGGGCAGCTCCAGCCAATATTCTTCTCTACTGCCTCAACGGATGGTTCGTAGGAATGCAAAACACCAAAATCCCTATGTTTATCGCAATATTAATTAATGTGATGAACATTATTTTCAGCATATTCTTCGTATTGATTCTAAAGCAGAATGTTACAGGCGTCGCATTAGGAACGGTGATAGCACAATATTGCGGATTGACCTTAGCTCTTATTTTGTTAATAAAAAATTACAAATCTTATTTCATCAAAATCGACAGAAAAACATTATTCGACTTCAACAAAATCAGACGTTTCTTTAAAGTCAATACCGATTTGATGATACGCAGTTTCCTTCTTATCATAAGCATTGCATTTTTCACCAACCAATCTGCAAAATTAGGCGATAACATCTTGGCTGTAAACATGATATTATTACAATCATTTTACATCTTCTCTTATTTCACCGATGGCTTTGCATACGCCGGCGAAGCTATGGTAGGTAAATTTGTAGGCTCTAAAGACAGATACAATCTTGTTAAGGTAATCAGATTTCTTTTAGTATGGGGATTCTCGATAAGTATTCCATTCACAATACTTTATGCAATTTTCCCTTCTACTTTTGTCAAGATAATTTCTGACAACCCTGATATACTTTTAGAAGTGGAGCCATATTACATATATATGATTGTCATTCCTTTGATAACATTTGCTGCATTTATATGGGATGGAATCTACATTGGTGCAACGGCATCCAAAGCCATCAGAAACACCATGATTATATCAACAATTTTCGTTTTCATTCCGTCATGGTACATCCTGACTCCGAAATTCGGAAACCACGGATTATGGATTGCTTTTTTATGTTTCATGATTGCTCGTGGTGTAGCGATGACATTAATGGCTAATAAAAACATCATCCAACATGTTAAAAATCAATAATATGCATATACTTTCAAAATCAACATATATTAAAGGAGAGCAATGTCCAAAGGCTCTCTACATGTATAAAAAGCACCCATATTTACGCGACAAACTCAGTCTCGAACAAAGAGCAAAATTCAAACGAGGCACCGATGTAGGAGTCTTGGCAAGAACATATTTCCCTGGCGGAGTAAACATGACACCGCCTTCTCCTTCTCAATTTGGAAAAATGTTTGAAAAAACAATGCAAAACCTCAACGACCCTAATGTCAATGTGATGTATGAAGCGATTTTCATTTACAACGACACTCTCATCATGCTAGACATTCTGGTAAGAGATGGAGAAAAATGGAGAGCCATCGAAGTGAAAAGCTCGTTGAGTTTAAGCGACACCTATTACCACGATGCTTCTTTACAATATTATGTTCTAAAAGGATGCAATATCCCAATCAGCGACATGCAACTGATGTATGTAAACAGCGATTATATTAAAGAAGGAGAAATAGATGTAAATAAATTATTTGTATTCAAATCGGTTAAAGACTTTGCAGAAGGACAACTTGAATCTATCAATAAAAAAGTCAACGAACTGAAGGCTGTAGTAAATTTAAGCAATGCTCCAAGAACAGAAATCGGGACACAATGTTTCACGCCATACACGTGCGAATTCAGAGGTCATTGCTGGAAAAAAGTTCCACATGACAGTTTTCTACACACCACATCATACGATGCAAAAGAATTATTCTCATTATATAACAACGGAATACAAGACAACAGAAACTTCAAGAAGCTAATCAATCCATTGTCATTGGAAATGTATCAGCTCGACGCTTTAGAACAAGATACTTACTACATTAATTACAAAACTTTCTACGACTTAATTGGAAAGAGAACTGAGTCTATAGCCTTTCTTAACTTATTGTTCTACCGCCCCGCAGTACCAATTTTAGACGGACACAAACCTTATCAAGAGGTAGTGATAGCATTCTCCATTTTATCAAATCAAAACGATGAAGTTATAGAATGGAATTGTCTCGACGATTATTCCAAAATGGAAGAAGGACTAAAGATTTTAACGGAAGAATTGAAACACTTTGATAAAGTCGTTTATTTCTCTGCTCAAAATATCAATTCTTTAATGAATAAATACAAAATCATCGAATCGAAAGAAATCAGCTTCAAAATCATCAACCTTAGAGACGTCTTAAAGGAATCAGATTTCTTCAACAAAAAGACAAAATATGATTTTTCATTGAAGACTATTTACGAAGAGTTATTTCCATCAGAAACCATCTTCGAACACAGCAGGATCATTCTTAATGCCACCAGCGACAATGAGTTAGAACGTATTTTAGTTGGCAAAGACATGGAAGACGAGAACAAATATCTTCAAAAAATGTACAATCGTCTGTTAAAATAAGCATTTGGTTTTCAATAGTTTAAAAAACAAATAAAAGTTATCAACAACTATTCAACAATGCTAATTTTGTCGTAACTTTGGAGCATGAATAACGATAATATAAATTATAGAAAAGCAAGTTATGGCAGAACAAGAGCTGCCAGCATTCCAAGTGAGATTTTAGAGAATCAAGGCCGTGTTCCTCCACAAGCCATTGATTTGGAAGAAGTAGTACTTGGTGCTATGATGCTCGAAAAAAATGCAGTCAACTCTGTCATCGATTTATTGACACCTGATGTATTTTACAAAGAAGCACATCAGCTTATTTTCACTGCTATAAAAGATTTATTTGGCAAGTCGGAACCTATCGACATTCTTACTGTCACCAATCAGCTTAAGAGCACAGGCAACTTAGACATAGTTGGTGGTCCTTATTATATTTCACAACTAACAAATCGTGTTGTCAGTTCAGCCAACATTGAATATCACGCACGTATCATCTTACAGAAATATATTCAACGTCAGCTCATTGTTATTTCTACTGAAATCATAAAAGATGCTTACGAAGACACCACTGACATTTTCGATTTGCTTGACAAAGCCGAGAATAAATTATTCCAGATAAGTGAGAACAATTTGAAGAGAAGTCACGATCAGATGCCTGATTTGGTCAGCATGGCTATTGCCGATATTGAGAATGCACGTAACGACGGTGCCAGCTTGCGCGGTGTTCCATCAGGATATACTGAGTTAGACAGAATAACACAGGGATGGCAGAAATCCGACCTCATTATTTTGGCAGCACGTCCAAGTATGGGTAAGACAGCCTTCGCCTTGAACCTAGCACGTAATGCAGCTGTCGACTTCAACAAGCCTATCGCATTCTTCTCATTGGAAATGTCTTCAGTTCAGCTTGTTACACGTCTTATCTCCACAGAGACATCGTTGACAGCCGACAAGCTAAGAACTGGTAATCTCGAAGAATACGAATGGCAGCAGCTTAATACAATGGTATCACCTCTTGTCAACGCCAAGATTTTCATCGATGATACCGCACAATTGTCAATCTTCGACTTGAGAGCGAAATGCCGTCGTTTGAAACAGCAGCACGACATACAAATGATTTTCATCGATTATCTCCAGCTGATGACAGCCAAAGGCGACAAAGGAGGTACACGTGAACAGGAAATCAGTACCATCAGCCGCTCATTAAAGAGTCTCGCAAAAGAATTGAATGTTCCAGTTTTGGCACTTTCACAGTTGAGCCGTAGCGTTGAGTCTCGTCCAGGTTCCAAGAAACCTATCCTTTCCGACTTGCGTGAATCAGGTGCTATCGAACAAGATGCCGACATGGTATTATTCATTTATCGTCCGGAATATTATGGACTTACAGAAGAAGACGGCGAATCAACAAAAGGTAAGTCAATCATCAGCATTGCAAAACACCGTAACGGTAAGTTAGGCGATGTCACACTTAAATTCATCGGACAATACGCCAAGTTTGAAGACGTTGTCGAGTTCAACAATGAACCTAATAACAATTTCATGCCTAACAGCAACTTCACTCCTAACAACAACTTTATGCCAAGCGGTAATTTTACTCCTAACAGCAATTTTACTCCTAACAACGGCTTCGACCAAATACCAACGAGAGTCATTCCATCAAAAATCAATGACGATTTTGCTGGAGCATAATAAAACAAAAAAGGTCACCTCAAATGAAGTGACCTTTTTTCATATACATTTCGAATATTATTCAGCATAAATTCTTGTACCGCCATTTTCGTCCGACAAAGTTGTAGCGTC
>JAZLEF010000167.1:0-6596 GCA_045615125.1 Bacteroidales bacterium
GCCTGTGTAAGGGTCTTTATATTGGTAACGGAGACGAACGCCAGACTCAACTTTGTTAACGTTTTGTCCGCCAGCACCGCCGCTACGGAATGTATCCCAAGAGATTTTTGAAGGGTCGATAACGACTTCGATAGAATCGTCGGCGAGAGGTGTGACAAATACAGAGCTGAATGAAGTCATACGTTTACCTTGTGCGTTGTAAGGAGAGACGCGGACGAGACGGTGAACACCGTTTTCGCCTTTGAGATAACCGTAAGCATAGTCACCGTCAATTTCCATCGTGACAGTTTTGATACCAGCTTCATCGCCTTCGAGCAAGTTGCTTATTCTTACCTTATAACCGTGTGATTCAGCATAACGAAGATACATACGCATGAGCATCTGTGCCCAGTCTTGTGACTCGGTACCGCCGGCACCAGAGTTAATCTTCAATACGCAGCTCATCTGGTCAGCTTCTTCGTGAAGCATGTTTCTGAACTCGAGTTCTTCAACGAGACGTATTGTCTCTTCATATTGTTTATCGACTTCCTCTTCTTCTGCTTCGCCTTCTTTAGCGAAATCAAACAACACGCCAAGGTCTTCGTTAGCTTTCACGATGTCGTCGTAAGCAGTAACCCAGCTCTTCACGTCACGCATCTTACGCATGATTATCTTACCATTCTTAGGGTCATCCCAGAAACCATCGGCATTGGTCTGTTCGTCTAATTCTTTAATCTGCATCAACTTACCGTCGATGTCAAAGATACCTCCTCAAGGATTCAATCCTCTTACTTAACTCTTTGCAGTTTTCTATTGTTACCATAATGAAATAAAAATTATTGAGTATGCAAAGATAATAAAAATGGCAAAAGGCTAAAGACTAAAGGCAAAAGATTTTTTTAAAATTAGGAGTTATTACGCCAATTATGAATTATGAATTATTCAAAACCTCCATCACCATCGAAAGAGAATATCCTTTCGAAACTGCGTATCGTATCAGCTTCGCCCTTCGCTTGTATGGATCGCTTTCGTTTATCTTTTTATTTTCAAGAAGTTTTATCAATTCCTCTTTATAAGAATCTTGGTCAATCTCAGAAACGACAGAATCGATAATCTCTCTATCTATACCTTTTGAAATCAACGAAATCTTTATCTTGTTGACGCCCCATTTCTTTAGATTCAACTTGCTTTTCACATACGAACGACAATAACGCTCATCATTGATATAGCCTTCATCGTTAAGGAAATCAAGGATGAAGGCTCTGTCGTCTGCATCAAGTTCAAAGGTATCGAGTTTGGTAAAAATCTCTTTCTTGCATCTATCCTGATAATCGCAGTAATGAAGTATTTTTTTCAAAGCAAGGTCACGGTTCATAAATTAAAGTCTTAATATATTTTAACACTTCTAAAAAGTTTCACATAATTTCAATCCTTCTTTGATAGCGTTTTGGATTTTCTCTGCTTTCTGTTCTTCAGTGCTGTAGTCCATATTTTGTGCATCAATCACATACAAATCTCCGAGTCCCCACAATTTACCTATAGCTTTGATATATGGAGTTGCCTGTTCCATTTCATCGCCGGTGTTGATATTCATGCCACGCGTAGTTACATAAAGAACTTTTTCTGCCTTACATAATCCATAACATTTCTTCTCATCACTTGCGAAAGTCACATTGAACAGCGACATATTTTCAAAAAAAACTTTCAAAGCACTAGGAAAACTCATGTCCCAAAAAGGAGCAGATACCACAAGTCTATCAGCCGCAGCTATTTTTCTTGCAATATCGACATATTCATCCGGAACAATACCATTGCTTCTATCATTTAAAATTCCATCTTTGACAATAGGAAAATCAAAGTCAGACAATTTTATACTTTCAATTTCATATCTTTCAGAAAGTTTCTCTATCATTGCATCTGCAATTTTTTTTGTATTAGAACCAGATCTCAAACAAGAATCTATGTAAAAAAGTCTCTTCATAATTTTATTATTTCAATTACAAAGATAGGAAAATAAAAAAGATTCTTACATCTTTACATAATTAAAAAATATTGTATATTTACAATCGGAAAGAAGTTTCCTTAAATCATAGTCAAACCATTTATTATCATATCATTATGAAAAAGTTATTAATAGTTTTATGTTGCTTTTTAGCATTACAGTCATGCAATAAAGACAATATCAAGAATGAAACCATCAACGGTTTTGACATCAACTGGACCGGCGACTTGAACAAGAACGAAAAAGACGCCATAAGAGAAATGATTAGCAATATGGTTAAAGTTGATAGCGGCACTTTCTACATGGGCGCACAAAAAGATTCTGTTGAATATTACAACTACGACGAAAACGCCACAAGCTGGGAATCTCCTGTCCACGAAGTGACAGTAAGCGAGTTTTACATCAACAAATACGAAGTAACACAAGCTCTTTGGGAAGCTGTCATGGGCAAACATAACAGCCAAAGCGATGAGTTCGGCCAATGGGAAGATAAATTCGGCAAAGGTGACAAATATCCTGCTTACAGAATTTCTTTCAAAGAAGTTGAAACTTTCATCGGCAAGTTAAACGAATACACTGGCTTGAACTTCGCTCTTCCAACAGAAGCACAATGGGAATATGCAGCAAAAGGTGGAGCTAACACAAGTTACGCATTATACGCTGGCGGCGACAACGTCTTAGAACTTGCTTGGATTGACAGAAACAGCGACAAATGCAGCGAAATAGGAATGAAAAATCCTAACGCTTTAGGTCTCTACGACATGAGCGGCAACGTTTGGGAAATGTGCCAAGACTGGTTTTATGAATATACAGAAGAAGCTGTAACAGACCCTGTTGGCGAAACTTATAACGAAGGATATAAAGTATTCCGTGGCGGCAGCTGGAACACCAACGATCAATCAGCTAGAGTGACAGCTCGTTACCAACAAGGCATTCACTACCGCGACTACAACACTGGATTCAGATTAGTCTTAGAATAATTCATAATGCATAATGCATAATTCATAATTATTGTTTGTTGATTATGCATTATGAATTGTGAATTATGAATTAATTTCTGAAGAGTTTATCAATCCATAACGCCTTGCCTATCTTACGCAGGGCGTTTTTCACATATTGACGGTTCTCTGGCTTGTACCAGAAGAAGAATCTCTGCTGGTCTAATTTCTCTTGTTTTGTCTTGGCAACAAAGACTGGCTTCAAGCTATAAGGGTCATAACCGGAATAATAAATCTCCGTTGCCAATGTCATAGGCGTTGGAGTGAAATCCTGAACCTGTTCCAATTTATATCCAAGTTCTTTCGTCTTCACTGCAAGTTCAGCCATATCCGTCAAAGTACATGCAGGATGACTTGATATAAAATAAGGTATCAGCTGTTGATTAAGATGATGTTTCTCATTCACCTTATCAAATTTCTTTTTCAGTTTCACAAAAAGATTGAATGAAGGTTTTCTCATCAATCGCAGCACCTCATCACTCGAATGTTCCGGAGCGACTTTCAAACGACCGCTCACATGACGTTTCATCAGCTGTTCAAAATACTCGTCATAACCCAATTTTCCCGAAGGATCTTCGTTGGTCAAGAACAAGTCATATCGTATTCCAGAACCTATAGTTGCTTTCTTGACTTTTGGCAGTTTATCAACTTCCTTGTAAAGTTCTATAAGCGGATGATGGTCAGTATCTAAATTTTTACAAATATTCGGCTGAATACAAGTAGGGCGTATGCATTTCTCACAAAGGCTCTCGTCCTTTCCTTTCATGCGATACATATTGGCAGAAGGACCACCGAGGTCGGATATATAACCTTTGAAGTCTTCCATCTCCGTGACTTGTTTCACTTCTTTCATGATTGAAGCCTTGCTTCTCGATGCCACGAATTTGCCTTGATGTGCAGAAATAGTACAGAAAGCGCAGCCACCGAAACATCCACGATGAATGTTGACAGAATGACGTATCATCTCGTAAGCCGGGATAACGCCACGTTTCGCGTATTTAGGATGCGGCAGACGGGTATAAGGCAAATCGAAAGAAGCATCAATCTGAGTCTCCGTCATCGTAGGATAAGGAGGATTTATATATAAGGTATAATCACCGACGTCCTGAAGCAGACGATTAGCTTTTTTCTTATTCGATTCTATCTCGACATTCTTGAAGTTAGAGGCGTAAGTCTTTTTATCTTTAAGACACTCCTCATGCGACGCAAGACGCAAGTCGTTCCATTCGGACGTGACAAGTCGCGTCCCTACAGATTTTTTCTTAAGGAAGAATGTCTGAGGAACATTCGTTATCTCTTCAATCTTCTTGCCTTCATCCAAAGCCTTGGCAATCTCAACTATACCAAGCTCACCCATGCCATAAACACCGAGGTCAGCCTTTGAGTCGAGCATGATAGAAGGCTTCAATTCATCAGCCCAATAGTCATAATGTGTCACTCTTCGTAGAGAAGCCTCGATACCTCCGATGATAACCGGCGTATCTGGATATAACTTTTTAAGTATGTTGGAATAAGTTATTGTCGCGTAGTCAGGGCGGAAACCAGCTTCGCCTCCTGGAGTGTAGGCGTCGTTGGAACGCAGACGTTTGTTGGCAGTATAATGATTCACCATCGAGTCCATGGCACCGGCGGAGATGCCGAAGAAAAGACGCGGTTTGCCGAATTTCTTGAAGTCGCGGAGGTCGTCACGCCAGTTAGGCTGCGGAATCAATGCCACCTTGTAGCCGTGATGTTCAAGGACGCGGCCTATCACAGCAGCACCGAAAGCAGGATGATCGACGTAAGCATCGCCGGTGATAATAACGACATCGACTTCGCTCCATCCGCGTAAGTCAGTCTCTTTCTTTGTTATCGGAAGCCAATCTAATAAGTTCATACGAAAAATGCTTTTAAGGCCTCGCGAGCGTCACGAAGCTTGTCCAACCATATCTCACCCGAGTTCTGACCTATTATGTCAGTGACATATTTCACAGAAACGAAATCGACATTCATCTCTTTGCATACCATAGCCTGAGCGAAAGCCTCCATATCAACGACATCGCCATTGAAATGTGCGGCTTTAGTCACGAAGCTGTCGCCAGTGTTACAAACGCCAATTTTATCATAATCATCAATAAAGTCTATTCCTATTTTTTCAGTAAAAGAAATATCAGAACAGACATCAGGAAGCTCAATTTTCTCCATATCTCTATCTACGAAACGATGACATACGAAAATATCACCCACCTCATGATTGAGAGTGCCGGCAGTACCGACATTCATGACGATATCGTAATTATCATTACAAAGAGCCTTTGTCAGGTTAAAAGCCGAAAGCACCTTACCCATTCCCGTCTTAAGGAAAGTAATATCAACACCTTGTAATTCAAAAGGAATTATTTCCTCATCAAAAGCGTATGTCACTAATATTTTCATAGAGATATTTTTTACAAAGATAAGAAAAAAGTCAACAAGACTACAAGACCACAAGACTACAAGTTTTTTTTAATGCATAATCTTTTGGCTAAAGACCAGCGAACATGCAGCCAAATCATATTTCTCAACAATCGCTGTATTGCAACTTGATGCAATTCTTATTGGAGCCAAAAAAGTTTCAATCAGTAGAATAAAGGAAGGCAATAAAAACCAGAAACCATTTGAAAGAATTATGATTATGGAGTATGAACTCATAGGTATTGGTAAAGTAAAAATGACTGTGGGTATTCGTCGCAGGACTCATGAGAAAGTGCAATACTGCATTACAGCCATATCAAATATATAATTAAAAAAGCATCCGTAGATGCTTTTTTAATTGTCCCTAAAATGCGTGAGTGAGGTTTACACCAAAGTGTGATGCCATGCTGGCGAGGGACCTTCGCACAACCCATTACATCGTCAACTCACGACTTATCTGTCTGCAAAAATACAAACAATTTTATTACACGACTATTATTTATGATTTATTTTTTCACTAAAAAACGTATCCCTACATATTTTTCCGTTTCCAACATCACGTCTCCCATCATCGTTCCTCAAAACCTCTCGCAAAGACGCGGAGAAACGCTGAGGTAATTTTATCAGTCACAAAGTATATCGAAATGCAACCACATCACTAAATACAATCCTCGAAACCACTCGAAACTTCACGAAATTGTTTTTCTGTAAAAAACCACATCACTACATCACTCCAACAACTTGTTGTCTTGTTGTTTTGTAGTCTTTCTTTTCTTGGCGTTCCGGCTCTGCCGTCGGGCTTTCCGCTATATCTTTGCTCGCTTCAATTCCACCTCACTCAAAAAATTCCATTGTCTGTTGTCCGTTGTCTGAAAAAGCTCGCAAAGGATGCCGCTCCAATCCCTAACGCGGAGAGGCTGCGAGTAATGAGCTGCGAGCTATGAACAAAAAACTCACAACTCATGGCTCATAGCCATTTTAACATTTTTTAACTTTTTTATTTGAAAACGATGTTTTAATTTTGCAGCAAAACTTTTTAACCAAAATTTTTATGAAAAAAAGTAACGAACATAATTCGAAAGATATTTCTTTTGAATCAAATCAAGAAAACATCATTACATCCGAATACAAGAATTGGATAGTTGATTTAAAACTTCGCATCCGCCAAAGTCAGATTAAAGCTG
>JAZLEF010000168.1:0-23641 GCA_045615125.1 Bacteroidales bacterium
GCCTTCTAACTCTGTTCTGAATGGAACTATCGTTGTCTCTCCCCATTCACCTTCTGAGTTCTGACCTGTAGCTACTGCGTAATAATCTGTTTCTGGAGTAAGGTCAAGCCATTCCCATACGTCTACTTCATACAATGGATATTGGTCTTCTTCGCGTAAATATTGTACGAATGCTTCCTCACCTATCTCTTCGAAATACGATTTTTCTATCAAGCCATAATGATATACCGCTGTCTCTGCATTAGGTGTTGCTGTTGTTTTTACTGTTGTATTTGACAACACTTCAACTTCTATTTCTATTACCGATGTTCCTGCTCCGCCGGCTTGTTCTGTTGTGACAGTTGTCGTTACCAAATCTCCGAAGTTTCCTTCTGCATCTTTTGGAAGAGCGTAGACTGTATATTCTGTATTTGGTGCAAAGTCATCCCAGGTGTGAGTATATGTTGATGTCTTTTCGATGCCCCACATCACGATAAGTTCTTCCAAAGTCGCACCCATCATATTTGTCCACATTTCCATATTTGATTGGGTATCGGCCAAGAGATGATATGAAGCGCAGTCTTCGTTTGGTGTGAATGTAGCTTCTATTGTGGTGGTTGTAACTTCACCTAATGTTATCTCAACTGATGGGTTTAATTCTGGAGTCTCTTCACAGCTATGTTCCTCTATTCCGAATGGAGCCAAATAATCGATGATTGTCTGAGCATCAGGAATTGGATAGATGTCGATGTCCTGGAAAGCAATTGATCTGTCAGGAGCGATGAGAACAAATGTTGGATATGAAGAGATTCCATAGATGTAATCGACATCGCCGCCGCCACCGAATTGTCCGATGGTAGGATATTCTACGCCATAGCGTTCAACCCACCATTCACAAACGCTGTTGTTATCGACAGGAGAAATTTCCATGAAGAAGACATCGTGCTGGTTACAACCTAAAGCCTCGTATGCTTCAACTACCATAGGAGCCACGTTCTGACAAGGAGTACAATTCATAAAAAAGAAATCTATAAGTACGTACTGACCTCTGTCCAAAATATCGAACAATCTGATTTCTTCTCCGTAGCAGTCTGTAACTGTGAAGTCAACAGCTTCTGTAAGATTTGTTTGTGCTTTTACATTAATACACAGAAAAACTGCAATGATAAGGGTAAATAATTTTTTCATTTTTTTAATAATTTTATTTAATAATCAATTTTTTAACGCTATTGTTGATGTTGATAAAGTAAACACCTTTATTCAAACCTTCAATATCAATTGTAGTATTATTGCCGGCGAGTTCAACTTCCTTAACACAGCGTGAGGTCATATCGAAAATCTTGGCTGTGCCTTCTGCTTCACTGACAACGTTTATTGTTGATGATGCTGGATTTGGATAGATGCTGAACTTTGTCATTACAAGTTCTTCACAACCTTCTAACTCTGTTCTGAATGGAACTATCGTTGTCTCTCCCCATTCGCCTTCTGAGTTCTGGCCTGTTGCTATCGCGTAATAGTCTGTCAGCGGATTCAGGTCAATCCATTCCCAGACATCCACTTCATAGAATGAATATAGGTCTTCGCGGAATATTTGTACCGCTGCTTCCTCGCCTATTTCTTCGAAGTATGATTTTTCTATCAAGCCATAATGATATACCGCTGTCTCTTCGTTAGGTGTAGCTGTCGTTTTCACTGATGTATTTGACAACACTTCAACTACAAGATCTATGACCGATGTGCCTGCTCCGCCCATGGCCTCTGTTGTAACGGTTGTTGTTACAAGCTCTCCGAAATTTCCTTCCGCATCTTTTGGAAGTGCGTAGACTGTATATTCAGTATTTGGTATTTGCTCGTCCCAGGTGTGTGTGTATGATGATGTCTTTTCTATACCCCACATTACTATCAACTCTTCCAATGGCACTCCCATCATTCCCATCCACATTTCAACGTTGGCTGGAGTGTCTGCAAAGATATGATATGATGCGCAGTCGTCATTTGGTGTGAAGGTAGCTTTATATGATGTGGTTGTTACTTCACCCATTGTTATCTCAACAGATGGATTAAGTTCTGGATTGTCATCATCATCGTCACCGCCATCACCGCCGCCTTCTATTTCATTAGCGACCCAGAGAATTATGTATGCTCCCACTCCACTCATTGTGTTATCGAGCATATCAACTGGATACCAATTACCATCAGCTTCAACATCTGAATTTGCTGGCACTGAGGTAGGTTTGACATATAATGTAGCATTTTTTGTAGCATGTTTGATTGTATTCAATGCGATATAAGAACGTCCGAGGTTAGGGTCGTCAGCCATTATTGTCATATCGTCGGCATATTCGAAAGCGACGTAGAATGTTCCTTCCACTTCAACAGGCTTACCATAGAAATCGACTAAGTTTATTGAGCGGCCTTCACCAGCTCCAGAGCCGGTACCTGTAGTTCCGAATGCATCTTTCAATGTCATAGAAATGCGTGCGAATACTTTATCTTCGTCAAGCTGACCGTTAGTTTCACCATAGAATACCACTTCAAATGGTTTATCGCTATCAGAACCTGTTGTGTAAACACGATTGCGATAGTGTGCCAACCATGTGTTAATTACAGAAATTTCCATTTTAACGCTAGATGGAATTTCAAAACGTTCAGCATATTTTTTATAATAACGGTTATATCCTGTCACGAAATCGTAGTCATAATCTTCAACGCCATTAGCTGAGAAAGCAGGTATAGAACCACGTTCTAACATCTCGTCTTGATTTGGATTCAATGTCATGATAGTATAATCTTGATTGTTGTAGTCGATGTATTCAACTTCAACTTTATGACTTGTTGAACGAGTTCCAGCGCTGTTGCTTACAGTCAACTCAATGTTATATTCACCTGATTCATCGAATAAAACTGAAGGATTTTCATCTGTTAACTGTTGAACTGAACCAGTTGGAGATGTTATTTCCCATAAGTATTCTTCACCGTGTTCAGATAAGTTTGTAAGGTCAATATATTGATCTTTATACACTACCATTCTGCTGTCTATCACGTTGAAGTTACCGCCGATAGCAAATTCAGCGATAGGATTTTCAACAAGACCAGGAGCAGTGATTTTGAAGTCTTCGATACCAACCATTCCTGAGTAGTTTACATCTGAACTCAAAGAGAAAGCGAAACAATAAGCGCCGCTCAACTCAGGTTTGAAAGTAAATTCTTGGTATGTCCATTCGCTTATTGATTGGTCTTTTATTGCATGTTTAACAACAGGGTGATAGTCGATATTTTGTTCAGTACCTACAGTAACAGTAAGATCTGTTGCTCTCAACACGCCGCCGCCAGAATTGCCAGGCATATAGAGATAGTAAGAGATGACATATTCGTGTTCGTTGCTCAATCGGAGCAATGGAGTATAGAGAATTTCGTCACGGTTATCAAAATCTGATTCTGTGGTCACTAAATAATATGTACCTGTTACAGCGTCCAATCCGTTGATATTTGCCGTGAAGAATGGATATGTACCTGATGAGTACCATCCTGATGGCAAATACGACTCTCCGTCATAATCATTGTCATAGTTATCGAATGTGTTAAAATAAGGAACAGCCTTTGCATTAACGTAGTTATCCGGGTTAGGAACGAGTTCGTCATCATTGTCGTCATTGCCATCATCGCCGCCACCATTAGGTTTAAAGCCTGTGATTGTCACGTCGTCAATACCAACAATGCCATGGTCGCGAACAAGTTCTGTCGATTGTTTGAGCGCAATAGAAAAACAATATTCGCCGTCTGTCGCTGGAGTAAACAAGAATGCCAACTCTGTCCATGATGACATTGGTTCATTTGTAGCTCCTAATGATATTGTTTGAGCATCCATTGATTGAGCTGTACCAGCCTTTACTTCAATATATGAATAAAACGCGGCAGGACTTCCTCCAGGAGCATAGACGTAGAATGACAAGACAGCATCTTTACCTTTAGCGAGTTCCATCATAGGAGTGAATATGACTTCGTCGCGTACTACAGAAATATTGTCGGATGAATGTAAGACATAAGTTCCGCTATGTGAATTGTAGCCTGTCATATACATACCAGCTTCCATACGAGCAGCTGGTGAAGAACCTATAGATGACCATCCATCTGGCACGACTGTACCTTCTGTGAAATGAGAGTCATCATCGAAGTTCTCATATATTTCAAAAGATTCATAATTTTGAGCAAAAGCCAATCTTGTACATAAAAAAATGCCCAAAAGCAATAATGATATTTTTTTTGCTTTATTCATATCAATTCATTTTATCATTTAACAATAACCTTCTTACTTCCATTGTTATATCTAACGATATATAAACCTGTTTTTTGGTTAGTCTCGATATAACTATCGTTCGACAAATGTAACATAACACCTAAAGCGTTGTATATTGCCACATCTTCGTTTTCAGGATTATAGATTCTCAAAGTGTTATTATCGCTAGTTACAATAACTTTGCTGTCGCAAGTTGTGACATCATTTATAATCTCACCGTCTTTGTCCGACACAAGTTTAATATCATATAAGTATAAATAGTCTTGGTAAGGTTTTGAGTAAGCCTTAAATCCATAGTGATATATGCCATCTTCAGGAACTGTTATTTCAATGCTATATACATTATACGTTCCATCAACTATAGCTGGAAGTTCTGGTATGTCGATGAGTATTTCTTTTTGAGACTCAGGAGTGTATCCGTCACCGAATGTAACCAACAATGATTCAAGATAATTCTCTTGAGAAGAGAAAGCACCGAATGTCAATGTGTAGACAGCGTCTTTTCTGAAGCTGATTGCAGGAGAAATCATCCAGTCGTCGCCACCATATTGCCAGTTGTAACGATATACAGCTGCGTGGTTCAATTCGTCATAAATCCAGGTGTAGTTGTCTTTGTTGACGTCGAGGATTGTGTAATAGTTATACATATCATAAACATCGTTGAACACGCCACCGTATGGTGTTTTGAGAGGGTTAGCAACGATGAGGTTATTAGAGAATGCGCCTTCGCTGCGTACATCACCGATACATGAATATACCATATATACATAACGTGTCATATCGCCACCATGGCTTTCAACGAATGTTCTTTCTGTTGTGCCGCTTACCACTTCCACCTCGCCAGGATATCTGACGATTGTGTAGTTAAGATTCTCGACATCGAAGTCTTCGCCATGCACACCTGTTTCAGGAGCGTCCCATGTCAAGGTTGTTTCCAATCCGTTTTTAGTCAAGACGATATTCTTTGGTGCTTCTGGCAAGTCGTATCCAACCAAGATGTCGCGTTGTACTGTTGGTCCATAACCTGAAGCGTTATGAGCTACGATATTAAGAGTGATGATGTCGTTGTCAGCTTGTATAGGAATAGAAATTTCTTGTCCAGGAGCTCCGCTACCTGTGAGGTCTGATAATCCATCGGCATAAATTTTATAGCTGACAGTGCCTGTCAATTCATCGCCATTGTATGCTGTTGAAGGAAGATTGAATACTATTGTTCCGCTGTTAGCTCCGTTAGGATCGTCAACGAATGCGAAATCTGTAATTATTGATGGAGCCGACATTGATGGTTCATTGAAATATCCTCCTGTTATTGAGAACAAGTCATATTGATAAGCTCTTAATGTAACAACGGCATTATATCTGTTCACTTCAGCTATGGCAGCATATTGTGAACCCAATGCCAAACTTGAACTACAGAACATCCAATACATTGTGTCAGAAGAGTTGTCGAAGAAAAGAACTTGACGATATTTCATATTGTAAAGATAATCTTCTTTCATGAAGTTTCTTTCTTGCATTCTACCTACTTCTGCGATAGAGCCGTCGGCCTTGTTGATTCTGCCGAGATAGTGAATCTGCTCGCCGGTAACGCTATGTTCTGTCATGTAAATACAATAGAGCTCACCTTTTGCGTTACATCCTAAAGTAAGGAAACGTTTTGTGTAGTCGAGGCGGTCGGCAATTCTTGTCATTTCTCCTGTTTGTGGTTCTATCTGAACGAGCCATGTATCAACATAATCTTTTACCAATCCGTAGATTTTATCTGTTGTCATATCGTAAGCCAAACATACTGTAGTGTTCTCACAATTGTCGTTAAGTTCATTTTCTGACAACAATTCAAATGTTGTAGCATCGTATATTTTCCATATTGGCTTTTTTTCTTGAAGATTACTGTCATCGTCGTAAGTGTTGCAATAGATTTTGCCATCATGATAAACCACGCCACCAGTAACCTCATCTTGCATCAATGGAGATTCCAAGTCAGGAGTGAAAGCATATTCGAGAGGCATTGCGTAGATTCCGTTGGCTGCCAAAGTATAAGCATCGACTTGTGCGTGAGAAAATGCGCCGAAGAAATCAACGCCTTCCATTGTCATTGGTTGGAAATAATCTGTTGTATATGTCAAGTCACCGTTGTCATCATCAGGCATAACATTCTCTACATATTCTTCCACTTCCAAGTCGCCTGTTTCATCATTGCCATCGCCCGACTGAATGACGTATCCAACTGAAATATCTTTAACATCTAAATAATTGCCGACGTATGTAGCGTGGAAACCTATGTGATATGTTCCTGTCTCGGCAACAGTAAACTGTGGTGATTGGAATTCAGCGAAACCATTTTGATATAAATTATCGTAGCTGTCAACCACTTGTGTATGTAATGATGTTGATGTTCCTGTTCCTATTGTCATTTCAACATCAGCACATAATGCCTGTGAAGAAGCCAATTTATAACAAAGCACGTAACGTGTGTTAGCTTCAAGTTCAATACTTGGTGAGAACAACCAGTCGTTAACAGTAGAATAACCACTTATTGAAGCACCTTTGTTGTAATATTCCCATGTTGAACCGCCGTCGATATTGTTAACTTCCCACTTAGCAAAGTCTGAGGAATTATTGATAGGCAATGTAACTAAAGTTGTCACCTCACCTTGATAATCGTCAAGATTGATTTCCTGTTCAACGCGTTCAGATTCGTTATCAGCAATTGATAAAGTAACGCCGCAAACTACCATACCAGAAAAGACATCTGGACTATATGTGTATTCTTCTTGTTCACCAGCCTGCATATTTTCAATAGTTGCTACTACAAGGTTGTTTTCATAAATTTTGGCAGTCATAGGCTGAATGATGACAATATCGTCGACGTCACGTTGAGGATTTATCCATTTTATTGTAACAGTTTTTTCTGTGAAGTTAGAGCTCACTGCTATAGCAGGAGCAGGAGCAGGTTTTTGTCCTTCGCTTTCATTTACTGAAACAGATTTCAAAGTAACGATACCATTGGATGCATCAGAAACGATGTTAAAACCTAACTGGATATTCTCATCTTCTTGAGCTGTGATATGGCATCTGCGTGTCACCATGCCAGCGTGATGGTCATATCTTTCTTCTAACAATAATGTTGATGACGAAGTTGTAACCTGAGAGCCATAGTGAACGTTGATAATATCTGTTCCAAACGCTCCTCTTTGAGCTACAGTGTATTCTATTACGTAATGCATTCCACTCTCTACTGCGAATAAAGGGGAAATCAACCAATCGTTAGCTGCAACTTCTGTGGTGTTGCCATTATAAACCACACCTTTCATTCCATCCATCAATTCCCATTGGATTCCATCATTGTTGTTGTCAATTACAGTCCATCCATTCAATTCGTTTGTTGCTGCAAAATCGTGTGAAAATACGGTTTCTAAATTTTGACCGTCAACCAATAATGTTGACATAAACACAAATAACAGTGTAAAAATCTTTTTCATAAATAAAAAATGGTAAGGTCCAAAAACATCTATCAATTAGCGAGTGTCAGGACCTTTTTAAGGCAATCGCTAATTTTTTTGCAAAAATAAGAATTGTTTCGGTTGATACAATTTTAAATATAAAAATATTATTGTTTTTTTCTTTTTTAATCAACGACATAAGCTATTATCATCGAGCTTATATTATCACCGTGTCATTTGTATATATGTCTGAAATCTTCAATAATTTTTACTACCTTTGCAAGGTTAAATGATTTTGAAAAAAAATATGGAAGAAGCTGGTAGAATTAGAAAAAGAGATATTATCATCAAAGGATTTTCGAAGCTGTTAAAAGAAGACAAGTTAAAGGCTGTAGCGGAATACATTGAAAATCCTAGTGAGTTTATTAATTTGTTAAAAAGTTTTTGGTATCAGGACAAAGAGAAGCAAAAACAATTTGACGAGTTCAGTGAGAACACCATCTCCAATTTTCACGTGCCATACGGTGTTTCACCCAATGTCATCATCAACGGCAAGTCATACGTTGTTCCAATGGTTATAGAAGAGAGCTCCGTGGTTGCAGCGGCGTCGGCAGCAGCAAAATTCTGGGGCGAACGCGGAGGTTTTCACGCTGAGATAGTGGATGTAAAAAAAGTAGGTCAGGTTCATTTCTGCTGGAAGGGCGACAAAGAGATTTTATATAATCTTCTTCCTGAGATAAAAGCCGAATTTATAAAGAATACCTCATCTATCACAGAGAAGATGAACAAACGCGGTGGCGGAATACTCGACATCCAACTCATCGACCACACCGACAAGATACACGATTATTATCAGTTCCTCGTCACTTTCAACACCTGCGACTCGATGGGTGCCAACTTCATCAATTCTATACTCGAGACTTTCGGACACACGCTTCAGGATTTCTTCCTCAAACGAGAAGACCTTGAAGAGAAAGACAGATACGTTGAGATAGTGATGTGTATCTTATCCAACTACACACCGGAATGTCGTGTCAAAGTTTGGGTAGAATGTCCTACAAATCAACTTGATGGCGTCGATGAGAACCTCGACGGAAGAGCCTTCGCCGAGAAGTTCAAGAAAGCCGTCGATATTGCACAAGTCGATACATATCGTGCAACAACACACAACAAAGGAATATACAACGGCATCGACGCCGTAGTAATCGCAACGGGCAACGACTTCAGAGCTACAGAAGCAGCGGGTCACTCTTATGCAGCAAGAGACGGTCAGTATAAAAGTCTCTCTTACGCTGAGATTCACGACGATATGTTCCGTTTCACCCTCGACGTACCTCTCGCAATCGGCACCGTCGGTGGCTTGACTTCCTTGCATCCTTTGGCAAAAAAATCATTGGAGTTGCTCGGCAATCCTTCCGCTAAAGAACTGATGATGATTGCTGCCACAATGGGACTGGCCAACAACTATGCAGCCGTCAAATCGTTGACAACAAAAGGAATACAACAAGGTCACATGAAAATGCACCTCGCCAATATACTTAATCAATTGTCAGCAACGGAGAAAGAAAAATCGTTAGCAATAGAATATTTTAAAGATAAAACAGTGTCGTATTCCGAAGCCGAAAACTTCTTAAGAGGAATGAGGAATTGAGGAATTAAATTTAAAATTAAGAGATGATTCAAGGTTTCAAATCTAATGGTAAATTTTTATTAACAGGCGAATATCTTGTCCTGAAAGGTGCTACCGCTTTGGCTATTCCTCTCAAATACGGACAAAGCATGGATGTGGAATTGTTAGACAAGAACGAGAATCAAATTTTTTGGAACGCTTTTGTTAAGACAACAGAATCGGAATCAAAATGGTTTTCAGCTATTCTGTCTAAAACTGATTTCAACCTCATCAACACCGACGACGTAGAAAAAGCAGAACGTCTGTCAAATATTCTAAAAAATGTCAAAACGTTGAACAACAACGCATTTACAGAAGAACACGACTATAGTTTCTGTTGTCGCTTGGATTTTGATCCTCAATGGGGTCTTGGAAGCAGTTCCACCTTGATTAATAACATCTCCGAATGGGCTAACATAAATCCTTACCAACTTTTGGATTCAACATTCAAAGGTTCAGGCTACGACATAGCATGCGCAAAAGCCAACGGACCTATTTTCTATGAAATTGACAGACAGCAAACTACAAACATCTGTCCCACAGTGAAAACTGCTGATTTCAACCCTGTCTTTAAAGACAATTTATACTTCATCTATCAAGGACAGAAACAAAATTCCGGTAATGAGGTCAAGGCTTTTCTCGACAAGAAAAAATCGTTCGAAAGTGAAATATACTCTATCACTGAGATAAGTAAAATTTTACCTGACATACAGACACTCAGAGATTTCTGCTACTTCATTAAAGTACATGAAGATATAATGTCATCTTGCTTAGGACAAAAAAGTATCAAAAAATATTTCAGCGATTTTGAAGGTGAGGCCAAGTCTCTTGGAGCTTGGGGCGGAGATTTCTTCATGGTAGCGACAGAATGGGAATACGAAAAAGTTAAAAATTATTTTGAAAATAAAGGATATAACATCATTTTCAAATACAAAGACATTGTCTTGAACTCTTAAATTATAACATCAAAACTACTTTTTCTTTAAACCTTAAACTCTAAATTAAAATGAGCAATAATCAAATAGTTAAACGCAGTCCATCAAATATTGCAATAGTTAAATATTGGGGAAAACATGGAAATCAGCTTCCTAACAATCCTTCGATTAGTTTCACTTTAAACAACTGCTACACAGAGACAAAAGTCACTTATTCAAAGATTGAGAATCCTAATATTCTTGAAATGGATTTTTATTTTGAAGGTAAAGAAAATCAAGCGTTTAAATCTAAGATAGAGAAATATCTTAATGAAAATAAAGAGTATTTCACATTCCTTAACGGGCTTCATTTGAATATAGAAAGTCATAATTCATTTCCTCATTCATCAGGAATCGCTTCAAGTGCTTCGTCAATGAGCGCATTGATTCTCTGCTTATTAGCAATTAAATATAAAGACGAAGAAATAAATCTACAAGAAGCATCATTCCTTTCAAGATTGGCGTCCGGCAGTGCTGCGCGTTCCGTTTATCCAAAGATGACACTTTGGGGGAAAACACCTTCATTACCGGAAAGTTCTGACGAATACGCCATCCCTATCGACAATATAATTCATCCTGTTTTTAAGTCATACCACGATAGCATCTTGATTGTAAGCTCAAAAGAAAAAAGCGTCTCGAGCAGAGCTGGTCATTCTTTGATGAATAATCATCCAATGGCCGAAACACGTTATGCTACAGCAAGAAAAAACACCGAAGATTTATTAACAATACTTAAACAAGGTGATTTAGAAGGATTTATAAAAATAGCTGAAAGCGAAGCCAACCAGCTCCACGACTTGATGGCAACTTCCACTCCTTCATACACACTCAAAGAACCTAATACAATAAATATCATCGACAAGATTTTAGAGTTTAGAAAAGACACATGTCTTCCAATATGTTACACCTTAGACGCAGGTCCTAACGTACATTTGTTATATCCAGATTCATGCTCAGAGCAGGTTCATGTCTTCATTGAAGAAGTATTGAAAAATTATTGTTTCAACAACAAATGGATAGACGATAATAATGGTTAACAGAAAATATAACGGCAAACTGATTCTATTCGGCGAATATTCCATGATATTCGGCTCGAATGCCCTATTGATGCCATATAATTCTGTAGGCGGACAATGGAGTTCTATTGCGGATAACACCAGCGAAGAAGGAATAGAATCTAACAAGAATCTTTTAAAATATTACGACTATCTCAATAATAATGAAAGATTTAAGATTTTAGATTTAAATAGGATGGAAAAAGACTTCAACAATGGTCTTTTCTTCGATTCCAATATTCCTAACGGCTACGGTGTAGGAAGCTCAGGAGCCCTTGTCGCAGCCATCTACGACAGATACAAAATCCATGAGATACATGATATTAACGAACTGATTAACTTCTTGGCTGCGATGGAAAATTATTTTCATGGCAGCAGTTCCGGCATCGACCCATTGCAATGTTATCTCGGTAAACCTTTTATATTGAACGGACAACATACTACAAACAACAAACATCAGATATTAAATCAAGATTTCATTTCCGAAAACATTCATATCTTCTTGATTGACACAAAGATTATTAGTCCAACATCGCCTTTGGTCAATACCTTTAAAGAAAAAAGAAAGGATGAATTTTATTTAGAGAAATTCAATAGCCAATACGTTCCTCTTGTAAATAATTGTATTTCATCACTTATTGAAAAAGATGACAAAACATTTTTCAATAAGTTATTACAATTGTCAGCAATGCAAACCGAGATGTTAGGACACACTATTCCTGAAAATGTTAAAGAATTTTTCTTTTTCGATATAAACAAAAATCATTTTCAAGTGAAATTATGCGGAGCTGGCGGCGGCGGATACCTTCTTGGTTTCACCAAAGATATTGAACAAACTAAGCGTTTTTGGCAAGACTCTGAATATCATATTTACTGGGTTAAATAATTTATAAACTATGGTATAATATTTGTCTATTTTCTTAAGTTAATATTTTAATAAACTAAATAAACTTAAACAAAATGAAAAAACAAATTTTAACTTTAGCTACTATTCTACTATTAGGAGCGACAACATTTGCTCAAAACGGAATGACAAAAATTGAACAACTTCCTGTAAAATCACAAGAATTCATTAAAAACTATTTCAGCGACCATCAAGTGAATTACGTATTGACAGACAAAGAATTCGCGGATGTAGATTATAAAGTACGTTTTGAAAACGGTACAGAAATCGAGTTTAATGCAAAAGGCGAGTGGACCGATGTAAGCGGAAAACAAAACTGCATCCCAACAGGATTCATATTAACAGAGATTACAAACTATGTCAATGCTTATCACAAAGATGCATGTATCACCGATATAGAAAGAGAATTCAATCGTATCACAATAGAACTCAATAATAAATTGGAATTAGAGTTCAACTCCAAAGGCAAACTCATTTCATACGACGATTGATAATCGCTATAGAAGCAAAACAAGGAAACATAAAAAGCGGCTTTTTGAAATTCAAAAAGCCGCTTTTTTTTATCAATAATAAATAATATTCAAATCAGGTTGCTTTAACCTAAGAAGTTCGATACTCTTATTCTTTATCTTTGTTTTATAGGCTTTTAAGTGTTTCATAGATGGAAGTGCCATCAATGGTTCAATGCTTTTTATATCAGTATTCACTATTGATAAATCTTCCAAGGCTTCAAAACCCATAAGAGGTTTCAGGTTACGTACTGATGTTCCTCCAATGTTAAGGACCTTAATATTTTTCAAATCTGTTATTGGATTCAAATCACTGACAGGTGTATTTTCTATGTTAAGATTCTTTAACATTTCCAATCCTGAAAGCGACATAATATTATCGACAGGATTACCGCTTATTGACAATGTTTCCAGATAATATTTATCAAATAAAGGTGTAAGGTCTTGAATCTGATTATTATTAACAATCAATTTTTTAAGAAACGCCATTTGAGTCAGTGGCTCGAGAGTGTAAACAACATTATCAGCTTCTATTGTTATCTCTTCCAAATTGACTATCGACTGTAACTGTTCATCTGTAGGATTGGAGTTACACAACAAATGAGCGTTGAATATGTCGCGCCATGTATCATCTAAATTACCCCACCAAAGACGAAGATTGTCAGTCTGATATATCACCAATGCCTGTCTTTGCATCTTTCTCAATTCAATAACTTCGTCACTAGTGACTTCCGAGCCATTAGCATAAATCTTTGTAATACTGTTGATTTCGTGAAGAGGCAACAAGGATTTGACCTTTGTATTTTCAATATTAAGCTCTCTAAGATTTTTATTGTTTGCCAATGGAGTCAAGTCGGAGACCACGGTATTACTGATATTCAACGATTTAAGATTATGCAAGCCATTAAGAGGAGACAAATCATCAATTTTAGAATCAGATAGGTCGAGATATTCAAGATTTGTAAGACGGCTAATAGGTTCAGCGTCTTGCATATAATGACCTACTTTAAGATTTCTAATATTAATAATGGAGTGCAATTCCTCTTTAGAAGGATTTATACTTGTATTGGTTTGTTCCTTAAGGAGAGTCTTCCAGAAAGAAGGAAGTCCGTTCCACCACGCGATGAGAGCGTTCGTTTCATTGATAACGAGCACATTAGGATTCGCCATTTTATATGCATCGGCCATCTCTTTTGTCACCAATGAGTTATCACAATATATCTTACTAAGATGAGGCATATTGTTCAAAGCATTGATATTGGAAACCTTTGTGTTAGAAAAATTGATTTCATTAAGTTTATCCAAATCGCTAAGCACAGAGATATCAGTCACTTGAGTACCTTCAATATTTAAGAAATGAAGATTTACCAGACCTTGCAGTGGGGTAACATCGCTAACGAAGGTATTGCTTACATCCAAATCATATAATTTGAGTAAATTCTTAAGCGGTGACAAATCATTAATCTGTGTCTCTGACAAATTCAAAGTACTTAAATTAGTACATTTTTCTAAAGATGAAATATCGTAAACATCTGTCTTTGACATAGATAAATTATTCAAATCTTTGAAATAGCCCACTATTGAAATATCATTAACACGGATATTATCAGCTTTAAAATTTTGAACGACATTAGCATATTTTAAATTTGAAATATCAGTAACCAAAGTATTACTTATATCCAGATCTTTGATTTTGTTCAAGTTACGAATAGGGCTTATATCCTTTACCTTTGTATTAGAACAATCGAGTATTCTTAAATCAGACATTTCTGATAATGGGTCTAGATTATCTATGTTTTCGTTTCCTGCAACATTAACTTCTGTCCTCTTGGAAATTTGTCGAAGCACCTCGTAAATAGGTGATAAGGAAGTCTTTATCGTATCATTAACCCAACGCGACACCATATCCTCTACATATACTATTGTATCAGGTTTATGACCATAGAGTTCATCAATGCGATCCATTGTCATTGTGTCGTTTCCAACAATCATGAAAGTATCTTGAAGGAAGAATTCATGTTTATTTAAAATAGTGTAAGAATCGCCGAGTATCATATTGATACGTGACATTTCCACTGAATCATAAACCATTATATCTTTGCCAAAATATTCTTTCCATGGTTGAGACATAGAGTTCCACCATGTAAACAGTTCATCTTCTGCACTAGGCTTTGTTGTATAGAAACTAACTATTTTCAGTTCTTTTTTATATGGGTCAATATTGATTTCAAGGAAACGTTTTGCTGAATTGCTGATAGTGTCGCCGATTATGTTGCGACCAGCGATAGTGCGAAGCATTTCAACTTTGAAGAAAAATTCCGCCTTTTCATTGACATGAGATGAAATATTTTGAATTTCAAAGTTAAACTTAACATCATCAAAGAAGAAGTCAATATCTTTAAGATAAGCCTGAACATCTTTGTTTATTGATGTTCCGCGGTTTTCATCGAGGTCATCTTCTACCTGGACATTTTCATCTCTAAAAATTTTATTGTAACTTTCTTTAAAGATAATATCCTTTTCCTGTGCCGATACTTTTGAATCACCGATAAAGTTAAGCGTCTCTTGAAGATAGTTAACCATTTGGTGTATTTGGAATTCATATTCCTTTTTATCTTCATCAGAAATCAATAAAGTTGCCTGTGCTTTCACGCACAATGATGACAAAAATAATATTAAGAATATTGATATTTTTTTCATTATTATTTATTGATATTTGGTTGATAGAATTTCAGTAGTTCCTCTTTTTCATTATCCTTCAAGAAAATAAGATTTGATATCAGCCATCCTGTATTCAGACCTTGTCTATTAAACCAAGAGACCTCAAAATACCAGTTATCTATTTGAAAGACATGAAATTTCTCATTATTTACTTTTTCAAACACGAGATTACCTTGTTTTATTTCATAGAAAAACAAAGACAAATAATCTGTAGAATAAGATTCTGATGCGTAATACTCGATACATTCTGGTGTTTTGAACACTTTATGAATATTCATAAAATCAAGTTCGTGGCTCATTGGATGAAGAAAATGTTTCTGTTGCTCAGCGATATCACCTTTAGGGAACAGTTTGTTAAACTCAGGGAAATAAACATTTGTGAGCACCCATTTAGATCCGAGGTTTTCTTGTTCTATAGCGAATATCATACTGAGTTCCACGCTTTTGCCTTTCCATTTAAATGTTGCTGACACTTCTGAATACCATTTTCCTCCAAGGAATTCGAAATAATTAGCATCAGATTCGGTAAGGTCGGAGATGAAGAAATCGCGCAAGGAGCCATTGGTCCTTTGATTTTCCATGTCAAAGAGAAGAGGCAGCACGGTTTTACGTTTCATTCTGTCGCGATAATCAGGCGAATTAGGATTCAATTTTTTTCCATACTGATCTTCCTCATAATTAAAACGACTGATAAACTGGCTCATTTGTTTTGTCATTGTATACAAAGCTCTCTCATCCTGCAAATCCACATTAGGATCAACAGTATACACCTGAGCTTCTGAAACTTTAGCTACGAAAAACAAAAAAAACAAAATCGAAAGACGCAATATATTCTTCATCAACAATTTTTATTAAAAAGTGTAAAAAATAGCCCTGAACAAGTCAGAGCTATTCAATTATATAACAATCAAAGAGTTGTTTCTTTAACCCTCATATCACCCAACAAAACATCCCAGAAACCGATAAGGCGTCCACCGATTTGAGTTTCTTTACGTTTCACATAAACTGTGATGTCTTTTTTGGTTGTATCCTGATATACGAGTCTACCTTCTTTATCGAATCCTTTAAATGTCTGGAATACTGTGATAACGCCGACGTATGTTCCATCTGGCTGACGTTGCAAGTCGCTGACGTACTCTATTTTATACCAATCTATCTCAACGCGATCGTAGTTAAGACGCATCAATCTTTCAAGATATTGGCGTACTTTATAATACATTACCTCGTTGGTTGTCAATGAAGAGACGCCTATTTCAGATTCAGGGGCGAACAATTCTTCAGCGCGTTCGATAACTCTGTTAGCTTCGCTCCAAGGAGTTTCTTTAGAACCGACAATCTTGATATATTTGCTAAGGTCACGAACTTTTTCGAGAGCGAGACTATCGACAGCTTGTTTACGTTCCGGACTCAATTCTTGAGCAGAAAGCTCTGTATTTCCTAAGAATAATACTCCTAATATTAATGTCAACAATATCTTTTTCATGATACTTTACTTTTTAATTAATTCTAACTCTGTGATTTTATTGCTGTTATCATATTTGATATTATGAATACCTACAGCCACTTTCTTCTGATCCTTAATATAATTCAAATATTTCTCAGCTGTTGTAGGTGCGTCATAATCAATAATATCGCCAACATGATATATGATGATTAAAACAGGAACGTCAGGAGAAGCGAACATTTCCAATACTTCAGCGATTTTCTCGTTAGCTGTTTCAGCATCTGGTGCAGCAGCTATGATAGCGAAATAATCTTCCAAGGAATTGACAGGTTTTATTTTCTCTTGCTCCTCAATCTGACGCAGTCTCTCCTCTTCTGCAAGACGTGCCTCTTCAGCGACTTTACGATTCAATTTCTCTTTAGCTTTGACAATCAATGCATCAATTTCTGTATTTTGTAAGTCTGATTTTTCAATCTCTTCGACACGCGACTTTTGTTCATCCAAAGTCCATTGAGTCTCATCATTGATAATTGCATTCAAATCTTTTTTAGCTTGTTCTACTTTAGCCTCATATTCTTTTTGGGCTAATTTTTTCTTACTACTGCAACTTGTTGTTCCACCAATAGTTACAAGCGCCATCATTGCAATAAGAATAAAGTTCTTAATGTGTAATTTCATAGTTATAATGATTATATATTAGAATCGCAAAGATAATAATTTTGATATTAAGTTTGTAAGTTATTTATATAAAATTAATTAACATTTACATCATCAAAAACGAGCAAAGACTTCGGTTCGTATAAAGAAAAAAAATATTTTTGCAAAATGATAAAGCACTACAACATACCGATATTTTTACCAGAGCTCGCATGTCCTTATCGATGCGTTTATTGCAACCAGTTTAGCATTACTGGACTCAACGACATTGTAAAGTCAGAAGATGTCAAAGCTGTTATTGACAGCCACTTATCTTCATTTAAAGAAGAAAATCGTTTTGTGGAAGTCGCATTTTTCGGAGGCAATTTCACAGGTCTCCCTGTCAAGATGCAAAACGATTATCTTGAAGCAGTTCAGCCATATCTCGACAAAGGTCTGATTAACGGTATCCGTTGTAGCACTCGTCCCGATTATATCACATACCATCGTGTTAAAGAAATTAAACACTACGGAATGCTCAACATAGAACTCGGAGCACAAAGCACCGACAATGAAGTTCTAAAACATTGTAAACGAGGACATTCATTCGAAGACATCGTTGAAGCATCACGGATAATTCTTTCTGAAGACATCATTCTCGGGCTTCAAATGATGATAGGCTTGCCTTTCGATACTGAAGAGAAAGATTTTCAAACTGCCAAAGACATAGTCAGTTTAGGTGCAAAAGAAACTCGCATCTACCCTTGTATCGTAGTGAAAGATACCGAGTTAGAAACAATGCATAATTCTGGTGAATACAAAGCTCTCACTATCAAAGAAGCCGTGAATCGTTCTGCGAAATTATATTCCTATTTCACTGAAAATGATGTCAATGTCTTAAGAATCGGACTTCATACTTCCGACGAATTAGACAGCTCTGCTTACGTCGCAGGACCTTACCACAAAAACTTCGCAGAGATGGTGTTCAGTCATATCTGGAAAGAAAAGTTAAAAAACATTAAGACTGAAAGTAAAAATATAATCATCAACGTTCCCGAATCGCAGATAAACCACGCTATCGGCTGGAAAGGTGAGAACAAGAAATTGTTATTGGAAAGATTTGAAAATGTAACGTTTAACATTGTAGAGTCGTCACCACAATGGCATCTAAAACCAACAACCGATTTTGATTTTACAATCACTACAAAAGAAGAATTGCCTACTATTATCGCTGACGCACGAATGCCGGAGGAAGCGAAGAAAAATCTCAAGAAACTCGGTGATGTATTATTTTTAAATCCTACGGAAACAACATATAAATCAATATCTGCTCATCCTGACATTTTCTTCTTTCAAACAAAAGACGGACTCGTTTACGCGCCTAACGCGCCAAAGAGAATCATCAAGGAGTTGAAGAAAAGAAAGATAAAACTGACAGAAGGCAAGAAAGAAGTCGGGAAGAAATATCCAGAAACAGTACCTTATAATGCAGTCGGTATCGGCGACACTTTGATACATAATCTCAAACACACCGACTCCACGATTCTGTCATTATATGAAAATCATATACATGTAAATCAAGGATATACGAGATGTAATCTTGTGGCGTTGAATGAGAATTGTTTTATAACGTCGATGGAAGACTACAAGACCACAAGACTACAAGACTACAAGGAAGTCGCAGAGACACAGAGACACAGAGACGCAGAGTTCAAAGTTCTCTATATTGACCCTAAGCAAATCAAGTTAGAAGGTCATGATCATGGATTTTTCCCTGGATGTTGCGGTGTTTGGAAGAACAATCTCATCGTTTGTGGCAGCACTAAATATTTAAAAGAAAAAGAAGAATTAGATAAATTCTTAGAAGATAATGGATTTAATCTCATCGAGTTATACGATGGAGAGTTAGTTGACGTGGGAAGCATTTTTTTAATTAGGAGTTAGGAATGAGGAATGAGGAATTGTTTGATCGCTGAATTTGTATTCTTCTATGTATTTTTTTACCTGACGCAGATGTCGTTTCAAGAATGGAAAAACAATATTAAAAATCAGTTTTTTTGACTTAAAAAACTTTTGTCTTTTGCCGTTTGTCTTTTGCCTTTTCTTATCTTTGCGACAAACATTTCCCTTATGAAAAAAATAGAACTTTTATCGCCGGCGAAGAATCTGGAAGTTGGCATCGCTGCCATCAACCATGGCGCTGACGCTGTATATATCGGAGGTCCTAGTTTTGGAGCACGTGAGAAAGTAGGCAACAGCATAGAAGACATAGAAACGTTGTGTAAACATGCCGCTCTCTTCGATGCTAAGGTTTACGTAACCATGAACACTCTGTTGTACGACAGTGAGTTAGAAGACGCTCGCAAGCTCGCTTACGACTGCTGGAACGCAGGCGTCGATGCGCTCATCGTCCAAGATATGGCATTATTAAATATGGATATGCCACCTATCGCTCTGCACGCTTCAACACAATGTCATAACATCGAGGCTGAGAAAGTGAAGTTCTTAGAAGACGTAGGATTCTCACAAGTGGTGCTTGCCAGAGAACTCAGCATTGAGCAGATAAAAGATATCAGATCAAAAACCACAGTACCTTTAGAATATTTTATCCACGGCGCATTGTGTGTTTCATATAGCGGTCAGTGTTATCTCAGCCATGTCATCGGCGGTCGTTCCGCCAACAGAGGAGCCTGCGCTCAACCTTGCCGCCTCGCTTGGAACCTCGAGAACAAAGACGGCAAACGTCTGATTAGCAACAGACATCTTCTCTCATTAAGAGATTTGAATAATTCTAAAAACATAGAAGAACTCATCGATGCTGGCGTCACTTCTTTCAAGATTGAAGGCAGACTGAAAGACATAGATTATGTCAAAAACGTCACTGCATATTACAGAAACAGAATTGACGAAATCATTGCAAAACGCGATGACATTTGCAGAAGCTCTCGCGGCGAAAGCAATCCTACTTTCTATCCAGCACCAGAGAAATCATTTTCAAGAGGCTTCACCGACTATTTCATCCACGGAAGACAAAAGTATATCGATGCTCCTTATTCACCAAAATCAATGGGCGAATATCTCGGCACGATAGAGAAAGTCAAGAACAAATCCATCACTATCAGAACAGGAAAAGAACTTCACAACGGCGACGGACTTTGTTTCCTCGACAGAGAAAACAATCTCTTAGGTTTCAATGTTAATGCCGTAGCAGAAAACAAGACACGTTCTTTATCACAGACTATCACTAGCAACAGCGACATCTCGATGGCAACGAGATTCAAGATTGAAGGAAGTAAGATTTTCAGAAATCATGATAACGTATGGGAAAAAGAATTGGAGAAATCCAATGGCAACAGAAAACAAAAGATAAGCCTGATATTTTCTGATACAGAAGAAGGTTTTGCCTTGTCAGCTAAATTATATAATGAAGATTCAGAATATGTTACGACAAATATTTCAATAGAGAAAGAAATTGCGATTAATACAGAAAAAGCTCTTGATAATATTAAGAGCAAGTTATCACAATGGGGCGATACGGAATTTACTGTGGAAGATATTGATGTTGATTTTAAAGACTACAAGACTACAAGACTACAAGACTACAAGTCAGAGCCAATGGCCAATAGCCAACAGCCAATAGCTTATTTCATCAGAGCATCTGTTCTTGGCGAGATGAAGAAAGATTTGGTGGAGAAATTAAAATCATATCTCATTGAGAAACATCGTAACGAGAGAGAGACTTTCGTAAAGCCAGATACAAATGCTATTTTCCCAAAAGACAATTTAAGTTATCTTGGCAACGTCATCAATGCGAAGTCAAGGGAATTTTATGAACGTCACGGCGTTGAAATAATTGAAGACGGATTAGAGAAATTACGTTCTAATGACGAATTGGTTGTGATGACGACAAAACACTGCGTTAGATACGCTAACAATATATGCTGCAAAGAGATAGGCAAACCAGCCGAATCACTTTATCTCTTTAACGAAAAAGGACGATTTAGATTAGATTTCGATTGCAGAAATTGTTGTATGAAAGTGATAAAAGAAAAATAAAAATCATTATTTTTGTAGGTCAAATTTGATTTAAAAATAAAACAGATATAACTATGTACAGAACACATACATGTGGAGAACTTCGTCTTGCTGATGCAGGAAAAGAAGTCGTTTTAAGTGGTTGGGTGCAACGCGTCCGCGACAAAGGTACTCTTTTATGGATTGACATCCGCGACAGATACGGATTGACACAGCTCTTCCTCCAAGAAGGCGTCAGCCCAGCAGAAGTAATGGAGAAAGCTCGCACTTTAGGACGTGAGTTCGTCATCCAAGCTAAAGGAACAGTAATCGAAAGAGAATCAAAGAATCCAAATATCCCAACAGGAGAAATCGAGATACAACTCAACGAGTTGAACATCTTGAATGCAAGTAAGACTCCTCCTTTCACAATCGAAGACAAATCAGACGGTGGCGACGACCTTCGTATGAAATACCGTTACTTAGACTTACGTCGTAATCCATTGAAGAATAACCTTATCTTACGTCACAACGTAGCTATCGAGACAAGAAGCTATTTGTCAGAACAAGGATTCATTGAAGTAGAGACACCTTGTCTCATCAAGTCAACACCAGAAGGAGCACGCGACTTCGTCGTTCCATCACGTATGAATCCAGGCGAGTTCTACGCTCTTCCACAATCACCACAACAGTTCAAACAACTTTTGATGGTTGCAGGTTTCGACAAATATTTCCAAATCGTACGTTGTTTCCGCGATGAAGACCTCCGCGCTGACCGTCAGCCAGAGTTCACACAAATCGACTGCGAAATGTCATTCGTAGAACAAGAAGACGTTTTGAACACATTCGAAGGTTTGACAAAACATCTCTTCAAGAAAGTCAAAGGCTTGGAATTCGACCAATTCCCACGTATGACATGGCACGACGCTATGAAATATTACGGAAGCGACAAGCCAGACATCCGCTTCGACATGAAATTCGTTGAACTCACAGACTTAGCAAAAGGCAAAGGATTCCCTGTATTCGACGATTCCGAATTAGTAGTAGCTATCAACGCTAAAGGCTGTGCATCATACACACGTAAACAAATCGACGCATTGACAGACTTCGTCAAGAGACCACAAGTAGGAGCTAAAGGCTTGGTTTACGTTAAATATAACGAAGACGGCAGCATCAAGTCATCAGTAGATAAATTCTATACACCAGAAGATTTGAAGACATGGTTAGACCGTTGCGGCGCAGAAGCTGGTGACATGTTGCTCATCTTATGCGGAAAGACAATGGAAGCAAGAACACAGATGAACTGCTTACGTCTTGAAATGGGTAACCAACTTGGACTTCGTAACCCAGACGACTACAAACCATTATGGGTTATCGACTTCCCACTTTTGGAATGGGACGACGAGACACAAAGATACTACGCAAAACACCACCCATTCACAGCACCTAAGCCAGAAGACGAATATCTTTTGGACGAAGAACCAAGCAGATGGGCTGAAATCAGAGCTAACGCTTACGACATCGTACTCAACGGCGTTGAAATCGGCGGCGGCTCAGTACGTATCTTCAACCGTGACTTACAAAACAAGATGTTCCGCACATTAGGCTTCACCGACGAAAGCGCACAAGCACAGTTCGGCTTCTTGATGAACGCCTTTGAATACGGAGCACCACCACACGCAGGTTTGGCATTCGGTTTCGACAGACTTTGCTCATTGTTCGGCGGACAAGAAAGCATCCGCGACTTCATCGCATTCCCTAAGAACAACATGGGCCGCGACGTGATGACAGAGTCACCTTCAACAATTGCCGACGCACAATTAGAAGAATTACAGATTAAATTAGATTTGAAATAAAAATGTAGAGACGTCACACTGTGGCGTCTCTTATTATAAAAATACCAACGACATGAAACGTGTATTAGTATTAACAGGCGGCGGCGACTGTCCAGGTCTGAACGCCGTGATAAGAGCCATCGTGAAGAGAGCCTCACAGG
>JAZLEF010000169.1:0-8999 GCA_045615125.1 Bacteroidales bacterium
GCAATCATTGTTGGAGAAAGTGACCTGCTTAATGTATATTCCACCATGCTACGATCTGCTGAAGGACAAAGAATAATTCCAATACTTGGATTTTCATTTTCTCTTTTTACGTCACGATCAAGCGCTTCCAAATACATATCCATTTTTCCAACGAACTCAGGTTGGAAATCAGTAGTTTTCAATTCTATTGCGACCAAACATTGTAATGCCCTATGATAAAAAAGTAAATCAATACGTTTAACAGAACCTCCGACTTGAACACCATACTCACTTTCTACAAACAAGAAATCCTTGCCAAGTTCCAGAATAAATTCTTTCATATGCTCTAACAATCCGTGATGCAAATGACGTTCATTATGTTTGGATGGCAGATTTAGGAAATCTACAAATGCTTTATCCTTTAAGATAAATTCAACATTTGAATATTCTGCTTTCATTTTTGGAGATAACATTTTATCCTTACTCATTAAGGATGAATATGTTTGATTGACAATACACCTTCGTATCTCATCTGTTTTTAAACCATGTTGAGAAGCATAAAGCATATAAAAAATACGTTCTTCATAACTATTACAACGATTCATAATTTCGATATGATTAGTAAAGGTTGTTAGAGTCAACACTAATGGCATATCTTGATTTATTTCAGACATAGTTAATTGTGCAGTCGGCAACTGCACAATTTTATTTTGTTCTAATTGTGCAATTGGGAATTGCACAAATTCAAATAGATGTAAACGTTCTATCGTATTAAGAAATTCCACTTGACAATATGTCTCATAGAATTTCACCATATTGTATAAATGACGTTTTCCAAACCCTCTTCTTTTAGGATTTTGAAATTTAAGATAATCAGCCAATTCTGTAACTATTTTTGTTCCCCAATTTGAAGATTTTAATTGTTTTGATATATATTGTCCAATTTCCCAACTCGTAAGTAGGACTTCTACATTCACATTTACAGCAGCCGATACACGATGCCTTTCTATCAGTGAATTTACATATTCAAATTGTTTCTCTAATTCTGTTTGGGTACAATGAAGTTCTGTAATTTTAGTTTTTGATTCCATAAACATTATAAAATTAACATTGGTTTCACACTGCAAAATTATAATATCAGAATCAAATAAAAAAGTTAAAAAATGTTAAAAAGTGTAATGAAAAATTAACAATATACAACTCATAAACTTACAAGACGCTTCAATGTTTGTTTATCTTTTAGGAACCATTTAAACGTCTCTACAATCATTCCCAACTCCTAACTCCTAACTCCTAACTCCTAACTCCTCATTCCTAATTCCCATAAATCTCCCTCAACTTCCCCACCAATTCCGGCACTCCCACAGCACCGCGTTCTTTGATGTGGGTCAATGGATTTTGAATCCTTGATGTGTCGGGCGTGCCTGGGTCGACCAAATAAATCGGCACTTCTTTATCTCGCACAAAGTAAACCAACGAGGCTGCTGGATATACCGCCAGCGAGGTTCCCACAACTATCAAAATATCAGCGTTTTCAACAATCCTGCTTGCGTAGTCGAACATCGGGACATCTTCTCCGAAAAACACAATATGAGGTCGCAGCAATGCTCCGTCTTCGCCACGAGCATCGAGGCTCTGCTCCCATCCTTCGTTGATTTCGTATATAAGATCCGGATTCGCCTCGGAACGTAGTTTCATCAGTTCGCCATGAAGATGCACCACACGTGTCGAGCCTGCCTGCTCGTGGAGGTTATCGACATTCTGAGTTATCACGCAGACATCAGCCCATTGTTCCATCTCGGCAATGGCAATATGTCCTTCATTAGGTTTCTTTGTCAAAGACTCCTTGCGACGCAGATTATAAAACTCTATGACTTTCGCTCTGTTGTTTTTCAACGCCTCGGGAGTACACACCTCCTCGATGCGGTAGTTCGCCCAAAGTCCGTCGGCATCACGGAATGTCGCGATACCACTGTCGGCACTGACGCCAGCGCCAGTAAACACTACTATCCTTTTCTTTTTACTCATATCTTTTTATGTATTAGTTAATAATGTTATACTTTCAATATTTCCATTTATTTTGTAATAATACGCTTTTATTCTATATATAACAAATAGTGGTAAAAAATTCAATGAAATTTTGAATTTTTTTTTAAACAACTCAAAATTTCTCTAAACTAAAAAATCTTTAGTCATTAGTCTTTAGACTTTTGTCTTTCTTTGGGCGTTCCGGCTTCGCCGTCGGGCTTTCCGCTATATCTTTTTCCGCCTCCAGCTTCCGTCTTCGTCTCCAGCTTCCGTCTCCAAAAGGATGCCGCTCCAATCCCTAACGCATTGGGCGATGGAAATGGCGATGTTTTTATACATCGAATCATCATCAATCCATAAGGCACGCCTTATGCTAAATCTGTTTCGCCCTTTCAGGGCTAAAAGCCAATAGCCTTAGTTCAAAACTCTACTCCGAAAGCCCATATTTCCTCAACAGCCTATTCCATTGTTCCGATTCTAAAAAACTGAGCAGATACGGATTTATCTTATTGACAAGATATGGCTGCGACGACATAAAACAATAATATTCCTTATTATTGGGCAGTTCTATCAGTGTTATCTTCTTGGTCATGTCTTTTTCTTTCTTCTTGAAATAATAGTCTAATGTAGCTCCCTCATCAACCAAGGCGTTTATCTCTCCTTTTTCCAATGCTTCAAAGGCTTCTTCAAATGTTTGATATTGTTTATGCTTGATATGTTTGTAATCCAAATATATGGCGGTGTTTCTCCCTTCAAGACATCCTACTTTCATCTTATGTAAATCGTGTAAGTTGCTGACATTGTTCTGTAATCTTTTCGTTGTGAGTTCTGAAGATATTGTCGCTGTGAAGCCGCTTATTATAAGAATGGCGACGAGCATCCAGATGGTTCCTAATATCTTGCCGTTCTTGCTCAAAGGTGATTTGTCGCCGTAGCCCACCGTCGTCATCGTCACCCACGACCACCAGAATCCGTCAATGATTCCATTAAGCATATTGTCTGAAAACGCAGGATTGTCTTTTCTCTCCGCAAACCATATCAAAGTCCCGATGCATAAGTTGATGAACAGAAGTAATCCTATAGTCTTTAAGAAAGAAAGAGAAAAGAGATTCTTGATTATTGTAACAAATCCTGATTCGTAATGGTTTTCAATGGCGACACACATCGAGGTGATATAAAACGGCTGCGAGAAGAATGTGCTGTCGGCATGAGTCGAACTTATCGTCATAGGTGCGATAGAAATATTGACCTCTCCCTCGTAGATGTTTGCTATGATATTATTGACATCGGTCTTGACGAAATGATAATCAACATTCAAGGAGTCGGATATCACGTTCCAAAGGTCGATGGTGATACCGGAAATATTATCGTCCTCAATGATGATAAAAGGCGGACTGTTTGTCACACCAACTGACAACTCCTCGCCTTCTGCCTTTAGGCATAGAGCAGAATAAACTGCTATCATTAATAAAAATAAACGTTTTAACATATTGTCTGTTTGACATGCTAAAACGTTTAAAAATCGATTTGGTTTAAAACAAACCTATTATCTGCACATTTCGTATATCTTGATTACGTCGTCTTGTGTCAATGTCTTGAATCCTTTTAATACTTTGCCGTTACATGCTTTGTAAGCCATTGATGCAAAATGTTCGTCGTTGATGCCTAGTTCTGTCAGTGTGCTTTGTAATCCTAATGTCTTGAAGAAGAAGTCGTATAGTCTTTGGATGCCTTCTTTAGCAATTTTCATAGGTTCTTGATTTGCATCTACACCAAAAACATTGACAGCGAATTGTACGTATTTAGATACGTTATTTTCGTCTAAGCAATATTCCATCCAACGAGGAGTAAGTATGGCGAGTCCGAGTCCGTGGGTGATGTCGTATATTGCCGACAGCTGATGTTCCATTGGATGGCAGCTCCATGCTTTAGCGCGTCCTCCATTGATGAATCCGTTGATGGCCCATGATGAAGTCCACATGAGGTTGGCGCGTGCTTCGTAGTTATCAGGTTCTTGTAAGGCTATCGGAGCATATTTCACTACGGTTTTCATCATTCCTTCCATGAAGCAGTCGAGCATGAAGAGGTCTGGCTCCATGTTGAAATAGACCTCGATGATATGAGACATGATGTCGACTGAGCCGCATGCGGTCTGATATTTATTGACGGAATATGTCACTGTCGGGTCTAGGAATGATACTGATGGGAAGAGATGAGAGTCGAGGCGGCCGATCTTGTCGTCGGTCTCAGGGTTGCTGACTACGCCACCTGCGTCCATTTCGGAGCCTGTAGCTGACAAGGTCAATATTGAAACTATTGGAAGAGCTTTGTCGATAGCGGCTCTTTTTTCGTTGAAGAAATCCCATGGGTCGTGGTCGACACATGCGCCTGCTGCCATAAACTTGGTAGCGTCGATGGTAGAGCCACCTCCAACAGCGAGTAAGACATCGATGTTATGTTCCTTGCACATCTGTGCTCCTTTTCTCACAGAGTCGATACGTGGGTTAGGCTCGATACCTGAGAGTTCAAAGACTTCCAATCCAGCCTTCTTCATCTCCTCCATCACCTTGTCGTAAAGACCTGTCTTCTTGATGGAGCCTCCTCCGTAAGTCATCAAAACTCTTGTTCCAAATTTCTTCAGTTCATCTCCAAGATGTCCTAACTGATTCTCACCAAAATAAACTTTAGTTGGTATGTTATAAATGAAATTATTCATAATGATTTGTTTTATTCATAAATATATGTTGCGTAAAAACCTAAAGTGCCACTGACCTCACAGGTGATAGGAAGGTCATTGTAATCCAATTCGCATTTTCCTGATACTGTTGAACTCCAATTTAAAACTTTGGCGTTGGAGATGGTGACGGTAGGATTTTTTAATGTTAAATCACAATCCATTCTGATGTATGAATCTGTTATGATGATACCGTCGTATGAGCTGTCTTCAAGATTCATTCCGAGTCCGCTGCAATATGCCTCCATTACAATGTCGTTGATTTTACCATTGATACCATTGATTGTAAGTATTACATTACCTTCCTCATCAACTTTACTAATATTTGCAGTAGTGTTGATGTCTTCAAATGTCATCGGTATCGCCATACCTTCGTATTTGACGGTCAGATTTGGAGTTATCTTGATAGTGTAATCTCCTTTAACTTTGTCGGCATATTGTACATTGTCAGGACCACAGCTGGTCAATGCCATTGAAAATGCTAATAAGCAAAAAATCAAATGTTTAATTTTCATATTTTTATTTTTTAGATGTGACTTATTTATAACTATATATATGAAAATATATTGTTAAAATATTATTTATTTAACAACAAATCTTCCTGTTTTTTTGTTCATATCCCTATCAAATATTTCCACGAAATAAAAGCCTTTGTTCCATGCAGATACGTCAAGTGTAATCACTTCTTCTTTTTCTTTAATGCCTTTGCCTTTTATCGAGAAGACATTTTGTCCTCTTACATTATAAATATTTATCTCGCTGGCTTTTTCAGCTTTTATGTTTATCATATTGTTTGTTGGTACAGGATATATCTCAACTTCGTTTATTATGTCGTAATTTGTTTCAGGGATGTTTACGAAATGATCTTCTCCTTTTGTCAGCCAATTGAGGCTGAAGTTGTAAAACACTGTGCAATAGTCGCCTTCTCCGATATATGCTTCTTCAACATAAAAACCGATTGTATTATCAGGAAGAATACATAATGACGAATAAGCGGAGCTGTAAGGGACAATGCATCGACTCACAGGCCACGATTCGCCTTCATCGTAACTAATGAATATTGTCACATTTGTTCTTGAAGAACCTACCGGACTTGAATGTAACAATCTGTTTTTATCATCGCCGTCATTAACGGAAGTATAACGTATCATATCGCCGTTACATGCTGTTGAGTTTATCTCAGGCCATTCCGATGTGGTTTCTTTCCAAGTCTCACCACCGTCTTCTGATATGTTATACCATCTGTTGCCGCCATGTCTTATGCTCATCAAGATACGTCCGTCAACGAGTTCTGTCACCTTGGCTTCGTCGCCGCCCACTGATGCGCGACCCGATACTTTCCATGTGAGTCCGTTGTCATCGGAATATACGGCATGATTACAAACTGCTTCTTTGGCACCGTTTTCGCGCATTGCCACAACGAACATGATACGGCCTGTCGATGTCAGCAATCCATTGCCAGAACCGAAGAAACCGCCTAGCCAATTCTGACGTTCTGGGTCTTCACATTCCGCACCATATATCTGATATGTAATGTCTTCTGGTTCAGTCCAAGTCATGCCGTTGTCGTTGCTTCTTGAGATATACATTCTTAAGGGGTTTGTTGGTGTTGAGCCCCAGAATCCAGGACCGCCCACAAAAGCGGCGATGATGCCGTTGTCGTCGTTGTTCAGAGCCAAGGCACAGTCTCCGAAACCCTTGCCATAGCCTGTGCCGTATGCTATCGTATAAGGTTCAGTCCAGGTGTGGCCACCGTCGGAGCTTACGTTACATACGATGTCGATGTCTTCTGGAAGGTCGGTGTTGTTATATTTACGTTTGTCGGTGACAGCTACAATATCGTTGTTTCTTGCTGTGATAACGGCAGGTATTCTATAATTCGTTGAGTTATAATCGCCGGGACGTAACAATGTTGTGCGAGCTAAAATGATTTCACGTTTTCCTGAAGGAGATGGATTTCTGACTTCTACGGTCTCATCAATGGTGCTGATTTCAAGACATGAGATGTCGATGAAATTGCCTTCACGTGCATCATCAGCTACGCGTACGGCAATCCATAAATAATTGATTCCTTTAAGAAGCTGACCGTCAAGTTCGCATGTAAAATCACCAGATTGAGGTGCGCAGCTTCCTATCTGTGTCGCGCTGTCATGAAATCTGTTGTTGGCCAATTCTTCAAGTCCTGAGGTGTAAACTTTTACTTCTGCCACGTCAGCTATTCTCGTTGTTCCTTCGAGATTCAGCTTTATTGATTTCAGATCAATGGAAGCATTGTCGCCAGCATATTGTACCATAGCTTTCAATATCAGTTCGGCGTCATTTCCTCTTGCTGTGAGACGTGTCTCTTGCTTTAATAAAATATTGACATCGGTTCCCTGTGAGTATGACGTCAATGCCATAAAAGCGAACATCAATAAAATAGCGAGTCTCTTCATATCTTATTTGTTTTTGTCCATTATGAATGTTAATAGTTTTTTACAACCTTCGCTGACGTCATCCCATGTGGCTTGAAAATCGCCTGTGTACCAAGGATCGGCAACGTCGGCAGGACGAGAAGTATAATCCATTAATAGTGATATTTTCCCTTGTATGTCGTTACCGAGCATTGCTCTGAGGTTGCGGAGATTACTTTGGTCCATCGCTACTATGTAGTCGTAATACTCGTAATCTCTTTTTGTTATCTGACGGGCGGTCTTGCCGGCACAGTCTATGCCGTGTTCTGCGAGTTTCTGACGTGCTGGCGGATATACGGGATTACCTATTTCGTATGTTGACGTGGCAGCAGATGCTATTTCAAACTCATGGCTCAATCCTGCCTTTCCAACGATGTCTTTCATCACAAATTCAGCCATCGGACTTCTACATATATTACCCAAACATACGAATAAAATCTTTGTTATCTTGTTGTTTTTCATAATTTTAAAATTTATATATTATAATTAGTTTACATGATAATTCAACAAGGTCAAGGCCTTGAAACATCTTTTCAAAACTAATGAATTTTTTCGAATTAAAGTAGTATGTTTTTAAATTTTTTCTTGGCATTATGAGATTATTAGTCTCATGGATTCTGAGTCTTTACTTGCTTCTCTTGATAAGATAAGAAGTCAATATCTGGTCGTATGTCTTGTTGATGTCGGCTTCAACATAATCTATCTGATATTGATGACAATGACGCAGCAGCTCTTCTTTTTTTGCTGTCATTATCTCTTCATATCGTTTTTTTATTTCGACAGGATTTAGCTTTATCATCTCGCCCGATTCAAGGTCGATGAATTTATGAGGTCGGTTTTCGTAATCTAGTTTTTGTTCATGTTCGGAGTCGAATACATGGAAAAGTATGACTTCGTGTTTGTTATAACGAAGATGTTTGAGAGCAGCGAATAAATCGTTATAATTGTCAAGGTTGTCGAGCATGTCGCTGAATATTATCACTAGGCTTCTCTTGTGTGTCATCTCCGCTATCTTATGGAGACAGTCTGTCGCGTTGGTAGAATATTTTTCCGTCTTGTCGTAAGGAAGCATCAGCTTGTCGAGCTCGCTGTAAATCATATTGGAATGCACTCTCGACAGTTTTGCAGGCGTATGAAGCGTGACATCATCGTCGAATGTCGATAGACCTACGGCATCACGCTGACGTCGCATCAGTTCGATGAGAGCCGCGCTGCTATATACGGAATACCATAATTTGTTAGGATGATCGAAGTCGAGTTTGTTCTGCACTGGGAAATGCATACTCGAACTTTTATCGATGACAATCTGACAACGAAGATTTGTTTCTTCTTCGTAGCGTTTCACAAAAAGTTTCTCGGTTCTTGCGTAGAGTTTCCAGTCGATGTTTTTGGTTGGTTCTCCTGTGTTATAGAGACGATGTTCAGCGAACTCCACTGAGAAGCCGTGGAAGGGACTCTTGTGGAGGCCTGTTATAAAACCTTCCACTATTTGACGAGCCAAAAATTCCAGACTTCCCAGCTGAGCTATATTGCTGATTTCAATCGGCATCGATTAGATTAATTTCTTCAATTTATCTTCCAAAACTTGTTTTGCTGCGCCGCCTACGTTTTTGTCAACTACTTGGCCGCCTTTGAAATAAAGAACTGTAGGAACGTTCATGATACGATATTTAGCTGCTAAGCCTTGGCATTCGTCGATGTCAGCTTTGAAAACTTTAGCTTTGCCTGCGTATTCTTCTGATAATTGGTCCATATAAGGAGCGATCATGTTGCAAGGGCCGCACCATGCTGCGCCGAAATCAACC
>JAZLEF010000170.1:0-10456 GCA_045615125.1 Bacteroidales bacterium
GCATGTACCGCTAGCACGGCAAACGACGATTGGTTCTGGCAATACGTCAGCTGCTGAGTCAGAGATGTCTGGACGTGGGATGATGACCTTACGTGCCACGAATTCCATCTTGCGTGATGTGTTACCGATTTTTGTAACCCAACCTTCAGCTTCGATATAGTCGCCAGCGTAAACTGGAGCTAAGAATTCGATATTGTCGTATGCGCAGAAGAGACCTTCGTCGCCGTCTGTCATGATTAACAATTCTGTTGCAACATCGCCGAAGAGGTGTACCATGTGAGCGCCGTCAACCAAGTTACCGCCGTAGTGAGCGTCTTTTGCACTCATACGCAATCTAATAAGAGATCTATATTCTTTTTCCATTTTATATATCTTTTAATTGTTAATTTTCAATTTTCATTTTTCAAGGTAGATTCCATCAACGAAGATACCAGAAGCGTGGATTTGTTCTGGAGCTATTTCGCCTCTCTTGACGAGTTTTTCAGCTTCAACGACTACGTAGTCTGCTGCCATTGCCATAAGAGGATTGAAGTTTTGTGATGTTCCGAGGAATACCATGTTGCCGTCTTCGTCAACGATGTTAGCGCCCAAGAAAGCGATGTCAGCTTTCAATGGTTTTTCCAAGATATAATCTTTACCGTCAACGTTGACGATTTGCTTGCCATCTTGAATCATTGTTCCCAAGCCTGTTGGAGTGAGCACTCCGCCGAGACCTGCGCCGTATGCTCTGATACGTTCTGCGAGTGTGCCTTGTGGTACGTATTCAACTTCGAGAGTGCCGGCATTCTTTTGTGCTGCGGTTTCTTTATTGGTTCCTGTATGTGATACAATAGCTTTTTTAACTTGATGATTAGCGACGAGCTTGCCGTGAGCAACATTATCGTATGCGGTATCGTTTGCAATGATGGTAAGATCTTTAACGCCTTTTTCTACAATAGCATCAATAATTTGAACGGCACTTCCTACTCCGAGGAATCCGGCAAACATAATTGTCATACCGTCTTGTACCTTTGCAACGGCTTCTTCTAATGTTATCTGCTTATTCATATATGTTAAGTTTAAATTTTCATTTTTTACAACAATGTGCAAATATAATTTTTTTTCTCAAATCTTTTACATTAATTAAACAATATTTTTTGAAGGGAAAAGATGAGGGATTCAGGCATACCAGAAGCGGTACATCAAAGAATAAAAGAAGGAATCATAACTGGCTAATGACAAAAAAATAGCCTTTAGATTTCGGCTATCTAATTAGAAAAAAAATTCGTTGGAATATGAAATTAAATCTCAATCCTTAGCAAACATCGCTTCGTATTCTTTGTCATTGGGCGATGGCAAGAAGTCTGCGTCTGAAACAGCCGTAAAAACTGAAACAAGTTCCTTCTCGTTCTTGTCTTCGCGAATGTATTGTTTCTTTAATTTTGGCTTGATACTCTGTGATGTAACATCGACAATTTTACGTTTCAATGTCTTCTCCGCCGTCTCACCGAATTCGACATGCCAGCAATATTTTCCAACTATTTCATTTTTGGAATTATAAACGATGAAATGTACCGCTGGATGCAAGACCTTGTTTCCATTATGAATCTCGCAATGAAGCGCACGACCGACGATGTTTCCGCGTTCGTTGATTATCGGGATGAAATCTGTAGGATTGTCCTCAATTTTAAATATTGAAATATTGTGATTTTCAGACGCCACAGGGGTGACGTCTCTACATGGCGGTTCTTTTTTTGTCACTTCGAAAAGTTTCTCTTCTTTTCGTTCATCAAGCACTTGTGGTCTTGTTGTCTTGTGGTTTTGTTGTCTTTCATTTCCTGAATTCCTGAGTTCCTGAATCTCCAAAAACAACGCCACTTCCTGAACCTCAATATTCTCTGTTCCTTTCGGAACCTTAATCTCAAAAACATCTCCCTTCCTCTTCCCTATCAAGGATTTAGCTATTGGAGACAAAAAAGAAATCAAACCTTTGGAGGCATCGGCTTCGTCAACGCCGACGATACGAATTGTCTTGTCGTTATATCTCACATACATGCCGAAGCTCACCACATCAGGATGAGCTTTCTTTGGGTCAATCAAAACCGCAGTGTTGATGCGTTCTGTAAGTTGTCGCATCTTGGCTTCTATATGATTTTTAAGTATGTAATTGGACGCTGCTTCCGCACGTTCATTCTTCAGACTTTCCATCTCTTCATTAAGAAGATGAAGGCCTTCCGGCGTGACATAATTAGGTACGCCCTGAGGCAGAAACACTCTCGGCAAAACCATTGGGACCTCTTCCTGGTCACCCTCTTTAACAAAACCGCGGCTCATTTTTTAAAGACTACAAGTCAACAAGACTACAAGACTACAAGTTTGTGCTAATACAATTAAGTATTATAAAAAAGACCACAGATCAATAATCTTGTTGTCTTATTGTCCTGTAGTCTTGTTGTCTTTAATTATACATCATCTCGACTTTACCAATCTTAGTGTCAACGCAATCGTATGAAGCTGCGAAACTCATTATGGCATTAAGCACATTGCGACTTGGTCTCTCGTTCTTATATGTTTCTTTAAGCGATTGTCTTATTTCACTTTCGTATGAATTTTCAAAGCATTCACATTCTAAAAACAGTGTAGATTTATAATCCATAGGCAAATCATTAAATTAAATTATGCCTACTTAACGTCGATAAATTACAATTTATTTTATGACACTTAAAAATTATTTACAGTAAGAGCAAGATTATTCTCTTTTGCCATTTTTCTGAGATTCATAATAGCATAACGCATTCTTCCTAAAGCTGTGTTAATGCTTACGTTAGTGGCCTCAGCAATATCTTTGAAAGACATATCGGCATACATTCTCATATTCAGAACTTCCTTCTGCTCATCAGGAAGAAACTCAATCATTTTACGAATATCATCATAAACCTGTTCTGTCACGATCTTGTCTTCAATGGAAGGATCTGTAAATCTAACATTGTCCATAATGTCATATTCATTATTTACAGAGTCTGCCATAGGAAGGCGTTTTGACTTACGGAAATAATCTATTATGAGATTATGAGCTATACGCATAGCAAATTGAATAAACTTGCCTTCTTCTTTATATGCACCAGCTTTTATGGTTCTGATTATCTTTAAAAAAGTATCTTGAAAAATATCATCTGCCAGTTGTCTGTCTTTGACAAGCATTAAGATGTACGAAAAAACCTTGTTCTGATGACGCTCTACTAACAATTCAAAACTGGCGACATTACCATTTCTGTAACTGTCAACCAATTGTTTGTCACTTAATATTTCTATCATATTTTCTCTTTGTTATAATTAAAGAGTAAAGTTTAATCGATAGTGCGTCTCCTATTTTTTAGTTATACAATAATTTCAAAATTCTTTCGTAGAAAGTTTTGCAAATATAAAAATCTTTTCTTTATGTTCCAACATTTTTTTGTAAATTCGTAAAAAATTTTTCAGGCTTATATTTTTTTATAAATGATGAAAAGATTAGACAATATCGACATACAAGGTGCAAGGGTTAACAACTTAAAAAACATTAGTTTAAGTATTCCAAAAAACAAATTCGTCGTCATAACGGGATTGTCTGGTTCAGGCAAGTCGTCATTGGCCTTCGACACTATTTATGCCGAAGGCCAGCGTCGTTATGTTGAGAGTCTGAGCGCATACGCAAGGCAGTTTTTAGGCCGTATGACAAAACCTGATGTTGACCTCATCGCTGGGCTCTCTCCTGCCATCGCCATTGAGCAGAAAGTCAATTCCAGCAACCCTCGTTCCACTGTCGGAACAAGCACCGAGATTTACGAGTACATGAAGCTGCTCTTTTCAAGAATCGGACGTACATCCTCCCCTATCAGCGGCGTAGAAGTGAAACGTCATCAGATTAACGATGTTGTCGATTTCATCATCGAACAAAAAGGATGCGCCGTCTACATTTTGTCACCTATTATATTACCAGAAGGAAGAAAACCTGAAGAACATCTTAACATCTTGCTTCAGCAAGGTTTCAACCGTCTTCTAATCGATGACAAGATGGTCAGAATTGAAGATTATCTCAAAGGAAAAGACTTCGATAATATTAATAATGTAAGAATCATGATTGACAGGATGAAAGTCAACGACAAGACTTCCGACAACATCCCTCAAATCTCCGATTCTGTACAGACAGCTTTTTACGAAGGAAATGACAGCTGTATCATTTTGGTTGATAGCAAGGACGCGGCTAGCCATGCCCCTACGGAACATCTTTTCTCGTCGCGCTTTGAAGCAGACGGCATCACTTTTGAAACACCGACAACTCATCTCTTTTCATTCAACAATCCATACGGAGCCTGTCCTATCTGCGAAGGTTTCGGCAGTATAATCGGCATTGACCCCGACCTCGTCATTCCAGACAAGTCATTATCGATCTACGACAACGCCATCGCTTGCTGGAGAGGCGACAAAATGAGCGCGTGGAAAGACCAGCTAATCCGTACGGCACGTCATTTCGACTTCCCTATCCATAAGCCATATTACGAATTAACACAACAGCAAAAAGATTTACTCTGGACTGGAAACAAATATTTTGAAGGCATCAACGATTTCTTTAAAGAAGTTGAATCACAAACATATAAGATACAATATCGCGTAATGTTATCGCGTTATCGCGGCAAGACAGTATGCCCTGAATGTCACGGAACACGCCTAAGAAAAGAAGCCACCTATGTCAAGATAAATGGTAAAAGCATCACCGAATTATGCGAGATGTCATTATCAAATCTTAAGGATTTCTTTGACAATTTAACTTTAAGCCATACAGAACACGACATAGCGGAACGACTTCTCACCGAGATAAAAAATCGTCTTAACTTCTTGATAGAAGTCGGTTTAGAATATCTCACACTAAATCGCGCAGCCAACACATTATCAGGCGGCGAGTCGCAGAGAATCAACCTCGCGACATCATTAGGAAGTTGTCTTGTTAGTTCTACCTATATATTAGATGAGCCGAGCATCGGACTTCACTCACGCGACACACAAAGACTTATCAAAGTATTAAAACGACTTCGCGACATCGGCAATACGGTAATTGTTGTTGAACACGACGAAGAGATAATACGTGCAGCAGACCACATCATCGACATCGGCCCATACGCAGGCGTCAACGGCGGCGAGGTTGTCTTTGAAGGAACGATTGAGGACATGATGCGCAGGGACGCGGCATGCCACGTCCTTACAAAATCGATGACGGCAAAATATATCTCCGGCGAGAAGAAAATCCCTGTTCCTACACGAAGACGCAAATGGAACAACGCCATCGAGTTTATCGGTTGCATGGAACATAACTTAAAAAACATCAACGTCAAGATACCTTTAAATATATTGACAGTCGTGACTGGAGTCAGTGGTTCAGGAAAATCCACTTTGGTAAACGACATCATATATACATCTTTAAAGAAACATTTCGAAGGAACATCAGATAAAGTAGGTGCATTCGGCAAGATACAAGGCAGCCTCATGGCGATACAAGCCGTTGAATATATCAACCAGAATCCGATAGAAAGATCATCGCGTTCCAATCCTGTGACTTACGTCAAGGCTTTTGATGAGATTCGACAGCTTTTCGCAGAACAGAAACTAGCAAAGAACCGCGGCTTGAAGCCAGGATATTTCTCTTTCAACGTGGCAGGAGGTCGCTGCGACAACTGTCAGGGCAGCGGAACGTTGAAAGTCGAGATGCAGTTCATGGCCGACATTTATTTAAAATGTGACGTATGCAACGGAAGTCGCTACAAAGAAGAAGCCATGGAAATCAAATACAAAGGCAAGAGCATCAGCGACATCTTAAATATGAGCATTGATGAAGTCGTGGAATTTTTCAACAATAACAAAGAAGGAGAATTCAAGAACATAATAGAACGTATCATTGCGAAGATGAAGCCTTTGCAAGACGTAGGATTAGGCTATCTTCAAGCGGGACAGCCGTCATCGACATTGAGCGGCGGCGAGGCACAACGTATCAAACTCGCTTCCTTCTTGATAAACGGCACCAACGAAAAACCTACATTATTTATATTTGACGAGCCAACGACAGGACTTCATTTCCACGATATAAACAAGCTATTAAAAGCCTTCGATGCATTAATTAATAATGGTCATTCACTCGTTGTCATAGAACACGACCCTGATGTCATCAAGACGGCAGACTGGATTATCGACCTTGGACCAGAAGGCGGCGACAAAGGCGGCGAACTCATCTTTGAAGGAACACCGGAAGACTTGTTGAAATGCGAGAAATCTTATACGAGAAGTGTTTTGGAATTGAGGAATTGAGGAACTGAGGATTTGAGGGGTTGAGGAGTCGATATGGTAGAGGCGCGTCAATGTTACCTAAAAATAAACACACATTGACACGTCTGATTTATTAGGAATTATTGTTTTGTGTGAGCGGCTTGGAATTAGTAGATCCCGTTGCGTTAGGGATTGGAGCGGCATCCTTTTGGAGTGGAGGCGGAAACGGAAGTTGGAGACGGAGCGAAAAAAGATATAGCGGAAAGCCCGACGGCAGAGCCGGAACGCCCAGAAACAATTCATAATGCATAATTCATAATGCATAATTGAATGTTAGTTGTCAGTGTCAGAGTTCAAAGTTTAACAGCCTTAGTTCTTAGTTCAAAATTTTAATTTTTTCCATTGTTTTTTCAATAATTTTATTTTAAATTTGCAATACAAGTTTTAGACACATTCAACGTGTCCATACAATACAAACTACACGCACTAAAACAACTTTAAACCTTAATCCTTAAACTATTAACTATAAACTATAAACATTACAAATATCATGGAAATTTGGCATTATTGGGTTATTGCAGCCCTCGTATTCTTCATCATTGAAATCTGCACAAGCGGTTTTGCAATCGCCTGTCTGTCTGTAGGATGTTTATTTTCCGCAGTAGGTTCAGCATTTGAATTATCAATCTCGTGGCAAGTAGGATTATTTGCAATAGGAACATTCCTCGCATTCATCTTCATTCGTCCTTTAGTGTTAAAACTTATGGACAAGAAAGCCAACACGACGGTAACGACAAACATGGACAACCTCATCGGACGCAAAGCCGTTGTCACAGAAAGAATCGAGAAAGACGGATACGGTCGCGTCAAGGTTGACGGCGACGACTGGAAAGCACGCATGGAAGACGACAGCGAGGCTGAAGTCGGAGAAAAAGTCACTATATTATCAAACGAAAGCATTATATTAACCGTTAAAAAATAATTACTATGGGCTCATTAATCATCTTCGGAATCATCGCATTCATTGTCATCATTTTCGCATTGAATGGATTGAAAGTAGTTCCACAATCAGAAACAAAAGTCATCGAACGATTAGGCAAGTTTCACGGCGTGCTTCCAGCAGGTCTGAACATCATATGGCCTATCATCGACCGTCCTAAAGCTATAGCAGTCAGAGACCAAAGAGGCAGATCATATATGACAAGCAGCATCGACCTCAGAGAGCAAGTCTATGATTTCCCAAAACAAAACGTTATTACAAAAGACAACGTAACGACAGAAATCAACGCGCTTCTTTATTTCCAAATCGTTGACCCGATCAAATCAGTATATGAAATTGAAAACCTTCCTGTAGCTATTGAAAAACTCACACAGACAACATTACGTAACGTCATCGGCGAGTTGGAATTAGACGAAACATTGACATCACGCGACACCATCAACGCCAAGTTACGCGCAGTGTTGGACGACGCTACAAACAAATGGGGCGTCAAGGTAAACCGCGTTGAGTTACAAGACATCACACCACCAGAGTCAGTACGTATCGCCATGGAAAAACAAATGCAGGCAGAACGTAACAGACGTGCCGAAATCTTGAAGGCAGAAGGTGAAAAGACATCAGCGATTCTTAAGTCAGAAGGTGAAAAGACATCACAAATCAACAATGCTGAAGCAGAAAAGGCAGCAGTTCTTCTCAAGGCAGAAGGCGAAGCTAAGGCAAAAATCTTACAAGCTGAAGCAGAAGCACAGGCAATCGCGATGATAGCAGAAGCAATCAAAAACACCAAGACAGACCCTGCTTCTTATCTCTTGGCAACAAAATACATCAAGACATTAGAAGAAATGGTCAGCGGCAAAGACAACAAGACCATCTATATGCCATACGAAGCATCTAACATGCTCGCTTCACTTGGCGGAATAAAGGATATTTTTAATAAGTAATTGACTAAAGACTAAAGACTAAAGACTAAGGGTGAAAAACAACTAACATTAGACTTTCGCCTTTAGTCTTTTGTCATAAAATTTTAAAAAATGGAATTATCAGAAAGACAAAAGAAAGTAATCGACAAATTAAACGAGTTAGAAATACCATTCGACATTCATTTCCACCCTCCTATCCCAACGATAGAAGAAGCTCTTAACTATTGGAAAGAATTCGACTCTACACATTGCAAGAACTTATTTTTCAGAAACCATAAAGGCAACAGACATTACCTTGTCATTTTCCACTGCATGAAGCAACTTGCGATACACGACCTTGAGCAAAGACTCAAACAAGGCAAGTTAAGTTTCGCTTCAGAGGCAAGGATGGAGAAATATTTAGGACTAAAACCTGGTAGTGTCTCCCCTTTCGGCATCATCAACGATGAAGAACATCACGTTTATCTTTATATAGACAAAAATCTTCTCAAAGCCGAAAAACTGAGCTTCCACCCTAACGATAATACAGCGACATGTGTGATAAGCAAAGACGATTTGATAAAGTTCTTAGACACAATGGGTAACGGATACGAATTCATCGACTTATACGACGAATAATTTTTTTTGAGAATGGATTGTTTCTTTGCCTAAAAAAACGTAATTTTGCACACGTTATCGAAAAGGCATAAAAAGCACTTTTCTATTGTATCACGAATTATATTTTTATGGATTATTCCCGATGTATAAAACCATGCGTTGAATCAGAAATTGGTAAGTTGAATTGCGTATTATTGCACGCTCCAGGTTTAGAAATAGAACACATGACACCAGAAAACGCACATAAGTTTCTGTTCAGCGATATGTTAAACCAACGCGAAGCATATAACGACTATAGAGATTTTGAAGGCACTTTAAGGAAGGTGACTAACGTACTTACCGTAAAAGAACTTCTTGAAGACATTCTCAAAAACCAAGAATTAAAACATGATTTAGTTGAAAAGATCTGCAAGAGAGAAAATGTTGAATTCTTGAAAGAGGAGTTGAATAGTTTATCTAATACAGACTTAGCAAAAGCATTAATCGAAGGTCTTGAAAACGACAATTTCAAGGAAAGATATATATTGCCTCCTGCACCAAACTTTTTCTTCATGAGAGATGCGTCATTCACAATGTACGACAACATCATGATTAGCAAGATGGCAACGACTGTACGCGACAGAGAAAGTTTGCTTCTTAACGCTATTTACACCCACTCATCTATCTTTGATGTCAAGACCGTAAATCCAGTTGAGACATACGCTCCAAACGGAATCGGAAGAGTTGAAGGCGGCGACGTTTTAATTGCACGTCATGATATAATATTAAGCGGTTGCGGTGCCAGAACAAGCGTTGAAGGTATCAAGGCTATGGTAGAACATCTAAAGACTAAAGGCGGACACAGACATCTTATCTCACAGGAATTGCCTTTGGAACCAGAGTCATTCATTCACCTCGACATGGTATTCACTTTGTTGGATGTCAACAAATGTATGGTATTCAAGCCTGTCATCCTTAATCCACAATACAAGACCGTTCATTACGAAATATTCGAAAATGGCGAGGTTAAGGTTTACGAAGAAGAAAACCTCATCACAGCTCTCACAAAACTCGGTATGGAGTTAGAACCTATTTTCTGTGGCGGTGATGACGAATACAATATGCTCCGCGAACAATGGCATAGCGGTTCAAACTTCTTCACCTTCGCTCCAGGCAAGATTTTAGGTTACGAAAGAAACTATAACACAATAGAAAACCTCCACAAACACGGATTTGAAGTCTTGACAGCTGCTGACGTAGCTTCAGGTAAAGTCAGTGTTAACGATTACAAGAACTGCGTCGTTGCTTTCAAGGGTAACGAGCTCTCACGCGGTGGCGGCGGTGCACGTTGCATGACAATGCCGTTACATAGAGATGCGGTAGTATGGTAATTCCAGTTAGGAGTTAGGAATTAGGAGTTAGGAGTTAAAGATAGACGTCATTTGAAAAAGTGGCGTCTTTTTTTATACCAAAACACCATAATAATTCTTCTGTATTTTTAAGCAAATAAAGGCTTTTGTGATATTTTTGCAGTTGTTTTCCTGTAATAAAAGTACATTATTGCTTGTTTATAGATAGAATCATCAAGAAAAAAGCATGATATAAGTTTATACAAATATAATTATCAACAACTTATAAATTTTTAAAAATATTTTAAAAAAAGTTTATTTTTATGTTGACAGATTAA
>JAZLEF010000171.1:0-1949 GCA_045615125.1 Bacteroidales bacterium
AGGGAAATGAAACTGTGACAAATTGTCACGCTTTCAAATTTCAAGCAGCTGATGGTAAGATGCGACTTACGGATGTCGCTGATACTGAACAATTGTTTCGTCTCATACAATCAATTCCATCGCCAAAAGCAGAGCCTTTTAAGATTTGGATATCACAGGTTGCAAGTACGCGCATCGACCAGATGCAGGATCCGGAACTTTCCATAGAACAGGCCATGCTTGATTATAAACGACTTGGTTATTCTGACTCTTGGATAAATCAACGTCTGAAGAGTATAGAGATTCGTAAAGAACTGACCGATGAATGGAATCGTACCGGTGTTACCGAGAGTTATCAATATGCAACGCTTACTGATATTATCACAAAAGAATGGAGCGGATTTAAGACCAAAGAATATAAGCAATTCAAAGGATTGAAAAAGGAGAGTCTCAGAGATAATATGACCAATGTTGAATTGGCATTGAATATATTGGCGGAGGCATCGACAACAGAGATTTCCAAGGAGAAAGATCCTGTTGGTTTTGATGAAAGTAAGGTTGTTGCAAAAGAAGGTGGAGAAGTGGCAAAGATAGCACGTGAACAATTGGAAAAGAAAATAGGGAAGAGAGTCGTCACATCAAAGAATGCTAAAAACTTTCTTCCGCCAAATACATAAAATTCTTTCAATTAAATATGCGGTGAAATTTCACGAACAATGACTTTTTACAAGTAAAATCCATCGTTATTCCACATTTTAACACATTGTTATAAAAATTCTTCCTTACTTAAAAAACAAGAACTTTTTTTCTTATATTTGTCAACTAATCAATATCATTATTTTGCTGATGAATTGGCATGAAGTAAAATATGATGATTTATTTCTAACTAATTAAGAATTAAATAAATAAACAAATATAAAATTATTGTGATGAGTAAATTAGGCTTAGATTTTGAAAAAGTAGCTAAGGCTCGTAGTCTGGCAAAGAATATTGCTGACAACGTACAGGGTTTTGTGGAACAATACACAACAGTCGCTGTTGAACGTACTTTATGTCGTTTGATCGGCATTGACGGCGTTGATGAAAATCAGGTGCCGCTTCCAAATGTCGTCGTTGACACATTGAAAGACAAAGGCGTTTTAGGCGAAGGCGTTCTCTTCTTCATCGCTAATGCAATGATTGAGACAGGCAAGAATCCACAAGAAATCGCTGAACTTGTCGCTAAAGGTGAATTAGATATCACAAAGGTCGTTACAAGAGACAGCAAGAAAATCGCTGACACTTTACAACCTATCATCGATGAAAATATAAACAAGATCCGCGCTCGCCGCGCTCGTCGTGAACAATATCTCGACACTATCGGCGAAGGACCAAAACCATATCTCTACATTATCGTAGCTACAGGTAACATCTACGAAGACGTTATCCAAGCACAAGCTGGCGCACGCCAAGGTGCTGACGTCATCGCTGTTATCCGTACAACAGGTCAAAGCCTCTTGGACTATGTTCCTTACGGCGCAACAACAGAAGGTTTCGGCGGTACTTTCGCAACACAAGAAAACTTCCGTATCATGCGTAAGGCATTGGACGAAGTAGGTGAGGAGGTCGGTCGTTACATCCGTCTCTGCAACTACTGCTCAGGTCTCTGCATGCCAGAAATCGCTGCTATGGGCGCACTCGAAGGTCTCGACGTTATGCTCAACGACGCTCTCTACGGAATCTTGTTCCGCGACATCAACATGCAACGTACACTCATCGACCAATATATGTCGCGTATCATCAACGGTTTTGCAGGCGTTATCATCAACACAGGTGAGGATAACTACCTTACTACAGCCGACGCTGTAGAGGCTGCACACACCGTATTGGCATCGGACCTCATCAACGAGCAACTCGCTCTCTTGGCCGGTCTTCCCGAAGAGCAAATGGGATTGGGTCACGCATTTGAGATGGACCCCATGCTCGAAAAC
>JAZLEF010000172.1:0-4699 GCA_045615125.1 Bacteroidales bacterium
TGAGTGGAATGAATTGATAAATAATTATTTAGAAGCATACGATATTGCTTTGGACAAATTAAGAGGTCGTGACTATATGAAACAAGCAAAGAAATATAACGAGATATTACGTAATTTCCATTACGAAAAACAAGATACACCTAACTGGAAGAGAATCGTTGTGGAACCTGACTATTCTGAGAATATGCAGAAGTTGCAAGAACTTTCTCAGAATCTCTGGTGGTGCTGGGATGTTGATGCTACAGAGTTGTTCTCATCTATAGATCCTAAGGCATGGAAAACCTTGGAACATAATCCTATAGCTTTGATGAAAAACTTGTCTAAATCACAGATTGAAGCATTGGAAAATGACAAGGAATTTATTGAAAAACTCAATTCAACATACGCACGTTTCAAGGAATATATGTCAGCTAAACCTGCTGATGACCACAAAATCGCTTATTTCAGTATGGAATACGGCTTGACAAAGAGCCTTAAGATTTACTCAGGCGGCCTCGGCATCTTGGCTGGTGACTATCTAAAACAAGCATCTGATTCTAATGCTAATATGTTGGCGATAGGTCTCTTATATCGTTATGGATATTTCGCACAGGACTTATCGGTATGGGGTGAACAACTTTCACAATATATTCCACAAAACTTCTCATACCTTCCAATGGAGCCTGTATGCGATGAAAACGGTGAAAAGGTCATCATCAGCATCGCATTCCCAGGACGTTCTGTCTACGCAAGAGCATGGCGCGTTCCTGTAGGTCGTATCAGCTTATATCTCCTTGATACAGATATTGATGAAAATTCACCAGAAGATAGAGGCATCACAGGTAAGCTCTATGGCGGTGACAGCGAAATGCGTATCAAACAAGAAATGTTCCTCGGTATCGGCGGTATCAGATTGATGGATAAGATTAACGTGAAACCAACAATTTACCACTGCAACGAAGGTCATGCTGCATTCTGTGGATTGGAACGTCTCAGCGTTTATATCACAAAACATAACCTCGACTTCGGCGTAGCAAAAGAATTAGTCAGAACATCAACATTATTCACAACACATACTCCAGTTCCAGCAGGTCACGACGTCTTTGAAGAACATCTTATGAGAACTTATCTCTCTCATTATCCAGGACGTATGAACATCAGCTGGAACGACTTCATGAACCTCGGTAAGATTCGTCACAACGACCCATACGAAAAATTCTCTATGAGTGTCTTGGCAACTAACCTCAGTCAGGAAGTGAATGGCGTAAGTAAAATCCACGGCCGCGTATCAAGAGAAATGTTCCAACAAATGTGGCCAGGTTACTTCGCAGAAGAAAACCATATCGGATACGTTACTAACGGCGTTCACCTCCCAACATGGACCGACTTCTCATGGCAAAGACTTTATAAAGAAGTGCTTGGTAAAGATTACCTCGATGTTCAGTCAGATCCTAAGGTATGGGAAAATATCAATAATGTTGCAGACGAGAAAATCTGGAATATCAAGAAGGATTTGAAACATAGACTCACCGAATATCTTAAAGTTAAAGTGGTAGAGGATATGCAACGTCGTCAAGAAAGCCCATCGTTGATTATCAATACAATCGATAATTTTAACGAAAATGCTCTTATCATTGGCTTCGCTCGTCGTTTTGCTACATACAAACGTGCTCACTTGTTATTCAATAATATAGAGCGTCTCGCTAAATTACTTAACAACCCAGAACGTCCAGTGGTGTTCCTCTTCGCAGGTAAGGCACACCCTAACGACAAGGCAGGTCAGGATTTGATTAAGATGATTATCGAGACATCAAGAAGAAAAGAGTTCGCTGGTAAGGTTATCTTCCTCAACAACTATGATATGGAACTTGGTAAGATATTGACAAGCAGTGTTGATATCTGGATGAACACACCTACACGTCCTCTCGAAGCATCAGGAACAAGTGGTGAGAAAGCTGTCATGAACGGAACATTGAACCTCTCTGTCCTCGACGGATGGTGGGCAGAAGGCTTCCGTCCTCAAGCAGGTTGGGCTCTTCAAGAAGAAAGAACATACAGCGACCAACGTTATCAAGATGAACTCGATGCTGAGACAATTTACAACCTCATTGAAAATGAAATCGTTTCATTATACTTTGATAGAAATGAAAATGGTATCCCAACACAATGGGTTCAATATGTTAAAAATGATTTGATGCAGATTGCTCCTCATTATACAATGAAACGTATGCTCGACGATTACTTCGCTCAATATTATAATAAATTGATTGAAAGAACCGACATGATGCGCGAAAATCGTTACCAAAAGGCATTCGAGATTGCTGCATGGAAGAAGAAAGTGGAAGCAAACTGGGATAAGATTGAAGTAGAGTCTATCAAGATTCCAGATCCAAACGTAAGATCACTCAATTTCGGTGATGTAATCATTGCCGAGGTTACTTTGAAAACACCAGGATTACATAAAGGCGATGTCGGCGTTGAGATAGTATTCGGCGGACAAGACGCTAACGGTAATGATGAATTGCTGCAGGTTGAACAACTTCAACTTGTTGACTCTGGCGAAGGCTGGGCACGCTATTACATCAACCTCCCATTGAACAAGGCAGGTGTATTCAACTATACATTCCGTATCTATCCAACAAACGAAATGCTGCCACATCGTCAAGATTTGGCTTTGGTTAAGTGGATTTAATGCAATGCATAATTCATAATGCATAATTCATAATTATTGGGTCACTGAGTCTGTCGAAGTGGCTATCATATAAAATGTAAGGACGATGTGAAAATCGTCCTTATTTTTTTATCCGCGAAATTTCACTTAATGACACTAATGTTTTGAAATAGTTTTGAAAAAGTGTTAAAAAAGAAAGCGAGGCTATTGACCCCGCTTTAAATGTTTTCACAACGGAATAATCCTTATTGTATATATACTTGGTTTGCGGTTTCTTATTATTAATTCTCGGACGGTCTGGGGTGGAGTGATTTCAACGACAAATTATTGTATTTTTGCAGAAAATTATACTCTATGAACAAAACTCTATTTATATTGTCATTTATCTTGTTATTATCATGTTCGCGTCATAATGATGCGGAAACGTTTTTGGAGAAAGCGCAGTCACTCATCGAGACAAGCCCTGACACGGCAGCCATGTATCTCGACTCCATCCTGATGCCGGAGAAGTTCCTGAAGAAGGAGAAATATATGGAATATCTTGTAACAAAAGTACAAGCCAAGTACAAGAATTACGACAACATAAAAGAAGATACAAATATCTTCATAACAAAAACATACTTCGACAAGACGAGAAAGAATTCACAGATGAACATGTACGCCCATCTGTATAGTGCCTGCGTCTATGATGAAAGAGGCGAATACGAAAACGCTATGAAAGACTACAAGACGGCTTTCACATTGGCGGAAAACATGCATGATTCCCTTTATATGTGGAGGATAAACAATTACATGGCAGTAATTTATTATGAACAAGCATATTGGGATGAAGCATTAGACACATACATCAAATCGGTTAAATATGCAAATGATAATCATAAAAAAGCTGAAAGTTATGCCAGTCTTGCTAGAGTATATTATATGAAAGATGATAATGATAAAGCCATGTACAATATTGAACGTTCAATTGACATGGCTGAAAAAACTGATGACAAAAACACAAAATCACAGGTGTATCAAAATGCATATGTGCTTTACAAAAAAAATAACGAAAAAGAACTAGCATGGAAATATTTGAATATGTCAGTTATGTGCAATCCAAATATAGATTCGGGCTGGGATAGTTTATATGATCTAAATTTTCTACATTTCTTTATTGAGGAAGGTAATATGGATACAGCAAGAATATATGCAAATAAGTTAAGAAATGAATATGATTCTATAGAAATAAATGCAAAAAAAACCAATATATGTGAAGAACTTTCAAATTATTATATGCAGAACAAAATGTATGATAGTGCTATGTATTATCAGAAAGAAATGACATATTTGGTTCAGAAAATATACCAACAAATTATTGATGATAACGTATATGAAATACAAAAGAAATATGATCATGAATTGCAACGTAATATTTATCAGAAAAAATTAAACAAACGATTGATTTTAATAGTATGTATTCTGATTGTATTATTGTTTGTTTCTATTATATCTTTCTTTATAGTAATAAATTCAAAGCGTAGAGAACAAGTGCTGACAAAAGAGGTCGAGGATTTAAGTAATGTGAAGAACGATTATGACAAATTCAAGCATGAGATAAAAGAATCGTTCGACAACAGTCTGAAAGCGCGTTTCGATGTCATACGGAAAGTCAACACATTTGAGCGTAATAATAAAACAAACAAAAATGTAAAAGAGATTAAAGAATATGCATACGGTTCTCCATACAAAACCGCGTTTGAAGCAAGTGTTGATGTCATAGAATCTTCATATAATAAGATAACGTCATTCATAAAAGAGTCATATCCTGAATTGAACGAGACGGAGTATAAGATATGCTTGTTATCAATAGCTCCTATAAGTACTGATGATATTGCAAGAATTGTCGAATTGGGTTCCGACTCAGTGAGGAAATCAAGGTCAAATATCAGAAAGAAACTTAATATTGAAGATAAAAAAGCAAGTATTTCAGGGTATATTTTGGAGAAATATTATAATAGGAATATATAGAATAATTTTTATTCATACATTAAGGGCTGCTGGTTCCAA
>JAZLEF010000173.1:0-2515 GCA_045615125.1 Bacteroidales bacterium
ACAAAATCAATCGCCATGAAAAAATCTACAATCATTCTTATAATGTTGTTTGTTGCGACAACATTTGCCAACGCTCAGGATGCCATGGGAGTCAAAAATCTCAAGGGCAACTTCATCGAAGAAAATAAGGTTAAATTATCTTGGCTCAATGAAGACGCTGGTCCATACTTCAATCCTGAATGTGACATAATCACTCATGAAAAAGCTGGATATAACAATAATTATGACGTAAGTTCTTTGCACAGCGGACTTACTTCTTTAGGATTCAATGCCGACAAAAACGCCGGATTCCAGATCATGGACAAGTTCACATGTCACGAAACCTTCAGTCTGAGATTCTTCGTATATGCAGGCGCGTCTCCATCGTCAACAATTGACGGCGCATATCTGACAATCTACGACGGTGATCCTTTGAATGGCGGCAACATAATTGCTGGCGGAGACGATGTCAACCGTCTGGAAAAAAGTTCTAATGCATTTATTTATAGAACAGAAGAAAACGATTTCTCCGACGTGAGTCGTCCTGTTTTTTACGTCGATGTCAACACAACAGAACTCAGCGATAACTATGAAGAGAATACATTCTGGTTCGTGGTTTCATTCACTGGAACATCTGACGATGACATTCACATCGTGCCAAAAACAGTAATGGGCGAAACCGCAACAGGTGAAGCAAGAATATACACAAGTGAAAACGGCTGGCAACCAATGCTTGACGAAGGCACACAGACGCAACAAGGCGTTGCTTTTGAGACAATCGGTTATGGAGACATCAGCGGAGTCGTGACATTAGTCGATGCTTGCAACATCTTCCGCAACGACGAACTCGTCGAACAGTTTGTCCCAAGCGATTCTTATGTAACTTACATAGACAAAAATACTGATCATAGCGTAAATATATATGGAGTTCAAAATGTATATACCACTGAGTTTGAAGGCGTTTCCGAGATATACTACTGCGACGTACGTCCATCATATTCTCCAAAGAACTTTGAATGCAGTTCTGAAATACTTGAAGACAATACGATAATAAACTTTCTTACATGGCAAAAAGAAGACGACATGCAAGCAGATAATGTCAAGACATATTACGAAATATACCGCAAAAAATCATCAGAAGAAAACTACAAACTAATCAAGACGATTGCTAAGGTTGACGGACAGCAAGATTATGAATACGAAGATGTTGCCCCAAGAAACGCATACGAATACAAGATAAACACATATAATATTTATGAAACAGGAGCTTCTGAAAGTCTGTATGTAAAAGCAGAAGGAAGTGTTTTATATCAATCATTCTTCGGCAATGACTCGACGAGGGTAAATATATGCGACTCTCATGTTATTGATGGTGCATGGACTTATGTTACATCTATTTACAATAGCGATACCGTTAATATAAATGGAAATTTATATTATAAAACTAGCGGAGACGACTATTTATATAGTGATATATATTACAGGGAAGATGTTGAAACTGGAAGGTTATATCAGTATGTAGAGAGGAATGATATATATGTCGGTGACCTTAAGGTTGAAGTGTTGGTTTGTGATATGTCGCTCAATGTGGGTGACACATTCCAATTTCCGCATGAACTTGATTACAATACAAATGATTACAATTCTTATTGGGAACCTATTATAGGTATCGTGACTGATATAAGATATGAAAACGGGAAAAAAATAATTGAATTTGATGATCAGGTGGGTTGGCATCTCGGTATAGACTCTGGTTATCCATTAACATTTACAGAAGGGGAATTCCCAAATCTCATTCCAACAAACGGATTGTGGCAATATAACGAATTGTTATGTCAGTTTAAAGATGGTGAGCAGACATACCATAATCCAGATTTCGAGGAGTGTTATTACAAATCGTGGTCTGTTGAAGAAATAGAATCAAGCAATATCACAATCAAACCGACATTATTGTCAAACGGCGAAACAATCTCCATCGAATCAGATTCAGAGATAAAAGACGTGAAGATGGTTGACATGCTTGGAAGAGAGATGAATGTTTCCATCGACAACACAAACGGCACTTCATGCCAAGTGAACATGAATCAGAAATGCAACTCCGGCATTTACCTTATCATCGTTGAGACAGAAGAAGGAGAGTTTTATGAGAAAGTTGTAGTTAGGAATTAGGAGTTAGAAATCCGGCACTTTTTTTATTACACTCACCCATCCTGGAAGAATTTTAGAATTTTAGAACTCTAGAACTTTAGAATTTTCTAGAGTTTTAGAGTTCTAAGATTTAGATTTTAACATAGTGATAATCAACAAATTACCCCCCCTGAAAAAAATTAAAATAATCTTGGATTTCTCAATAATAATTTTAATCTTTGCGAAGTAAAACGTATTGTTAAATAACACAAAATCAATCGCCATGAAAAAATCTACAATCATTCTTATAATGTTGTTTGTTGCGACAACATTTGCCAACGCTCAGGATGCCATGGGAGTCAAAAATCTCAAGGGCAACTTCATCGAAGAAAATAAGGTTAAATTATCT
>JAZLEF010000174.1:0-2596 GCA_045615125.1 Bacteroidales bacterium
GCGTGGAGGGATATAGTCGGCTGCTCTCGACATAATGAGTGCTTCTTTTGAAGTGTCGAATTTCTCCATCTTCTCCGGCATATTTACGAGAAGTTCTATCAATGCATCAACACCTTCATTAGTTTTGTCGCTCTGTGTTCCGAGATATGCATATTGATAACCTGGATATCTGTCTTTGTAATCGTATGAATAATAAGAATAAGCTGTGTATCCTAATGAGCGTAACTCTCTAATTTCTTGGAAAACTATAGAATACATATCAGTTCCGAAATATTTGTTAAAGACACTTGACAGAGCTTTCTCTTCTTTGTTCAACTTCTCGCCTTGTACATATATCGAGATGTTACTTTGTCTGAATTTCTTGTTATGTGCGAAATAAACAATGTTCTCATTTTGTTCTTGCGGGATATTAACCTTACGTTCTGCTTTGACTGCATCGTTCTTGCTGATATTGTGTGAGTTCAACATAGCAATGACATCTTTAGTATCGACATTGCCATTGAACGAGATGTCGCCTCCATAATTGAATATTTCTTTAAATTCATTAAGAATGACATCGCCGTCACGTTTTGCCCATTTTTCAATATCCATCTTATTGAGATAACCTGACTTTTCACCGTAAAGAACGTAGCTGTACAATGCGCTATTCCATGTGTCTGGTGAATCTTTGACGGTTTTCTTGTTCATCTTGTCATTATCAATCATGATGGCGAGTTTGCTTGCATCATATTTTGCGTTATAAATCTTGTCTTCGCATATTGCTAAAATTTCATCAAGATTTTCATCAAAACCAGATATTGACAAAGTGCTACTGCCGTTGTTGACGTTCATATATATAGAAGCACCTATCTTTTGAAGTTCGAGTTCTATCTCTTCAAAAGTCTTTGATTCAGTTCCGAGTAAAGTCCACAAGTCGCTTGCTCTTGAAAGTTCAGGGTTGTCGATAGATCCGTGGTTGTAGGTTATATTAAGATTGAAAATATTGTTATATGGATTTTTTGATGAATACATTGTGAAAGCGTCGTTGGCTTTTTCAATGATGACATCTTTTCCAAATTCAACGATTTGTGGTTTCACCTCTTCCACTTCTTGTGCTTCAATTTGTTTCGCGAATTCTGACTTAAGTTCTGTATTCTTTACTTCAACAGCTTTCCAGTTTGGTTTCTCAACCTTGTCTTTTTCTGGGAATCCCATCTTAGATCTCAAGATTGTACGGTTCTCTGTGAAGTATTTATTTGTCACAGCAATGACATCTTCTTTTGTGATGTTCTTAATCTTTTCTGTCTCTTCGATATAATCGTCGAATGTCATGCCTCTTCCTTCCAAATCCATGAAGATACCTGACAAGTTGTCGATGCCTACTAAGCTACGAAGTCTGTCTTGCAAGATAGTAGTCTTAGCTGCTTCGAGCAAATCATCGCTGAAGTTACCCGCTTTGATTTGATTGACAGCGTCAAAGATAATAGCTTCAGCTTCTTCGTGTGACTGTCCGAGAATTTTTGGAACATACAAGAAGATATTTGCGCCATAATCTTCCAATGACAAAGGCATCATCATACCCAACATAATATCGTTGTTAACCATAGCTTTGTCGATGAGACCTGTAGCGCCGTTTGTCAATAAGTAAGATAATATATTAAGAGCGAGGTTGTCTTCGTGAGAGTTATCGATACCTTTATATATTATTGCGCCCATTTTTATAGGAGTGAGTTTCACTTCTTTGACTACTTCTTTATCGAAAGCAGGAAGCTCAAACTCTGGGAACTCAGGAATTTCTCTCTTTTCCCATACAGAGAATTTCTCTTCAATAAGAGGCTTGAGGTCTTCTGTTACGAAATCACCGACCATAATGAGAGTCATGTTGTTAGCTACGTAATAAGTGTTGAAGAACTCGCGCATCTTTGATGTCTGTGGATTTTTAAGATGTTCGGTGAGACCGATGACAGGGCGACCGTAAGGATGTTCGCCGAAACATTCTTTAAACATCAATTCTGCGAAGGCTGCTGTAGGTTCGTCGCTGTACATATTCTTTTCTTCATAAACGGTTTCGAGTTCGCTTTGGAAGAGACGGAAGACAGGATTGCGGAAACGTTCTACATATACGTCCATCCATTTCTCTACCTGATTGGAAGGGAAACTGTTGAAATAGACTGTCATGTCGTAAGATGTTCCGGCGTTGAGACCTTCGCCGCCCATCTTGGTGAGAATCAAGTCAACTTCGTTAGGAATAGCGTAATCCGTTGAAGCTATTGACAACTCATTAATCTTCTGTTGAATTGCTGCACGTTCTTCTGGCACGTTTGTCTCATGCAACTTATCATACATGATATCGATGCTGTCTAAGAACACCTTTTCTTTTTCCCAGTCGGTGGTTCCGATTTTGTCGGTTCCCTTGAACATGATATGCTCAAAATAGTGAGCCATGCCCGTTGCATCTAAAGGGTCGTTCTTGCTACCTGCATGAACATAAACAGTACCGTGGATTGTCGGTGCGGAATGGTCTTCACACAACACGACTTTTAAACCATTGTCGAGGTAAAACGTCTCGACTTTCAGATTTTCCTGAGCGTTAGCTGTCAAGAAACTAAACAAGACA
>JAZLEF010000175.1:0-4938 GCA_045615125.1 Bacteroidales bacterium
GACCGCTGACTGCTGATAGCTGATAGCTGACTGCTGATAGCTGATAGCTGATAGCTGACCGCTGACTCAGTGTCTTGTAGACTTAAAAAAAATCTTAAAAAAAATTAACATATTATAAAAAAATACCATACATTTGCGCCATATTTTGTAGCTGTAAACTAAGCTGATAGCTGACGGCTAATAGCTGACTGCTGACAGCTGATAGCAAATAGTTGACCGTTTTTTTGAAAATTTTAAAAAAATAAAAAAATGAAAAAGAAATTTATTCTTTTTGCGCTGATTTTAAGCGTATTATGCATTGGGGGGGGGAGGTAAGATTAACTCTCTGAATGCACAGGAAACAATTACAATAGGCAGCGGGGATGTTGATAAACCTTCTAATAATATACCATCTAATTTTTATCATAATTATTCTTTTACGCAGCAAATATATACATCCGAACAATTAGGTTTTGGTAAAGGCGTGATTTCAGATATTGCATTTTTCCGTACGGATTATAATGCAGATAGAACCCGTAATTATGATGTATATATGGTTAATACATCAAAAACGTCATTTACAGAAGGTGACTGGGTGACAGTCACAGAAGAAGATAAAGTTTTCTCAGGTGATATTACCTTTAAAGCTCAATTATGGAATGTCATTGATATAGAAGATTTTGAATATAAGGGAGAAAATATATTGATATGTATTGATGATAATACAGGCGGATATCCGGGAAATACACCATTTAAAGAAAATACAACATCTGGTAATACTACTTTATATTATTATAGTGATAATGATAATCCCAGTCCAAATAGTCTTCCTTCTCAAGAAGATTCGAAACTTATGAAGAGTAACAATCAAATCATGGTTACTTATACACCGTCTGTTACAGTAAGACCTTCTTCAATCGATTTTGGTGTACGTGCTTCAGGTGCTTGGGCTGAACCTAAAACTATTCAAATTGATGTTCTTCAAAACACTACAATTACAAATATAGAAAGCACCAATCCTTTTTTCGTTATTCCTAATAATATAGATTATTCAGATTGTACATCGTTAGAAATCACAACAGGAATGGGAGATGCTGGCGAGAAAACAGGAAATCTCGTTATTACTTACAATGGTGGTAGTGTGAAAGTCCCTATGACAGCTACAGCTTACATTCCAACTGATGGTGATGTCGTTGAAGAAGCTATAGAAGTTACATTCATTGACAATGCTTTCTCTCACCCCGCAAAAGGCATGCACGACGACTACATCCTCCCAGGTGAAACAGTAGACGGCAACTTAAATGACGCTGTTTATAAATTTACTTTAGAAGAAGACGCTCTTATCACCGCAACAGTTGAAGGTAGAAATCCTATTGTTGCTATCTATGACGAAGACTTCGGTGGAGAAGACGGCCCTTCTTCAGATAATAATACAGGCGGACAAAGCGGCCCAACAGCTCCAACAACATTCTTCTATGATTTCAATGATGGAGATTTGAGTGATTTCACTTTGATAGAAAAAGACACTGAAACAGCTGGTAAATTTAATCATGAAAATAACTGGGAAATTGCATTAGCAGATGGAATAGATAATTCAAAATGTTTAATTTCATATTCGTATAGATATTCCCCACCAATTAATAATGCTAATAATATCATTATGACAAATGATATGTATAATATATCAGAATCTTCACAATTGTCGTTTGATGCAGCCAATCAATCACCGAGAGACCCTGATTATTTGAAGGTTGAGGTGTCGGCAGATGGTGAAAACTTTATATATCTTACTACAGTAACTCCAGGTATGGGATCTTGGTTAAAAGTTAATGTTGATCTTGGTGTACTCTTAACGGAAAAAGGTCTCCAATATGGAGAATATCACATTGCTTTACACCATGATGAACATTTCCATATGTATATTAAGGTTGACAACCTTAAACTCACAGACGGTTCTGCTAAATCAAGAGCAGGCGAGCCTCAGATAGACGGCGTTCTATATCCTGCTGGTACTTATTACTTAGTTGCTGCTGCCGCTGAAAGTGACTTTACTCTTAACCTCTCAACTCTTCCTGCTCCTAAACAATTCGCTTATACATCTCCTGAAGATGGCGCAACAGAACAAGACAATCCTGTGTTGACATGGGAAAGCGCAGAATATGCTTCAAGCTATGATGTATATTTAGGAACAACTTCTAATACTCTCACTAAAGTAGCTACTGATATTACAGCAACATCATTCCAAACAACAGGTTTGTCAAAAAATACAAAATATTATTGGAAGGTAGTTGCTAAGAATACTGTAGGAAATACTGAAGGTGAAGTCTACTCATTCATTACACCATTAGACATTCCTCAAAATGTAAGAGCATCAAGCAATGAAATTTATCCAGATAATAATGGAAATAATAATGTAACAATTGAATGGGATGCTATCACTGGTGTAGAAGGTTACAATGTTTATGTTAAATTCAATGGTGAAGGCAATGCTATTAAACATAACGGCAACAAACTCGTAACAGCAACTTCATACGATTTGTTAAAAATGGATTATTCTAAAAACGGACATGTAGTTTATGTTAAAGCTGTTTATGAAATAGAAGGTGAGCCATACGAATCAAATATGTCAGCTACACAAACAATTAAAGTTACAGATTATACAACATTAAGTGTAACTGTTGAAGATGCAAATGGAGATCAAATAGATGGAGCAAAAATCGTTTTGCAAGGTAAAGACGAGTTCGGTAAAGATATAAATTATAACAATTTAGAAAATGGCACATATGAAAATGGCACATATACATTAGAAGTATTGCCTGGTACATATACAGCAACAATTACTAAATTGGATTATAATGATGTTGTAGTAGAAGTAACTTTAAGTTATACAGAATCAAACACATTGGATGTTGTAATGCAATCAAAACCTTCAGCACCATTTACAGTCAATGCAGAAGAAGGCAGTGCAAGCTGGGAAGCTAACTATTCTTCATACAACGTATATAGAAGAGATGGCGAAGGTAATGTTACATCACTTGCAACAGGAGTTACAGCAAAACAATACCAAGATACTGATTGGGAATCATTAGCTAACGGAGAATATGAATACGGTGTTAGCGCGATGATGGATGCAGATGAATCAAGAATTAACTGGTCATATCCAGTAGAAAAAGGTGGTATCGCATTCATAAGCGAAGGAGACTGGAATACAGCAGCTAACTGGAATACGAATACAGTTCCTAACACAGAAGATAAAGTTACTATCAAAGGTAATGCTACAATCACAGAAGGTGTCATCACTGTAGGTTCAATAAGAATTGCAAGCGGTGCAACATTAACAGTTAAGTCAGGCGTTGTTCTCAACGTAACAAACGGCATCATCAATACAAATGCAGCAGCTCTCGTTATGGAAGACGGCGCACAGATTATCCAAACAAACAGCTACAACAATGTAGCAGCTACATTTAATATGAAAATCAACAACCCTGAAGATAATGTCTGGAGTCCAGAACAAAAAGACGGTTGGCAGTTCATAGCATCGCCTTTCGTTGACACTCCTATATCCAACTTCACTGGCGTTGATGACAACTATGACCTTTATAAATATGATGGTAACAAACCTCTTGAATGGGTTAACCAAAAAGATGATGCTAACTCTGATGCTAACTCTTTCGAAACAGAATTCGTAAACGGTCGTGCTTACCTCGCTTCATACCAAACAGAAACAACAGCTACATTCTCCGGTACTCTCAACAACGCTACATCATTCCCTGAACCATTGTCATTGTCTTACATAGTAGGTAATGACCTCGCTAACTTCCACCTCCTCGGTAACCCATTCTCATTCGATATGGACTGGAGCAAGGCTTCAAAACCAAACTTGGTTCAAGGTTATGCTGTTATTAACGCAGCTGGTAACGGATATGAATACCTAACATCTGGTACAATCCCTGTAGGTGATGGTTTCTTCGTAAAGACTACAGCAGTTGGCGCTTCATTCTCATACGATCATAATGTTGGAGGTAAAAGAGGTGAAGATGCTAACTCAATCAACGTCATAGCAACAAGCAATGCAGGTAGCGATAACGTCATCATCCGTTTCGCAGGTGAAGAAGAAGGCTTCAATAAATTACAAAACTTCGACGAAGCAATAGCTACTGTCTATGTCTCTGAAAACGGTACTCGTTATGGTATCTACAACTGCGAAGATAACGTTCAAGAAATAGCTCTTAACTTCGACGCTAAACAAATGGGCAACTACACAATCAGCTTAGATATCAACGGTAAGTTCGAAAACGTTACATTGGTAGACCGCTTCACAGGCATCGAAACAAATATGCTCATAGAAGACGAATACAGCTTCACAGCAACAAGCAACGACAGCCACGAACGTTTCTTCATCAGATTAGGCAACGGCCAACAGCCAACAGCTGACAGCCAATTTGTATTCCAATCAGGTGAAGAGCTTATCCTCAGCATCGAAGGTACAGTACAAATCGTTGATATGTTAGGTAGAGTGGTCTACAGCAATGATCATTCAAACGGTAACAACAGAATCAGCGTAAGCGAATTCAACGACGCAACATACGTTGTAAGAGTAGTTAACGAAGAAGGTGTTAAAGTTCAAAAAGTGGTTATTTATTAATAGGCTCAAAGCATAAAAAAGATAAAAAATGAAAAAGATAATATTAGCTATAGCATTGTTTGCAGCAGTAAGTGCAAACGCACAAAATGATGGTTTCTTCACATCAACATATATGGAAACACGTGAAGCCCCTATGGGTGACTATCCAGCATTGTGCGTTCACGGTTCCGATAGAAACCAAGATGCTCCTGTAGGTTCAGGATTGTTAATCCTCGGAGGCATGGCTTTGGCGTATTCCATACGCAAAAGAAATTAGGAATTTTTGAAAATTCCTAATTTCTAACTTCGGAAACGGATAATGGAAGCGGAATTTT
>JAZLEF010000176.1:0-7911 GCA_045615125.1 Bacteroidales bacterium
TTTATATGTAAAATTAAATAAACTTTAGTATATAATAATATTTTAACTATTTGTATTTCAATATATGTTTATTTATTTTGTAGTAGTAATTATGTCTTAAAACAAAAAGTAAAAACTTAAGTAAATTTCAAAAATATCGTATAACGACCACAACACTATTGACACAAATACAAAATGTAGTATCTTTGCAAACACAAGTACTAAACATTCTCTATAGCTTTGTAAGTAGTTTGGTTTATTAATGCAATGGGCGCTCCCCGCGCCCTTTTTTTATTAATGTTTTTTTATACATTTTTAATAAATTGTTATATTTGCTCAATAAAATAATGTATCATGAAAAAACTAATCTACAAACTTGGAATTTTTGTCTTATTAATGACAGTACTATGTTCCAAAGCCAATGCTCAATACGATTTATATTTCGAAGAGCAACAATTAAGAATTGATTATTATATTTTCGGCAATGCCGACTCTAGCTATTACGCATTCGACAAATACGTGATGGAGCCTGTATGGGGCGGCACACGTAAAAGCCTCGTCGACAGCCTTGGATATGGCGACTACTCTTTTGAAGTATTGTTACACGATTCCGACATCGTAATATATTCAAGGGGCTACTGCAACCTTTTTGGCGAATGGCAGACCACGCCTGAAGCAGAAAACATCACTAAAGGATTCAACGAATCCATCATAATGCCTTATCCAAAAGAAATAGTAGACGTTGTATTTTACCAAAGAAACTACGATGGCATTATGATAGAAAAAATGAGACTCACCGTCGACCCCAAAGACTACTTCATCCAAAACGCTCCTAATTACAATCATGCCATTCTCAACGTGCATGGCAACAACGCCCCAGAAAAAGCCGTTGACATTGTGATTCTCCCTGATGGCTATACCGAAGAAGAAATGGGTAAGTTTGTCATAGACTGTAACTTCTTTAAAGAAAGCCTTTTCTCATACGAGCCTTATGCTTCATACCAAGACAGATTCAACATCAAAGCTGTCATGGCTCCTTCCAAAGATTCAGGCATTACAATCCCTGCGGAAGACATCTGGAAAAACACAGCTGTAAACTGCTCTTTCTACACATTTGACTCTGAGCGATATTGTATGTCATACGACAACCAAGCCATCAGAAATCTCGCTGGCATGGTTCCTTACGATCAGATATACATCCTCGCTAACACTTCCAAATATGGTGGCGGCGGCATATATAATTTCTACTGCGTAAGCTCAACCGACGACCATTTTTCTTCCGACGTCATTATTCATGAGTTCGGTCATGGTTTCGCAGGATTAGGAGATGAATATTACGACGACTCCGGCTCATACGAAGAGTTTTACAACTTAAACATAGAACCATGGGAACCTAACATCACCACATTGGTCGATTTTGACAAAAAATGGAAAGATATGTTAAAAAACAAGACTCCTATTCCTACACCACAAGAGGATAAATACGTTGATGTTGTAGGTGTTTATGAAGGAGGCGGATACGAAGCGAAAGGCGTATATCGTCCAAAAATGGATTGCCTCATGAAGACTTTCAAAGGTGACAAATTCTGCGAAGTCTGTCAAAAGGCAATCGAAAAAATGATTTTATATTATACTGAATAATCTTTATTTGAACTCAGAAACTCAGAATCTCAAATTTACGAGTTTCTGAGTTTTTTTTAAAGGGCTTTAGCAAAAGCATCTACAAGATTATAAGCGTCTTCGTAAATGTCTTTTAATGTTGATTCTAACATAAAACATGGTGTAGTGAATATCTTATTTTTCAAATCAGATGTCACTTCACCTTTTTTTGTTTCTGCATGATGAGCTCCCATTTTCAAAACATCTTTTGCTGGACCGCAGTCTGCGTTACCCAAAGTTATAGTAACGCCTTCCAACACATTAGCAATCAATACTGGAGCTATACACATCGCTGCGATAGGTTTATTCTGTTCATGAATTTTAACGATAGCATCTCTCACCTCAGGAAGAACCGTCATCTGAAGGCCATCAATGAAATATGTGAAAAGATTGTTAGCTACGCCAACGCCACCAGGTATAGCGAGTCCGTCATAGTTGTCTGCATTAAACTCTGTCATTGGCAATATATCACCGCGGACGATACGAGCCGCCTCAACCATCATATTACGTTTTTCATCAACGACTTCACCTGTTACATGATTTACAACCTGATATTGATCTTTATCTGGTGCAAAACATTGGTATTTGATTCCATGCTGATCGAGAGCCAATAACAAAGTGACTGTTTCATTAATTTCGGAACCGTCTTTTGTTCCACATCCACCTAAAATAACTGCTATATTTTTCATTTTATATCTTATTTAGTTATACTTGTTTCTATAACATCTTCAATAACATCTATTCCTTTTTCAAAACTCTTTTCCATAGAGTCCTTAATCATATCCTGATTTTTGTAAATAACATTTGCTATTTGTTCAGTATATCCATAAAGAACAGATTTATCTTTTGTCTTTTTATCGATAACATCACTTATTCCGAATATGTTTAACACCATAATCAAGACACTTACGAGCAAAGCACCTTTCATGAGACCAAAAGCGATGCCTCCAATTTTATCGATAAATCCCAAATGAATGGTATTAACCAAATTGCTGACGATTCTGCCAAGGAATCTTATAAGAATCATAAAAACTATGAAAGTCAATATGAAAGCTACCAACGCCAGATATTCCTCATCTACATTGATTAATTCAGAAATCCATTCCGCCATAATATCGGAAAAGAACATTGCGCCATAAATTCCTATCACTATAGAAGCCAAATAGAAAGCCTCAATGATTAAACCTTTTCTTAATCCTGCTAATGCAAAAAGAACCAAGATAATACCAATGATTAAATCCAATAAATTCATAACTATAATTTTTAAATTGTACGTATTCTCTTTGTCAATTCCGTTGAGAAGAGGAAGTCTTTAAGTTCTTTATTTTCAGTATTTAAAACAGATTTATTATCACCTCTCCACCATAATTTTCCTTTATAGATAAAGTTGATTGTCTGACCTATTTTAAGTACTGAGTTAATATCGTGAGTGTTTATTATAGTCGTTATGTTATATTCTTCTGTTATCTCACTGATAAGGTCGTCAATAAGTTCGGCTGTCAAAGGGTCTAGTCCCGAGTTAGGTTCGTCGCAGAACAGATATTTAGGGCTGTTGGATATTGCGCGTGCAATGGCGACGCGTTTCATCATGCCGCCGCTGAGTTCCGATGTCGACAATTTATTGATTCCATTGAGATTAACTCTGTTAAGACAAAAATTCACTCTCTCCAATTTCTCTTCGTAAGTCATATCGGTAAACATATTAAGAGGGAACATCACATTCTCTTCCACGTTCATGGAATCGAAGAGAGCTCCTCCTTGAAAGAGGACGCCCATTTCCTTACGTATATCTGCCTTATGTTTTTCTTTGGTATTTGAAAAAGGACGGTTGTCAAAAGTAACGGTTCCATTATCTGGTTCAAACAGACCTATACACACCTTCGTCAAAACGGTTTTTCCAGAGCCACTCTGTCCGATGATGAGATTAGTCTTGCCTCTTTCGAAGGTGGCACTAATATCATCCAAGACAAGATGCTCGCCGAATCTCTTTGTTATGTTCTCTACCCTAATCATGTTAATAGCATCTGTGTTAAAATCAAATCGAAAACTATAATTGCTATGCTGCTTATAACAACAGCCTTAGTGCTAGCCTTGCCTACTTCCACCGAGCCGCCTTTGACTTCATATCCTATAAAACTAGAGATAGATGTTATCAGGAAAGCGAAGACAACGGTCTTTATCATTGCGAAGGTCACGGAATACGGCTCAAACCAAGCTCTCAATCCGACAACGTAATTTGTCGGTGTGATGACACCCGTAAAAACACATGCCAACCATCCTCCCAATATCCCAACTACTATACTGAATATTATTAGAACAGGGATAAAGAAAAGACATGATATGATTTTTGGGAATATCAGATAATTGGCAGGATTGACACCCATAACCTTAAGCGCATCTATTTGCTGGGTAACACGCATCGTTCCGAGTTCAGATGCAATCTGAGAGCCGAGTTTTCCTGCAAGAATCAGACTTATCATAGTAGGGGAAAATTCCAATATTATCATCTGACGAGCAGAAAAACCTATGAGTTTCTCCGGCAAGAGAGGATTGTCGGTGTTATAAGCAACAAGAATCGTGGCGACAGCACCAACAAAAACCGATAATATCAACACTATTCCTATTGATGTAAAACCAAGATTATAGAACTCATGCAACAGCCTTTTTCTAAAAATCAGTGCATTGTCAGGCTTGCGAAAAACCTGAAACATCAATATCAAATAATCACCCAATTTCTTTAACATATAAGACTGCTTTTTGAAAGTGTAAAATTACATTTTTTTTAATTATATACATCATAACAATAAAATTTTGCGTTTTGATTTTTTAAGAAATAAATAGTTATCTTTGCAAAGAAATAAATAACAGATGTATTCTGAAAATAAGTCAACAAAAAGAAGATTCGCAGGTTCGTACTTTGTCTCGCTGATGAGCATTATGCTGGTACTTTTCGTGCTAGGAATGTATGCTTTTGTCATGATTTATACTGACAGACTGCTCAGCTACGTCAAAGAGAATATCGGTTTTGAAATAGTGATAAAAAGCGATGCCAAAGAATCTTCCATATTAAGTCTGAAGGACGAACTAAGTAAAAAGAATTATATCAAATCAGCAGAATACATCAGCAAAGAAGAAGCCACCAATAGAATGAAAGAAGATCTAGGCGAGGACTTCCTTCAATGGCTTGGTGATGTAGAAAATCCTCTGCTTCCTTCCATCGATGTCAGGTTTATTGCCAATTATGCCAACAGCGACAGTATGGCTATGGTAGAAAAATGGATTGGAAAGAAAACAATAGTAAAAGAAGTCATCTACCAAAAAACACTGACAAACACCATCAACGACAACATCAACAAAATAAAAATCATACTATTTGCCATAAGTCTCGTCTTGCTACTTATAGCGATAACATTGATAAGCCACACTATCAGACTTTCTATTTATTCCAAACGCTTTACGGTAAGGACTATGCAACTCGTCGGTGCAACAGAAGGATTTGTCATGAAACCTTTTCTAAAGACTTTCATGCTACAAGGATTTATAGCAGCAGCCATCGCTTTGATACTTATCACAGCTGTTTTGTTAGGAATAAAGGATTATCTGCCTGAAATGAACATGTCGCAAGGCAACGGATATATAATCATCGTATATTCATCAGTCGTGATTTTAAGTCTTATACTTACATTCTTCTCGACAATATTCTCAATGAGAAAATATCTGAATGCCGACATCGATAGATTTTATATGTAACAAATAAAAATCAGATATGAATAATTTAGAAGAAAAAAACAAAAACCTAAAAAACGAACAGGAAAAAGAAACAGAGATGCCTTTTGGTCGCGACAATTATCTTTGGGTCATAATAGGATTAGCATTTCTCCTCATCGGATTTATTTTGATGATAGGTGGAGGCTCCGATGATCCAGACGTCTTCAATGAAGCTATATTTAATTTCCGCCGACTCACATTGGCACCTATACTCGTATTGATAGGATTCGGCATTCAGATTTATGCCATCATGAAAAAACCTAAGAAAGATTAATTAAACAACAAGAACTATGAATTGGTTAGAAGCATTATTACTGGGAATCCTCCAAGGATTGACTGAGTTTTTACCTGTCAGCAGTAGCGGACACTTAGCAATAGGACAAGAAATATTAAACCTCAACACATCAGCAGCTGATAATTTATTGTTCACTGTTACAGTACACGCCGCAACAGTCTTGAGCACCATAGTGATTCTCTGGAAAGAGATAGAACATTTGTTCAAAGGAACATTTTTCAGCATGAAATGGAATCCAGAAAAAGAATATGTGGCTAAGATTTTACTTTCCATCATTCCTGTCATGATTGTAGGATTGTTTTTTAAAGACAAAGTTGAAGCCATCTTCGGCAGCGGACTGTTGATTGTAGGATGTTGCCTACTCCTCACAGCCACATTACTTACATTCGCTTATTACGCCAAACCTCGTAAGAAAGAAAACATCTCATACCGCGACGCTTTCATCATCGGTTTAGGACAGGCTCTCGCTGTTCTTCCAGGCTTATCACGTTCTGGAACTACCATCGCCACAGGTCTCATCCTCGGCAACAAGAAAGAAAGCATTGCTCAGTTCTCATTCCTCATGGTATTGATTCCTATCTTAGGTGAAACATTCTTGAACATCATCGACATGATAAAAGAACCAGCATTGTTGAACGGAATCGGATTTATGCCATTATTTATAGGATTCTTAGGAGCTTTCATTTCTGGCTGTTTTGCATGTAAGTTCATGATCAACTTAGTCAAAAAGGGCAAACTTATTTATTTCGCAATATACTGTGCTATCGCAGGTGCAATCACAATAATATTCGCTTTATAATATGTTTCATTTTGAAGAAGGAGAAGTCTTTCTCATCGACAAGCCATTAGACTGGACATCTTTCGATGCCGTCAATCTCATACGTGCCGTCATCAAACGATATCACGGTATCAGGAAGTTAAAAGTCGGTCATGCCGGCACTTTAGATCCTTTGGCAACAGGCTTGCTTATCGTATGCACAGGAAGGATGACAAAACAAATAGACAACTTCCAAGCGCAAGAGAAAGTATATACAGGCACCATGCTCTTAGGTCAGACTACGCCGTCATACGATTTAGAAAGCGAACCTGACGCGTTTTATCCAACCGATGGCATTACAGAAGATATGATGGAAGAAGCAAGGAAAGCGTTTTTAGGCGATATAATGCAACGTCCTCCTAAATTCTCAGCCATCAAGATACAAGGCAAGAGAGCCTTTGAATACGCACGTTCCGACAAGGAAATCGCTCTTAAAGAAAGACTCGTTCATATAGAAGATTTCAAAATCGACACAACAGAATTTCCTATGCTCAAGTTCGAAGTGAAATGCAGCAAGGGAACATACATCAGATCGTTAGTCAACGACTTCGGCAAAGCACTCGGCAACGGCGCATGCATGACATCTTTGAGAAGAACTAAAATAGGTGATTTCTCGGTCGAAAATGCATACGACCTCATGGAACTTAAGAAGATGATTATCGATGAAGCGGAAATTAAGATGGAAACGGATGATGGAGACGGAAACGGAAACGGAAACGGAAGCGGAGGCGAAGGCGGAGGCGGAAACGGAAACGGATAATAAAAAAAGGGAATGTTGGCTAAGCCGATATTCCCTTTTTGATTTGTATTAAGAAAATATATTATATCTTCTTAGGTGCTATTTTATTTCTTATGATGTTATAGAGTTCGTCAGCGTTTACTCTGATTTGTTCCATAGTGTCGCGGTCGCGTACTGTCACTGTGTTGTCTTCTAATGTTTGGTTATCGATAGTAACACAGAGAGGTGTACCGATGGCATCTTGTCTTCTATAACGTTTGCCGATAGAGTCTTTTTCTTCATATTGGCACATGAAGTCAGGTGTGAGTTGTTCCATGATTTCGCGTGCTTTTTCTGGTAGACCGTCTTTCTTGACGAGAGGCAAGATTGCTACTTTATAAGGAGCCAATGCTGCTGGGAATTTCATCACGACGCGTTCTGAACCATCTTCGAGTTTTTCTTCTGTGTAAGCGTGGCTCAACATTGCGAGGAACATACGGTCCAAACCGATAGATGTCTCGATAACGTAAGGAACGTAGCTTTCATTTGTCTCTGGATCGAAATATTGAAGTTTCTTGCCTGAGAACTTAGAATGGCTGCTGAGGTCGAAGTCTGTACGGCTGTGGATACCTTCCAATTCTTTGAAGCCGAATGGGAATTCGAATTCGATGTCGG
>JAZLEF010000177.1:0-3227 GCA_045615125.1 Bacteroidales bacterium
TGTTTATGAGCAATAAGTCGGTCAATGTATTTTTGGCGAGATATATTCATTGTTTTTTTGATTTAATGGTTAAATGTATAGTGAACAAAAATGCAATATTTGCAATAAAGTTCATTGCAAATATAATAAAATGATACGAGATAATAATAGTTTCTGTTAAGTTTTTATCAACAATATTTCCTAAACTTATCTCTGTCGTTGATTGTAAAAATCATTTCATGCTATGTCATGTTATTTTTATTGAAAAATATTAATTTTCCTCTTGACAAATAAAAAATATCTACTATCTTTGTAATATCAAAATGATATTAAAATAAATGTTTAAAAATCTTAAAAAATAACAATTATGGAAACAAAAGAAAAAGAATTTAAAGGTTTAGTCGTCAATGGTTTTGTTGCATTGATATTGTTCTTGGCATTGACGGGGATAAGCGTTTATGCTTTAGTGCATTTTATTCAGATTGCTAATACATTTGGTATTGTTGCAAGCATTGTTGCAGCAGTCTTTTTTATGATATGTCTTTTTGGTTTGAGAATGCAGGAACCTAATGAGGCAATGGTGATGTTGTTCTTCGGTAACTATCGCGGCACTTTCAAGAAGACCGGTTTCTATTGGGTTAACTTCCTTCTTACTTCAAAGAGAGTTTCTCTTCGTGCTCGTAACCTTAATGTTGATCCTATTAAGGTTAACGACAAGACTGGTAATCCTATATTAATAGGTCAGATTTTGGTTTGGAAACTTAAAGATACTTACAAGGCAATGTTTGAAATAGATTCTCAGACTATGGCTGGCGTTACTAATGGTCAGGTTAGTGTTATGGGAAGAATGAAGGCTTTTGAGAGCTTTGTCCGCGTGCAAAGTGATGCTGCTTTGAGAGAAGTCGCTGGAATGTTCGCTTACGACGATAACGACGATACTAAAAACAATGAGTTGACATTACGTTCTGGCGGCGCTGAAATCAACGATATTTTGTTAAAGAAACTTAATGATAGATTAGAAATGTCGGGTTTGGAAGTCGTGGAAGCAAGAATTAACTATCTCGCTTATTCTCCAGAAATCGCTGCTGTTATGTTGCGTCGTCAACAAGCTGCGGCTATCATTTCTGCTCGTGAGAAAATCGTGGAAGGTGCTGTCACAATGGTGAAGATGGCTCTCGACAAACTCAGCGAAGAGGAAATCGTCGAACTTGATAACGAAAAGAAAGCTGCTATGGTAAGCAACCTCCTCGTAGTGCTCTGCGCCGACGAATCAGCACAGCCTGTAGTTAACACAGGAACGCTTTATCAATAAATTGAAAATTGAAAACGGAAAATTGAAAATTAATGTAGAAATTCTAAACTTAAATTACCATGTCAATGTTTGTAATATCAGTAATAGTAATAACGGTAGTGTTTTCTGTCTTGGCTGTAAAGAAGGAAAGTGTTGCTGTTTTTGAAGATGGAATTAAGATAAAGGATACATTGTTTCCTTTGGCAATTTCAAATGATACTATAATCTCTATCTCGTTGTTAGACAGAATGCCGAGGGTTGTTGCTCGTAGTAATGGTGTGAGCTTTGGTGCTGTCCTCAAAGGTCGTTGCAGAATAAAGAGAGATGAATTTGAAGGTTCTGAAAAAGCGATCGTATATCAGAGAAAAAGAAATGGAAAAACAATTGAAATAAAGACTATAAATGGTTCGGTCTTTATCAATAGAGGTGATGATTTCTATACAGAAGAACTTTATAACGAGATGAAATCAACCATTAAGATTCTTAAAGATAATGAGTTGGATTATGCCGCTAAACGTCCGAGAAATCATAGAAATACAATTGCGGTCACTTTGCTTGTGATAGCACTCGCTTGTATTCCTGTTTTCATGGTTGATTATGGAAATACAGTAACTGTTAATGATGATGTCATTGAAATCAAAGGCGATTATGCGATGAATATTCCAGTTTCTGATATTGATACGGTTTTACTCGTTGAGCAGCTCCCTTCTATCAAGTTAAGAACCAACGGCATCTCCACAGGAAAAGTCAATATCGGTAATTTCAAGATGAGCGACGGTAACAAATGCCGACTCTATGTCAATAAAGATGTTTCTTTGTTTATTGAAATAAAATGTCAAAAGGCTAATGACGAAAGTCAAAAGTCATTGATTTTCATTAACAAAAAAACCGTTGAGGAGACGAAAGCCTTGTATGAAGAGATTTATGATTTGAAATTTAAAAAATGAGCGGTCAGCGGTCAGTCTTCAGCGGTTTCAAACTGAGGACTGAAAACTGATTGCTGAAAGCTATAAAACTATGAAAAAAGCAATCAATTATTCAATAATACTTTGTGTGGTAAGTTGGGTTTATGCTGCCATCATGATTTTCGGTGTCGGGATTAAAAATCCAGCCGATAATATAATGATTTATACATTCTTTGCATCGTCTTATATGTTTTTGCCGATGATTTGTGCATTGGGGGTGCAATTTGTGATTTGCAGAAAGACACACGGACGTGTGTCTCTACGTGAGACGGGATTGTTGCGATTTAAAATAAGATGGTCTTGGCTCGTGGCATGGATACTGCCGGTTGTCATAGTTCTGTTAACAATCTTTGTTAATACTCTTTTGCCAGGCTGTGAGTTCAATACTGATTTGTCGGCTATGGTTCCTGCTGATTCTGTTCCGGAAGAACAAAAGGAAATGGTGAGCATGTTGATGACTCCTGCTTTTTTGATTGTCACAACGATAATAAGCGGACTTTTCGCTGGTGCTACTATCAACGCTCTTTTTGCTTTCGGCGAAGAATACGGATGGCGTAATTATCTTATCGCTGCTTTGAGAGACAAGAAGTTCGCATGTGCTTCAATATTCATCGGAATCGTCTGGGGATTGTGGCATTTCCCATTGATATTGCTTGGTCATAATTATCCTCAACATTCTGAGGTCGGAGTCTTTATGATGGTGATATTCTGTGTGCTTGCATCTTTCGTGGAAGTGTATTTCGTTCTTAAAGCGAAGTCTGTCTTTCCAGCTGCTGTATTTCATGGAACGATAAACGCTGTTGCCGGATTGAACGTGCTTTTGATAAAAGGCGGCAACGACTTGATAAATGGCGCGTCTGGCTTGTCGGGTTTCATCGTGATGGCTGTTGTCATCGCTATTATTTATGTCTTCGACAGATATGTTTTGAAAGACAATATCTTTTCTAAAACGATAGGGGAGGTGTTAGATAATGTCGAAAGATAAGGAAAAC
>JAZLEF010000178.1:0-9921 GCA_045615125.1 Bacteroidales bacterium
GGACGTACTCCTGTAGCTGGCATCGTACACACATTAGTATTGTTGTTAGTTTTATTATTCTTGGGAAGCCTCGTAGGTCTCATCCCAATGTCATGCCTCCCTGGCGTACTTATCGTAGTGTCTTATAACATTAGCGGATGGAAGACAATACTATCAATGTGCCCTCAATCAAGAAGCGACATCGCTGTTCTTTTCACAACATTATTACTTACAGTCATCTTCGACCTCACCATCGCTATAGAAATAGGATTGGTATTGGCTGTTATCATCTTCATCAAACGTGTTATGGAAAGCACAAATATCTCTGTCATCCAAAATGAATTAGACGTTCACAACGACGGAGAACAAGACGAAAAACTCTTTGTTCCTGAACATACTGAAGTATATGAAATTGAAGGTCCTTTCTTCTTTGGTATCGCTAATAAATTTGAAGAGTTATCACATCGTAATTCAGATAAGATGATACGTATCATCAGAATGCGTAAAGTATCATTCATCGATGCCACAGGTATCCACAACCTTGAGATTTTCATCCAGGCTGCTTTGGATGAGGGAAGAATAATTATCTTGTCTGGCGTTAACAAAAATGTTCATGATGCGATAAAACAAGCTGGCATCGTCGATATGGTTGGTGAAGAAAATGTCTTAGACCACATCCATAAAGCTCTGATTCGTGCCGAAGCAGTAGCAAAGACAATAGAATAAAAAAAGAGGCTTTAAGCCTCTTTTTTTTATATGTCTACATCCACCATTTTCTATGTTTGAAGAAATATATCAAAGCTACACTTACCACCAACATCACACCAACAATAATCCAGAATGTCACCTTTGTCGTGGTCATGAATGGGAACATCACATTCATACCGAAGAGACCTGTGATAAAGGTAAGAGGAAGTATGATAGATGAAAGAAGAGTGAGCATCTTCATAATCTCGTTAGTCTTGTTAGTCTGCATTGAATCGAAAGTCTTGGAGAGACCTTCTATCAAGTCTTCGTGGTCTTCCGTCATATCCCACACCTTTTGGTAGTAGTCGAGGATATTACCCCAGTAGTCTTCCATGAACTCCACGTCACCGAAACCTCTAATCTGACCTGTCTCGAAGCTATGGAACATTCTCAGCTGTGGCTTGAAGATAGTATTGATTGTAATGATATTCTTTCTTGTCACAGATATTCTCTCAATGATTCTGACTTGTTTGTCACCAAAGAGTTCTTTGTTAAGCATCTCCAATTCGAATCCAATCTTCTTAAGGAGATAGAGTGACTCTTTCATAAGTTTTTCAATGATACGATAGAGGAGAATATCAGACGTTACGAGTTCTTTTACCAATGACTCATCATCGCGTTCGCTGTATTCATTAAAGAGCTGACTCACATGCCAGCGTTTTCTTTCAAGAGTGATGATATAATCCTGACCCCAGAAGAGCTTTACTTCTTTTGGAAAAATAAACTTATCTTGTCTGTCAAAGTCTGGATACTGTAGGATAACGAAATAATAATCGTCGTAGATGTCTATTTTCGGACGTTGGTTCACCGATCTACAGTCTTCAATATCGAGGGGGTGAAAATGAAATTTCTCTCTCAATTCAACGAAATCTTCTTCCGTCGGGTCTGTAATATGATGCCATTTCAGTTTGCCTACTGTTAATGTTTCTATCATGGTTTCCCCCTTTCTTTAATAATGAATACTATATATAAATAAATCCTACATAAGATGTATTGGCAAAAAAATCGTACAAAGATAAAAAAAAGTCGAAAGGCAAAAGGCAAAAGAGAGAAGTTTTTTTGAGTTTATATAAATTTTTAAAACAAACTTAAATGTATCTAAATAAACCAACCTCCAAAATCAGCCTTCGCATCCGGATTCCTCACTTCCACTCAAGTGTTTCAATCAGATGTCGCACATCTTCGGTGATGTAATCGATAACAGGAGCTAATGAGTCGTTGTTGGTTCTCACGTTGAAATATAAAGAGCCGCGTAAAAAATGATTAACGCTATCTGTGACATAAAACTGTAATGGCGACGCCACTCCTTCTCCCTCGAGGAAATAGACCAAACCGTAGACTTTTTTATCAGGATTTATTATGAGACTGTCGCGTATTCCCATGGCACGTGAGATGTGTTTTGTCATCATCATATACGAGTCTTCCAAATAGACGTCAAGATTATTGTCAACGTTTTTATAGCTGATATGAATCGTTCCTTTATGAGAAGGGTATTCTACATTTATCCATTCCTTTTCATCAGGAGAAAAATAATCAGGTGTAATTTGTGAGTTGACAGAATATTCGAAGCTGTAATTTTGCATACTGTCGAGTCTGACATATTCTTTTTCCGGGAAGTCTATCCTAAAATATCCTCTTGGCTTTGGTTGATATTGCTTATTATCGCAAGAAGAAAATAAAGTACAACCGACAATTAACAATAAAATTTTGGTCATGAAAGTCGTAATCCATGAGCTTTTGTCATTTGCCTTTTGCCTTTTGTCTTTATTCTTCATCTTTACGTGTCACTTTTATTTTAATAATGTGTTTCTTGTCTGATTCCACTATCTCGAAAGTAAAATCTCCATAGCTACATTTGAATCCAGCTTCTGGGATACGACCTTCTATTTCCAGAATCATTCCAGCGAGAGTATCCGATTCGCCTTCTACCTCTTCAAAATAATCGTCATCTATCTCGAACACCTTGCAGAAATCAACCATGCTTATCTGCGCCTTGAAGATATATGTCTCATTATCTATCTTCTTATAATATTCATTTTCCGGCTCTTTGTCGAATTCATCGCTAATGTCGCCCACTATTTCTTCAACAATATCTTCCAAGGTAACAAGTCCAGATGTTCCGCCATATTCATCAACAACGATAGCAATATGAATCTTCTTAGTTCTGAAATCCTGGAACAAATCATTTATCTTTTTGTTTTCTGGAACAAAGAATACTGGACGGATGAGAGTCTGCCACGAGAAATCTTTCTCATCTATGTAAGGAAGCAAATCCTTCACATATAACATACCTTTAACATCATCGAGGTCTTTGTCATAAACAGGGATTCTTGAAAAGCCTTTATCAATGATTTGCGGCATCAGCTCCTCAAAGCTGGTATCCATAGAAACCGAGAACATATTGACACGAGCTTTCATAATGTCGCTCACCTCTTTTTCACCAAAGCTAGCAATACCTTTCAACATGTTCTTTTCTTCTGGAGAAGAGCTGTCTTCTGTTGTAATATCTACAGCTGTAGAAAGGTCGCTGAGAGATATACTGCCGCTTTTCTTAACCAATTTCTTATCTATAAATGAAGTTGATGAGACGAATATTTTACTAAGAGGCTTGAATAACACTATCAACACCTTTAAGACAGGAGCCATCATAACGGCAATGGACTTAGCTTTTTTAGAAGCATACACTTTAGGTATCATCTCACCAAAGAGCAATATCAAAGATGTAACTACAAGCACATTGAGAACGAATGCCAATATAGGATTAGCTGCAAGGTTGAACATCATGTTCATGATGTAGGTAGAGAAAATAGTAATGGAGATATTTACTAAATTATTAAATATTAATATAGTAACTAATAATGTCTTTGGCTTTTGGCGTATTTCGAGCACTAACTGCTCATTTCGTTTCGAAGATAATTCGAGTTCGTTGATATCATTAGGCTGTAACGAGAAATATGCGGTCTCACTAGAAGATGCCATCGCGGAACAAAGAAGTAATCCGCACATTATTATTAAACAAACGATAGCTTTAACTGAAACGCCAATGAAGAAAGGTTCTGCTGTTATGGTTGTCAGCAGACATATAAGAGGGTCTATTGAAGATATTTCCAAAATACAATGATTTACAAATTCGAGTGCAAAGATAATAAAAAAGACCACAAGTCAACAAGATTACAAGACTATAAGCAAATAAAAACTTATAGTCTTGTAATATGTTCTTTAGAATGGAAGATCGTCTCCGTCGTAATCCGGATTTGGCATCTCAGGCAATGGCTGATATGTCTGAACCGGTTGTTGATAACTTGGTGTTGGTTGCTGATAAGTCGGTGTTGGCTGCTGATAGCTTGGTGCTGGTTGCTGATAGCTTGGTGCAGGCTGCTGGTTGCTCACAGCACTACGGCTGCTGCTCATGCTCATCATTTTGTCGACGACTATCTCTGTTATATTACGAGTGATATTCTGGCCATCGACATATTGGCGTGTCTTTATTCTGCCTTCCACATACATCAAATCACCTTTTATATAATTACGTCTTTTTTCAGCTATATCGAGAGCTATATTACCCCAACTTACAAGATTATGCCAATCTGTTTGCTCTATCCATTCTCCATTACGATCGCGATAACGTTCGGTTGTTGCCAGCGACACCGACATTTTTTTACTTCCATTATCAAAAGAGACTATTTCCGGATCTTTACCGAGACGTCCGATTAGTATAACTTTATTCAAACTTGCCATAATATAAATGTTAAAATTCTTTACCAAAATTACATCATTTTTTACAACAAAAGATAAAATTGGAAAAAATATTTTCAAGATTTAATGCCAAAATAGAGATAAAAAAAGCTAGTTATCACATTTTTAATGCTTTTTAGTAAAAAAAAATATTTTTTTTGCCTCAACAATCAAAAAAGTTCTTACCTTTGCACCCTAAAATATAATTATTAACATTTAAAAGAATATAAGACATGACAAAAGCAGAAATCGTAGCACAAATCGCTGAAAAAACAGGTCTTGAAAAATCAAGCACTCAAGTAGTTGTTGAAGCATTCATGGACGCAGTTAAAGAATCTGTTGCTAAAGGCGAACCTGTATATTTAAGAGGATTCGGTAGCTTTATCAGAAAGACTAGAGCTGAAAAAGTTGGAAGAAATATTAAACTTGATCAATCAATCATCATCCCAGCTCACAACATTCCAGCATTCAAACCATCTAAAACTTTTGTAAACGAAGTTAAATAATTTAAAAACTACATATTATGCCAAACGGTAAAAAACATAAAAGACACAAAATGTCTACACACAAACGTAAAAAACGTTTAAGAAAAGATAGACATAAGAAGAAAAAATAATCTAAGATAATTTGGACTTACATAACACAGCATTGTTCAGAAACAGTGTTGTGTTATGTTTTTATTAATTCAAATTATAAACCTTTGTAAATATAATAACTGTAAATGGACACTACACAAATCAACAGAGAGCTCATCATCAGTTCTGATGTTTCAGAGGTTAATATTGTTTTATTGGAAGACAAACAGCTTGTTGAATTTCATAAAGAACAAAAAAACAACAATATCGCTGTAGGCGATGTTTATCTCGGCAGAGTAAAGAAAATCCTCCCAGGATTAAACTCAGCATTCATTGATATAGGCAGCAGAAAAGACGCATTTTTACATTACCTCGACCTCGGACCTCAAATATTATCACTCAAAAAATTCACCAAATTCGCTGAAGACGGCAATACAGCTCAGCTCAACATGGAATCTTTTGAGTTGGAAAAGGACATAGATAAATCAGGTAAAATATCAGACTTCATCGCTGTAGGCGACAAAATACCTGTGCAAATCACCAAGGAGCCTATCAACACCAAAGGTCCTCGTCTCACTGCCGACATATCTTTCGCAGGTCGTTATATAGTGTTGGTTCCATTCTCAAACCGCATATCTGTCTCTCAAAAAATAAAAAGCAGCGAAGAACGCAGAAGACTTAAACTTCTCATCCAGAGTATAAAACCTAACAACTTCGGCGTTATTATCCGCACCGTGGCAGAAGGCAAGAAAGTAGCAGAACTCGACGCCGACCTCAAAACTCTCCTCAAAAAATGGGAGAACATGACTCATATCATCAACGGATGTAATAACCCAACCAAACTGATAAGCGAACTCGACAGAACATCAGTAGTATTAAGAGACATCCTCAATGAGTCGTTCAATGGCATATACATCGACGATGCCAATCTTTATGAAGAAATAAAAAGCTTTATTTTTACCATTGCTCCTCAAAAACTAGACATCGTAAAACTTCACAAAAGCAAAGAACATATATTCGAAGAATTCGGTGTCAACAAACAAATAGCAGGACTCTTTGGTAGAATAGTCACAATCAGAAATGGTGTTTACCTCATTATTGAGCACACAGAAGCTATGCACGTCATCGACGTCAACAGCGGACAACGTGTAAACAAAGAAAATTCTCAAGAAGAAAACGCCTTGTCTGTTAATTTAGAAGCAGCAACAGAAATAGCACGTCAACTACGACTCCGCGATATGGGAGGTATCATAATCGTTGACTTTATCGACATGCACGAAGCAGCCAACAGAAAAGAGTTGTTCAACAAACTCAAAGAGGAGATGGCTAAAGACCGCGCACGACACACAATATTGCCTGCTTCAAAATTCGGCCTCATACAAATAACACGTCAAAGAGTAAGACCTGAGACCGAATTATCTGTACAAGAAAAATGCCCTACATGTGGCGGAACCGGTAAGATAAAATCTTCTTCCCTCTTCATCGATGAGATAGAAAATAATATGAAGTTCTTGCTATTAGACCAAAATGAAAATAACATAACACTGCAAGTACATCCTTTCATATATGCTTATATCACTAAAGGAATCATCTCAATAAAGAAAAAATGGGAATGGAGATACCACAGAAAAATCAATGTTAAGGAAGTTAAAAACTTTCACATCATGCAATATAACTTCCTCAACAAAAACGGTGACGAAATAAATCTATAATAAATTACAACAAGGCACAAAAAAAGAGACCGTCTAAAATTATTAGGCGGTCTCTTTTTATATTCCCACAAGACCACAAAAACAACCTCGTTACTTGTAGTCTTGTGGTCTTGTAGTCTTGTAGTCTTACTCTATAACAATCTCATCACAGAAAATCCATGCTGGCTCGCCAGCTCCGACATGCCAATCAGGACATGCATCTATTTTCTTTGCAACCATCTTTATATATCTTGCACTGAAATTCTTGTCGATAGAGAACTCGTGAAGAACAGGTTCCTCTGTTTCTTGTGAGATAGTATTCTTAATAGTTCCTAATGATTTGAAGTTCTTGCCATCATCAGAGATAAAGAACTCTACTTGTTTTGGCATAAAGATCCATGATTTTTGATCTTGCAAGAAGCTACCAGCAAGTCTGTTGTATTCTTGTTTCTCACTTAAATCGACAGTAGCGATAAGATCAACGCCATGATAGCCTTGCCATGTTCCGACTCTGAAGTTGTTGCTACCTCTTTGGAAGTCGATGAGAGCGATGTCGCCACCAGCTTCATATTGTGAGTTATATTTGTTTTCTAATTTGATAGTTCTTCCTGCTGCAATCTTCTTGAAATTACCTTCTATAACATTGCTTTTCTTGCCGTCTTTTATAGCGACCACTCTCACATCGGCACTCTCGTTGAGATCGAAAGGCTCTGTATAAAGAGTGCTATTTTCATCTGGTGTGCTACCATCGATGGTGTAATAAACCTTAGCGTCAGCATCAATATGGCTGATTGTTACATTTAATTTATCGAAGAACACATCTGAAGCTACGCTGATAATAGGAGCTGTCACTATGATTGATTTTTCTATTTTCTGTTTAGGACAATTTTCTGGTTGAGTAGCCCATGTTGAATTACGTTTGTTTGTCATTTCGAAAACCAACTTGCCGCCATTATGAACTTCATCGAAATAGATATAGCTACGATCCAATGATTTTCCGTTGAGCTTTACAGATTCTATATATTTGTTTTCTCTTGAAAGATTATTAGCGACAATAGTGAAAGTCTTGCCGTTTTCAAGGTTGATTGTCATTTCTTCAAAATGAGGCACACCTATTACGTAATAACCGCTTGCAGGTGTAACAGGATAGAATCCCATCGCGCTCATCACATACCAGGCCGACATTTGTCCGCAGTCTTCGTTACCGCATAAACCGTCAGCTTGATCTGTATATAATTCATTCATGATTTTATTAACGAGCTTTTGTGTCTTAGATGGTTTTCCTAAATAATTATAGAGGTAAGCCATGTGGTGACTTGGCTCATTGCCGTGAGCATATTGTCCGATGAGACCAGTGATGTCAGACTGAACGCGGCCTGTCATTTCAGAAGAAGAATTGAAAAGCTCATTAAGTTTTCTGTCGTAAGCTGTCACGCCACCGAGCATTTCAATATGAGTATTGATGTCTTGAGGTACAAAGAAGTTATATTGCCATGTATTAGCTTCTGTTAACATAAAGTTGACCTGTGTTGGGTCGAAAGGTGTCACGAAGCAGCCGTTTCTTTTTCCGCGGAAGAATTTTGTTGATGGGTCATAGATGTTTTTGTAATATTGAGCTCTTTGATAGAATTCGTCAGCAATATCATTTCTTCCCATGTCTTCTGCCATTTTAGCGATACACCAGTCATCGTATGCATATTCAAGAGTTTTTGACACAGACTCACCTTCGCAGTTAGAAGGGATGAAACCATATTCTTTGTAGCAGTCGAGACCAAATTGATCTTCGCGAGCACTTTTCACCATTGCTTCGAGAGCTTTTTCATAATCTATTCCTTCCAATCCGCAGAAGTAAGCGTCGGCGATGACAGGAATGGCGTGATATCCGATCATACAATTAGTCTCGTTAGCAGCGAGTTCCCAAACAGGAAGAAGTCCGCCTGTTTCATAGTTATTAATAAAGGTATTGATAATATCTTTACTGCGTTCTCTTTGAATGAGAGTAAGCAAAGGATGTTCTGTTCTGAAAGTATCCCACAATGAGAAGATAGTGTAACGAGTTTCATCGCTTTGATAAATCTTCTTATCGTGAGCGCGATAGCGACCGTCTGCATCAGAGTAGAGGTTAGGCACGCTGAAGCAGTGATATAATGAAGTATAGAAAACAGTTTTATCTTTCTCATTTACACTATTGATATTAATGCTGTTGAGTTCGTCATTCCAACTGTTATATGTCTTTTGAGCGAGAGCGTCAAAGTCGAAATCGTTGATTTCAGCGGCGAGATTCTTCTTAGCACCTTCAACGTCGACAGCTGAAACAGCTACACGCATGACGACAGGATTGCCATCTGTAGTATCGAAGTCGAGCCATGCTTGCAAGTCTTTACCTTCAGCATGTTTCATATTAGGATATTCCTTATTATCGGAGCAGATGCCGTATGCTGTGAAAGGTTTTGAGAACTCAGCATAGAAATAAAGATATTGGTCGGCAGCCCATTGTCCTGTACGACGGAAACCGCTCACCGCATTATCGCTTTCTATTGTTATGAAAGACTCGTGAATTGCTTCAGCAGAGGTATTTGACTCTTGTAACTCAATGATAAGATGAGCCTCTTTTGTTTGAGGGAAGGTATAACGTTGCATAGCAGCGCGGTCGCCAGAAGTAAGTTCTACCTTAATATTATAGTCATCGAGGAGCACTGAATAATAGCCAGCCTTTGCTGTTTCGTTTTCATGACAGAATGATGAGCTATATTCACCAGAATTGAATGAAGGTTTTCCTGTTATTGGCATAAAACGGAAGTCACCGTAGTCGTTACATCCTGTACCGGTAAGATGAGTAAGACTGAAGCCTAGTATTGTTGTATCGGAGATATGATAACCAGAGCAACCGTCCCAAGAATCCATGCGAGTGTCAGGGCTATTTTGAATCATACCAAAAGGAGTCACAGCACCAGGATAAGTATGGCCATGACCGCCAGTACCGATAAATGGATCAACATATTTTGCCAAATCTTGTTTCTCATTCTTTGTTGTTGAGCATGAGAAAAGTAAGAACGTAAAAGCTACGATTAAAGTGATAGTTTTTTTCATCTTTTTAATGGTTATAATAATAAATACGTTTTCAATAAATAAAGCGGTAAAATTACTTAATAATTTGGAAATACGCAAATTATATTACGGATAAATATACTTAA
>JAZLEF010000179.1:0-2633 GCA_045615125.1 Bacteroidales bacterium
ACAACGTCGATCATCTTGTTACGTACCATGTCAACATAAACTTGCATACAACCTGCTGCTGATGTTGAACCAGCTAATGTCAAAATGTGTGTACATTCTTTTTCTTTGCACATCATCATCAAAATGTCAGCTGCACGTGCAGTGTCGCGTGATGTGAATGACATATTACGCATTGCATCAACTAATTCTGTTGAATTGTAACTTTTTATGTCGATGTGTTTAATAACATCTTTCAATAAATCTTTCTTTTCCATTGTTATTAAATTTTAATTTGAAACTCTTTATTTGTGGTGCAAAGATACATTTTATTATTTACATTTACAAACAAAACAAAACCATATTTTAATTAAAAAAAATCGTATCTTTACAAAAATTTAAATCAGTTCAAAATCAAGATAAGATGAGAAAATCATTCATTGCAATATTATCAGTCCTTATGCTCATTTCTTGCGGCAACTCAAACAAAGACAGCAAGAAAACAGAAGCACCTCAAGAAGAGACAGTAGTGGTAGAAGAAAACACTCTCGTAAAGACTTTAGACTATAAGACATTCATAAAAAAAGTATGGGACATCGAGTCATATCCCGACTCTGTTGCTTATCAAGGAAAAGTTCCTTGCATCATCGACTTCTATGCCGACTGGTGCGGACCATGCAAAAGAGTCGCTCCTATAATGGAAGAGATAGCTCAGCAATATGAGGGAAGACTCATAGTCTATAAAGTCAATGTCGACAACGAACGCAAACTCGCAACTGTATTCAAGATACAAAGCATTCCAACAGTCTTCTTCTTCCCTAAAGACGGACAGCCTTTGTCACAAGTAGGCGGACTTTCTAAAGAAGAATATATCAGTATAATAAACAAATACCTTATTAATTAATGTCACAGATTTTTCCGACAGCATATCTTCCTTCTATCGAATATATGTCTCTGTTTCTCAAAACAGAGAAAGCCTCTATCGAATTGTTCGAGACATATCAGAAACAGTCATGTCGCACAAGATGCAACGTCTTGACCGCTAACGGAGTGCAAACATTGACCGTTCCTGTCATCAAGACAAACGGGAATCACACTCTCACAAAAGACATCGAGATTAGCTATAAGGAATCGTGGCAACAGGTTCATCTTCGCTGCCTGGAATCTGCATACAGAAAATCGGCATATTTCGATTATTATTTCCCTTATTTCGAAAAGATTTACAAACAGAAATTCAACACTTTAATAGAATTGAACGAGTTTAGCATGAAAGCTATCCTCAAACTATTAAAGGCGAAAAAAGATATTTTATACACTTCTGACTTTGAAAAGATAAGCGACGAAAAAGATTACAGAATCGCTTTGTCTAAAAACGAAGTCAACAAAATTGAAATGCCCGAATATTACCAGGTCTTCTCCGACCGACATGGTTTTGTTTCAAACCTATCAATCATAGATTTACTCTTCAACGAAGGACCTAATTCCATTGCGTTTTTATAATTCATAATGAATTATTAAACTGGATAAGCGATTCTCACGTGATAGATATTCATCAGTTTTTTCTTGAACACTTTCTTGATTGTTGTAATGTCACGGAAAGTTAAATCTGTATTAATAAACTGATCGTCTTTTGTCTGAGCATCGATGATTCCGTCAACAAGCTTACTGATTGATTCCTCAGTCTTATCCTTAAGACTTCTTGATGCAGCTTCAACAGAGTCGGCCATCATAAGGACGGCTGTCTCTTTTGAGAAAGGAATAGGGCCATGATAACGGAAGTCGGCTTCATTGATTTCTTCTCCAGGATTTTCCTTCAACTCCATCTGATAGAAATATTCAGTTCTTCTTGTTCCATGGTGTGTTCTAACGAAATCGATGATTTGTTCCGGAACATGGTATTTTCTGCATATCTCAATTCCGTCAATAACATGATTTATAATTATTTGAGAACTTTCGTAATATGACAAATCTTCATGGAGATTATATTTTCCACTTTGGTTTTCAGTAAAATACAAAGGATTCTTCAATTTACCAACATCATGGTACATAGCACCAGTACGAGCAAGAAGCATATTGCCTCCAATAGCGAACAACGCCTCCTCACAAAGATCAGCAACCTGCATAACATGTTGGAATGTTCCAGGAGCCTCTGAAGCGAATTTTCTTAACAAAGGACTATTTGTATTACTCAACTCAAGCAGTGTCATATTTGTAACAAAGCCAAACACTCTTTCAAAGAGATAAGAAAGAGGCAATGTCAACATTGTAAACAATGCATTCATAGCAAAGATACCGACATCATTCCAAGTGAAATTATCTAGCCCGCCCTCAAAAATCAAGGAAGCACCCATCTTTAATACAAGGTATGAGATTAAAACAGATGCATATGTCACAAAATACCTTGAACGTGATGTGCTTCTTGATAGTACAAATATCGCAACTAAAGAAACGAAGAATTGTATAACGAAGAAACTAAATGAGTTAGGCACAGCAAGACTTATAATTATCAAGGTAAGAGTCTGTGTGTAAATAGCCATTCTAGTATCGAAGAATGTCACCATCAACATTGCTAATATTGGCAGCGGCATCATATATATCATATCAGGATAATATTTGATTACCAAAAACGAAGGCACAATCATCATCAACATCATCAC
>JAZLEF010000180.1:0-3860 GCA_045615125.1 Bacteroidales bacterium
CTTGCCACGTGGCTGATGTTTCTTAGACATGTACGTTGGTTCTCGTTAGGAGCGATATCGTCGTCAGAGTGTTTGACGATAAGGCTGTGATAGTTGGCTGTCTTTCTCTCGAAGTATGAACGTTTGTAACGTGCATCCATAGGAATCATCATGGCCATGACAACACCAGACATTGTAGCGTGGATTCCTGCATAATAGAACAAGAACCATACACAGACGGCTGGGATGAGATAGAATATCATACGTTTTTCACCCATCTTGTTGAGGAAGTATACGATGCCTATCAATACTATCGCTGCTAATAATAAAGAGCCGTGTATTTCACCGCCGTAGAAGAAAGCTACAACCAAAATGGCGCCTAAGTCGTCGGCGATAGCGAGTGCTGTAAGGAATATCTTCAATGAGATTGGTACTCTGTCGCCGAGTATCGACATGATACCTACTGCAAATGCGATGTCGGTGGCTGTTGGTATTCCCCATCCGCTGCCAGCGTCTGTGCCGCCATTAACGCAGAAATAGATAAGAGCTGGCATAAGCATACCGCCCATAGCTGCTATGACAGGAAGCATGGCTTTCTTGACACTTGACAATTCTCCGCATACAATCTCGCGCTTGATTTCAAGACCTACTACGAAGAAGAAAACAACCATCAAAATGTCGTTGATGAATTTCTCAACGGTCATGTCTTTTGGGAAGATCCATGAGTCGCCGTGTGGACTTTTAACAGAGATGGAGAGACTGGTCTCTAAAATTGAATGATAGATTTCTTTTGTGCCAGGAAGGTTGGCTAACAACATCGCGATGATGACGCTTAGCATAAGAAGGACACCGGAAATCCATTGCTTGCCCATAAGGTTGGCACGACCCATCTCCAAGATGTGTCTTTTCTTGATGTAAGAGTAATGAGGAATGACTTTCATAATCTTTATTTTTTAAAATATTTTCTTCATTATAAAAAAATTAAAGACCATATACTCTCATATTTATATTAAATAATTAAATAGATGGGCTCTCGTTTTCAGCGCGCAAAAGTAGTAAATATTTTATCTGTATTAAAGAAAAAATCCCATTATTTTTTTAAAATAACGGGATACTTTACATTGATGTCTTATTTCAAGAAACTTTTGATTTTAGGTAGTTTTGATTTTCTGAGTTTCTTGTTGAAACACCATCTTATATCTGAAGCCCATCTTCTGATGAACTCGCTGAAATCGACGAAATACATATAGCAGAAATAGTATAAGACGCTGCTTGCTAACGCAAATTCCCATGGGAGTTTGCAGAATGTCAATGCGATGCATGTTATCATCATCAGTGGATGCAAGATTGCCTCTACAGCGAAACTGATGGTGTTACCCCAAGCCTTGTCTTTGAAGTTCTTTTTCAATATCATTGTGACCAACCATATAGGCAACGTTGAAACAGCTGCGGCTGCGTATAATGGAAGTCCTAATATTGTGACTAATGTCTTCCATAAAGCAGTGAGGCATGGTTTTTCCTTTGTTACTGATGTCACAGAGATGCCGCTTTTCTTGCGTTTCTTGATGAACTTATTGACTTTTTCGAAGAGTTCTTCTGCTTTTTCTGGTTCTTTTTCTTTGAAATCGAGGATTTCTTTTATTGTTTCTTGGTTACGTTCCAGACGTGATTCCAAGCTGCCTTTCAATCCTGATTTTATCTTGGTGAGTTCCCATATTGCCTCGTAGTTATTTTCGCTGTCAGGGATGAATGATATCTGTTTTGAGAGACGTTCTGACAACATATCGCGGAGACCGTTCATGATGACGGCTTCGTTCTCGTCTTTATGTTGGTTGACGAATTCTGTCACGTTGATAGCTTTACCGAAGTTGATAAGCGCTGTGGAACGATAGCGGAAATAGTCGCCGTATTCGATGCCTGCTGGAACAATATAGATTGGTTTCTCGTGGCCGAACTGACTGTTGGCTTGTAATGCTATATGGAAAATACCCTTGCTCAATTGACGCAAAGAGTGTTTTGTTCTGTGAGATCCTTCTGGGTAGAGGAATAGTTTTACACTGTCATGTACGACGTCGGCTGCCTTGTCGATGATTTCTGAGTTGTTGTCTTTAACGCTCTTGAAACCGTCGCGTATTCTATATATAGGGAGGATACGGCAGAAGTGCATGAGCTTGGCGATGAAAGGCTTCTTGAAGATGTCGCCTCTTGCGATAAACACTTTTTTCTCGCTGTTCATGGAGAGGAGCACGAGTGCGTCCATCAAGGTGTTGGTGTGGTTAGCAGCGAAGATGCAAGCTCCATCCTGAGGGATGTTCTCTTGTCCGATAACTTTATAACGACGAAATGACTTCCTTAAATGATGATCTACAAAAGGTCTTAATATTGTATATAATTTGTTGTCATCTTGAATTTTTGCCATAATCTTTAAATTTTACGTTCAAGATACAAAATTAAGAAATCATTTGATAGGGTAATTCCCTTTTTACGATTTTTTTACATCTTATTTAATGGCAGTCCATTTCTTTCCGTCGAAGTTGAAGCTTAAAATACCTTCGTTCCATTTTACTATAGCTATAGAACTTTCTTGATATCCGGCTTCGTAAAGGGCTATTTCATCTCCAACATGCAAGTTAACGTTGCCGTCAAAAGGATTGCATTCAAATCGTCTGCTATATGAGATATGAGTATATCCGTTATATTTATTTGCATTTTCTATAGAAAAACCTATTGACAGCCCTCCTTCAGCTTTTGGAGTTGTCTGACTTGCTGTCATTTCAAATTCAATTTCTATTTTTTTATCGTCCCAATATGGAACTGTGGTTGCATCAGTGGTCTTATTCATCCAAGCGAAATCTTCTCCTCCGCATGAGACCATAGAAAAGAATGGCTGCGTATGACTATTATCAGGAGATAAACTTTCATATTTTAAAACGAAAGTCAATGTGTCGTTATCTTCAGAGACGAATGAGAATGACTCACCTTCCTTATATGGAAAATAATTTGTCAGTTCCTCCGGAAATGCTGGAACATTGTGTTCCTCTTTACATGATGTGAATAATGTCACAAATGACAAAACGATAATTGATAATAAAGAGATTTTTTTCATGGTTAAGATATTTTGAAATTTTAAAAAGCGAACGTCATTGATTTAACTTTATTGTCTGATAATGATTTTTTTATAAAAAAATAGGCGCGTCATATTATTTGACACGCCTATTTCATATTGCTGAAGTTCTGAGATTTTGAACTTCTGAATTTCAATTATTCAGCTACTACTTCTTCTGTTGTTTCAACTTGAGGTTCGCTTTTAACGATTGTTAATTCGTCGATGAGGTTTGTTGCACCAGCGAATTTGTCGATTACGAACAATACGTAACGTGCGTCAACATTGATTGTACGTTGTAATGTTGGTTCGAAGTTGATGTCGCCGCTCATAGCTTCCCAGTTGCCGTCGAATGCGAGGCCGATGAGTTCGCCTCTAGCGTTCATGATTGGGCTACCTGAGTTACCGCCAGTGATGTCGTTTGTTGAAAGGAAGCAAACGATCAACTCGCCGTTTTCGTCAGCATATTGACCGAAGTCTTTAGCAGCGATGAGGTCGAGGAGTCTTTGTGGAACGTCGAATTCATAGTCACCAGGAACATATTTTTCGAGGATACCGTTAGCTGTACATACGTAGTCATAGTGAACAGCGTCAGCTGGTTGGTAATCTTGAACAGAACCGTAGCTCATACGTAATGATGAGTTAGCATCTGGATAGAGGCTCTTTTCTGGTTGTGTTTCAGCGTAGAACTCGCGAATACCTTTAACGAATAAGTGATTGTTTTCGTCGATAACTTTCATCGCTGCACGGTAAGGAGCGAGGTTGCCCATCATATGGC
>JAZLEF010000181.1:0-1984 GCA_045615125.1 Bacteroidales bacterium
TAAATAGCCATTGAAAGTACCAATGAGATACATGCTACGCCGAAACCGTAGTTATATGCTGTTGACAATGAGTCGATGTAATTTTGTGCGAAAGCAGCGAGGTCGCCAGTGTTGCCTTGTTGTGCTGCGAGTGTCTCAAACGATTTCAATGCATCTGCTGAGATTGTTCCATCGAGATATTGGTGAGCGAGTGATGGAATCTGTGGCACGTAGGTGAATCCTGCTTTGCCGAGGAAGAGGTCGGTTACCTTTGTCGCTGTCATAGGAGCGAACATAGAACCGATGTTGATAGCCATGTAGAAAAGACTGAAACCGTTGTCGCGGAATGGGCTGTACTTAGCCTCGTCGTAGAGGTTGCCGACCATGACTTGAAGGTTGCCTTTGAAGAGACCTGTTCCTATCGCGATGAGTGCGAGTGCAGAGAACATGGTGATTTTCGCTGTTGCTCCCATCATTGGAACCGCGAGAAGAAGGTAGCCGAGGAACATGACCACGATACCTGCTCTAACCATTTTGCCGTAACCGAGACGGTCGGCGAGGATACCGCCGATGAGAGGCATGAAATAAACACAACCTAAGAAGATGCCGTAGATGTTGCCGGCTTGTCCTTCATCAAAACCGAATTTAGCTTGCAAGAAAAGTACGAAGATAGCAAGCATTGTGTAATAGCCAAAACGTTCGCCAGTGTTGGCTAATGCGAGGGCGTAAAGCCCTTTTGGATGACCTTTAAACATAGTTTTTTCTTTTTCTTATAATTTTTGCAAAAATAAGAAAAAAAGACCTTGTTAAAATATTAGAAATTCAGAAACTCAAAATCTCAGAAGATATAGACTCAAAGACTCAAAGACTCAGAGACTCATAGCTCTGGATTTTTTCATGAAAAAATCTTTCGTGTACTTTCGTGGATAGTTGACTCTGTGACTTTGTGACTTAAAAAAGAAGCGCCACTTTAACAGCAGCGCTCTATCTTGTAGTCTTGTAGTCTTGTGGTCTTGTAGTCTTCTTATCTCCAATCAATAACAACGTCTCTCATCTCAATGGTGCAGTCGCCGATTCTGAACGACATCGCTGGAATCTTTGAGTTTTTGTTAGGTAACATCTTGCCGAATTTCCATGATGCCTTCACAGGAACATCGGTGAAGGTGTTTACGCCAGATACTGGATAATAATCTGTGAATTCGTTGCCTTCTTCGTTGTAAGCGACGAAATTATTGATACTCATCTTTTCGTTGACGTCGTGGTTGGTGAACTTTATTGTTATCTCAACATATTGAGAAGCTCTGTTGCCAATGAGAGATACCAACTCAACGCTGATTTTATCAGGATTGGTGTTTGTTATTTTAGTATTGTTTTTTTGAGATTTACTATCTTTAATAATAGTTTCATTCTTGTCCTTGTTCTTGATTTCGTTCTTGTCCTTTTTTGTTATCACTTCTTCTTGTTCAGTGCTCCATTTTACATTGGATTTTGAACTTTGATTTAATGGATCTTCTATTTGTGCAATACATTGATTTGCAAATAAGCATATTACAAATAATGTTAATAAAGTTAAAGTTTTTTTCATGATATTCATTTTTGATTTATTAATTTACAAAGGTAATTTTTTTTCAATTTAATCAAGAAAAAATAATAATAAATAATCGGAATTTTTCTTCAATTCCTTAATTCCTCAAATCCAGAAATCCAGAAAAAAAGAAGCGCCACTATTAACAGCAGCGCTTCAACTTATAGTTTAAAGGCAATAACTTTAGTCATTTGCCATTAGTCATTAGTCTTATTGAGTTACTCTTTCTAACCATTTAACCATGCCGAACATGACGCCCATTGAGATGAGACATACTACCAAGAATACTGTCCAGCATTGCCAGATTGGCCAAGCGTTGTACATGAGAGGTCCGATCCATAATAAGAGGTTGCCGAGTGCTGTTGCACCTAACCATAAACCTTGGCAAAGACCTAACATGTGTTTTGGAGCTACCTTTGA
>JAZLEF010000182.1:0-9928 GCA_045615125.1 Bacteroidales bacterium
AATCGAGACAACAAATATCATCAAAGAGACATCATACGACGACATTGAGAAATTCTATCAAGACAAGGTACAGAACAGACCAATCGTTATTATGATTGCCGGCAACAAGAAAAATGTCGATATGAAGGCATTGGAAAAATATGGCGAGATAAGAATGGTTAAGTTTGATGAGATATATAAATAAAATAAATATAAAGTAAAAAAAACGAGTCGCTCATGTGACTCGTTTTTTTGGTAATGTTGCCAAAAATGGTTGGTAATTGAGCGAAAAAAAGACAGGTAACGGGCATACAAAACAGCCCAAGTTACCTGTCTTTTTTTATTCCTATTTTAAAATTTGCAATAAAATTAGTCCCGTTAGGGACGATAGTTTCCAGGCAGGCGGTGGAGTGCGTAGCACGGAACCCCTGCTTGAAATGATTGATTTACAATCATAGTCCTGTAAGGACGACAGATATTATTCTGTCGCACCTTCGGCGCTTTGATTAATTTTGAAATCTGTTTTGCAGGGATTTCGCGCTTTGCGCTACATCACCTGCCTATAAACTGCCGCTCCTACGGAGCTGATTTGAGTATACTTTTCACTATCAAATTTTGAAATAAAAATAAATTTGGTGAAAACGTATTCATCAAAGTTATTATATTTATCTATGTACTAATGGGTTATATTGATTTTACCAACCATTTTTGGCAATTATACCCTAAAATATAAATACATGTTGAAGCGTCTCTGGAATTAGGAATTAACTAATGGTACCTGAGCTTGTTGAAAGTGCTGTTAGTTAGTCCCTAATATATTATCCTCAGATGCGAAAATTTTGTTCTTGAATTGTTCGTAACATTCTATTGATTGAGGAATATAAAATGGTATTACGGAAACTTTTCCTCCATAACCAGAAAGTTCAAGTTTTAATGATTTAATGTTTTCATCTTTGCAAGGATAGATGAAAGCTCCTCTTTCAGCTTTTTTGCAATACATATATGTAACTATCTGATATAAATCTTCACGTCCGACTCCATTCTCTAAGTGTTTATATTTCGCATCTATTATGAAATTATCCTTGTAGAAATCTGGATATAATTTGCGGGAGTTTTTGTCGATTTCATTATTATTATCATCATTTGTAAACATCGGAATCCCACCTTTTGAGTCATTGTTTCTTGGGTGTTTGAATTTATGTTTTTCTAAAATTGTAAAAAGATACTCTTCCCAAAGCCACGCACCGTCAAATAAGATTCCATATACTTTGTTTTTTTCTTTACCAAATTTTATTGATTCATGTCTTAGAATCTGAAGACAAATTTTCTGTAATGATGCATATTCTGAATAATATGGATGTTGGAAAGGACGAAGGTTTTTATTTATTATTTTATCACGTTCTCTTAAGTTGTAAGATGATGTCGCCATTATAATCTGATTGACACATTCTTTAGTCTCATTGTCGATATTAAGAATGAAAGAAGAATTTTTCTTTGTCTTGATAAATTCAATCGTATGACGAATCAGTTGTGTTATTTCATTGTCGTATGAATGTTCGCGTGTAGAATAAGAGATGGTTCCGCGGAAAGGAATGTTTTCTTTTATGTGACGGCTTGTGTTTATCGGACCTTTTACATTGGCATTGTTATGTTCGTAACGACAGTATTTTTTGAAAAGGCCTTGAGCGAGAGCTTTTTTCAGAAAGTGAGGAAAAAGATAAATAAGAAAGTCGAAGATTTGTTCCTCGCTTGACGAATGTTTCATGTCGAAAAGATTGATTGAAAAGACTCTCTCCAACATATAGTGTAAGAAATAATCTTCTTTATCTTCTTTTGCAAAACGAGATTTTATGTCTAACTGGGTCTCGTTGATTCCGACAAATCCCATTATGTTGGAAGTCGATATTTCGTTCCTATGATTTAAAGAAATAATGCAGTTATCACCAATCTTATCTCCATGCTGATTTAAGTCGTGAGGAAATATTAAAAGATTGGGATTATCGTCAAACGACAATTTGCTGATATTGATATCGGCTATTTTCTGAAGATTTGGTAAGTCAACTTCAGCAGTAGCTTCATCAGTTAAAAAAGATTTGAAATCTTTCCAATCGTGATTATCAGTTATTTGGAGCAGACTCATTGTCGTAAGCTTTTTTCAATTCCTTAATCTTATCATCAACATTTCTCATTCCTCTCAGATATTCTCGTAGTAATCCTTCGATATGATATTCCCAAAGTAGTTCGAAATTACCTTCATAATTATTTAATTTTAAGAAATAACTTGCGCCTATATGATAAGCAGGGGAAAGACATTCAATTTCAGATATTGCTTTATTAAGATTTTTTAGTCTGTTTATTGCTTTCTCTTTTAATGACTCATCATTTAATTCATCGAGCATCGATAATGTGTCTTCTGCTTTAATTTCCACGAAGGCAAAACGGCGGCGGAAAGCGAAGTCCATACTTTCTACGCTACGGTCGATGTCGTTCATCGTACCGATAATATAAACGTTTTCAGGAACATAGAAACCTTTTTTAAACACATCACCTTCTGGAACCAAGTTTTGATATTGAGTATAGACACTACCTTTTTCTCCACGATAACCAGGATCGATGCTATAGAACAATTCACCGAAAATTTTAGAAACTTCACCACGATTTATTTCATCAATTATGAAGACGTATTTTTTCTTTGGAGAATTATTATTCAAAGAAGAGTTGGAGTTATCCACATTCTTAATCAAATAGTTATCTCTTATATAATTTCCAATTGTCGGTGTATAAGTATCTTGTTTTGCAAATTCACCCTTAGAAATATACTTTAATATTTTTTTATTAGACATTGGGTGTGGTTCATTATTATCAACACATATTGTATCACTGTTAGTTAATGAAAAGCAAAACTCAGCATTACTATTATCTCTAAAGCTCACAACTTTAATAGTACCTTCCGATTTCAAATCTAATTTAAATGTTTCTATAGCATTATTAATTTCATCATCAGACCATATTTGAGCATTGTCAGCTGCTTCGTTATTTTCATTATCAGATGGTCGTTGAATATTATCTTTTGTCTGCAAACTTATCACCCTCTTACAAAACTCTTTAAAAACTCCGTCTCTTCTTTCAAAACCGATATTGCCGTCTTTCTCGATAGGGCGTAATCCTTCAACAAAGTCGGTATAATCATATGAAGGATGAAATTGAACTAATTTGTATTCAGCGTCCATCGTTTCTGCAATCTTTTTAGCAAGAAAAGTCTTTCCCGTTCCAGGAGCGCCGGTGAGAATGAGGTTGTGGTTCGCTTTTAAGATGTTGATGTATTTGTCGTAGTTTGAATTGTTCATGGTTGGTTTTGTATTATTGTTAATAAATTCTTTTGCATATTTCAACATTTCATCATCTCTCATTTCTTCAATGGTTTTTCTGTATGAGATGTTGTCAAAATCAATAGGTAGCTTATTTGTATTTAACCAATCAATATGAAATGTGTATTGATTCTTTTTGTCAATTACAATGCCAATTGCTTTTAGTTTTGTAAATGTAGTTTTATGATTTATACCTTTTGTTGATGAACTTTTTATTAATAAAATATCACCTTTTTTTATTTTATCAAGAATCTTTATATTTCTGTCGTCATCATCAGCAGCGTAACCGTCAAACCAAATTTTATTTTCTATAAAGTATTTTGTTTTATCATCATTACTATTATTGAAAGATGAACCAACAGCCCAAAAAATTCTTGATGCTTTTATATCGCTCATAACCACAATGAATTTTATTGAAAAACAGTTTTTCTACACCTCTCAAATTTAGAAAATAATCTTTAATATATATATTGATGTAGAAAATTATTTTTGATTTATAATTTTGGGAAATACTCTCAATACTAGCCTTTAGTCTATCGTTCTTTCAGGACTTTATAAAAACAAATTAGGAGTTAAAAAATCATTCCTAACTCCTAATTCCTAACTCCTAATTACTCCAATCCTCCGCCTAAGGCATGATACAACGTTATCACACTTTGTATTTCTATGTATTTGTCGTTACTTTCTGTCAGCTCTGCTTGCAGTAGATTCTTCTGAGCTGTCAATACTTCGAGGTAGTCGGCTTGTCCGTTCTTCATCAGAAGTTGTGTGTTGAATACTGCACCTTTCAGATACATGATTTGCAGTTTGTCGCTATCCAATCTCTTGCGAGCTGTCTGCCATGCAACCAATGCGTTGTTTGCTTCTGTTCCCGCGTCTAGCAAGGTCTGCTTGAAATTGAGCAGTGCCTCTTGTCGTTGCGATTCGCTTATCTTCAGACGTGCTTTGTTTTTTCCTTGGTTGAAGATAGGCTGTACCAATCCAGCCACAATATTATAAATCCAGTCGCCAGGATTGTCGATGTTGCCTGTAGCTCCTGACCATCCGCCGTTACCGCTTAAGGTAATGGTAGGGTAGAAGTAGGAACGTGCTACATTGGTGGCGTAATATGCTTCTACTAATTTGTATTCTGCTTGTCTTACATCAGGACGATTGATGAGACTAGAGAGTGGAAGTCCAGTCAATAATGTGTCAGGGAAGACCTGTTGAGATAGTATTCCACGTTCAAACTCTTGTGGCACCACGCCCAATAGTGCTGATAATGAATTCTCCTGTTCTACGATTTGTCTTTCTAATGATAATATAGAACCTTCAACATTTACTTTGTTGGCCTTGGCTTGAAGTACAGCAGCTTCGTTAGTCTTGCCGGCTCTTTTTAATGCCGATAAAGTTCTTATGTTTTCTTCCCATGTGTTGAGTGTTCTCTTGCTGATGTCGAGTTGTTCGTCGAGCATAAGCAGGGTGTAATAAGAATCGGCAATAGTTGCGATGAGTTGTGTCTGAACAGCCTGTTGGTATGATTCGGTAGCAGCGAGTGCAGCCTGAGCACTTTTTTTGGTGTTCTGCATTCTTCCGAAGATGTCGAGTTCCCATGAAGCTGATGGTGTTATTGTATAACCCAAGCCGTTGGTATTGTTTCCTACATTAGCTTGTGTGGAGAAAGAGACAGAAGGATACAATGCCAGTTTAGAGGTTTGTAATGTAGCTTCTGCTTGTTCAACCTTCAAACGTGCAATCTCCAGGTTGGTGTTATTTTTCAATCCTAATTCAATGCAGTCCTGCAAGAGAGTGTCGGCGAATAACTCTCTCCATGAGAGCGATGCTATTGATTCGTAGTTGTTGGCAGTAGGTATTTTATTGTACAGACTATCTACGAAACTGATGTCGGGACGCTCGTAATGCTTATACAAGGCACAACTGTTCATCGTGACGACTGTCAATATTATAATAGGGATTAATATCTTTTTCATGATTCTGTTTCTTTATTTCTTTGAGGCATTATTTTCTCTTCAATATTTCTAAATATGATAAATAAGACAGGTACGACAAACAAGAGTGCTATTGTTCCTATGAGCATACCGCCTACAGTACCAACACCGATTGAGATGTTGCCGTTAGCACCTACGCCTGTTGAGAACATAAGAGGCAACATACCGAATATCATTGTCAATGATGTCATCAAGATAGCTCTTAATCTTGCCTTAGCTGCTGACATCGCTGCCATAGGAATTGACATGCCTTCGGCTCTTCTCGCAGATGCGTATTCTGTAATCAAGATGGCTGTCTTAGCTAACAAACCTATCAACATCAAGAGACCGATCTGCAAATAAATGTTGTTTTCTAATCCGTACATATTGGCGAATAAGAAACTGCCTGCAAGACCAAATGGTATTGACAAGATGACAACGATAGGGATTAATATGCTTTCATATAAAGCACAAAGAATTAAGTATATGAAAACTATACAGAATACGAATATCATCGCTGTTGAACTTCCTGACGATGCCTCTTCTCTCGACATGCCACCAAATTCGTAGCCGTAACCTGCTGGCAATAATTCATCTGTTACTTCTCTCACAGCTTGGATAGCCTCACCTGACGAATAGCCGTATGCAGCTTGACCGTTGATTTGTATTGATGAGAAAAGGTTGAATCGAGAGATAGACTGTGGTCCGTAAATACGTGTTAATGTAACATATTGACCTATAGGAGACATCTCTCCTTTGTTGTTACGAACGAACATATTGTTGAGAGATTCTGTATCTAAACGATATTCTGCTGAAGCCTGTACCATGACTCTATATAATTTAGAGAAACGGTTCATATTGGAAGCGTATGTTCCACCTACATATCCAGCCATCACGTCGAGGACGTCGCTAGGTGAGACACCGTTACGTTTGCAACGAGCAGCATCCACTTCCAAGAGATATTGTGGATATTTGGTGTCGAAGGTTGTGCTTGCTCTTCCAACTTCAGGTCTTTGGTTAAGTGCTGCGATGATATTGTTGGTAATGGATTGTAAGTCTTCTATATTGCCGCCTTTCTGATCTTGGATATGAACCTCGAAGCCGCTGCTTGCTCCATAGCCAGGAATCATACCACGGGTGAAGACTGTTATCTTGGCTGATGTGATGTCGGATGTTGAAGCGTAAATATCTTCCATCACAGAGTCGATGTCATCGCCTTCTTCGGTACGTAACTCCCAGTCTTTTAATCTGATGGTGAAACCTCCGCATGAAGGACCTGCACCGCTCATCATACCGTAACCTGTGGTATATGAATATGATTCTATCTGTTCTATTATATCTAGTCGTGATGCTATAAGCTCCATGACTCTCACTGTTTCATTGAGGTTGGTACCCGGAGGTGTCTGAACGTCGATATTGATGGAACCCATATCTTCCTTAGGAACAAGACCAGTCTTGGTATGTTCCATCATATAGAAAAGTCCGCCTATTGCAACGATTACGAGCAATACAGAGAACCATTTGTTTTTGAACATAAAGAGTACGCCTCTCTTATATCTGTTGACGAGTCCTTGGAATCCTGAGTCGAAAGCGATATGGAAACGTGTAGAGAATGAGAGCTTGCCTTCTTTGTTGGTATAGTGAGGCTGCATCAATAATGCGCATAATGCTGGACTTAATGTGATGGAGTTGATGAGTGAGATACCAACAGCGACAGCCATCGTAAGACCGAATTGTGTGTAGAAGGTTCCTGTCGTTCCGCCCATGAAACATACAGGGATGAACACAGCCATAAAGACGAATGTAGTAGCGATCAATGCGTTGGATATGCCTTGCATGGCGTCGATGGTAGCTTTGTATGGCGAGTCGTAGCCTGCGTCGAATTTAGCTTGTACAGCCTCAACTACGACGATGGCATTATCCACGACGGTGCCAATGACGAGTACCAAGGCAAACAATGTAATCATATTGAGACTGAAACCTGCCACTTTCAAGAAGGCGAATGTTCCAACGAGAGAGACGATGATAGCGATGGAAGGGATGAATGTTGAACGGAAACTCTGTAGGAAAACATAAACAATCAAGACTACCAATACAACTGCTAATATGAGGGTGATGATGACGTTTTCAATAGAAGCATCGAGGAAGTCTTTTGTACTCATCAAGTCGATGATTTCAATGCCTTTTGGTAATGTCTTACGTATCTCTTCAACCTCCTTGTCGATGGCGTCAATGATTTCGTTGGCGTTGGATCCTGATGTCTGTGATATCATCAATGTTGTTCCTGGATGTCCGTTGACCTGACCGATATAGTCGTAGCTTTTTGAGCCTAGCTCCACTGTTCCAACGTCTTTGAGACGAAGGAGTGTTCCGTCGCTGTCAGCACGGATCACCATGTTGGCATAGTCTTCTTCTTTGTCGTAACGACCTCTATATTTTAATGTGTAACGGAAGGTGTTGTCAGAGTCAGCACCGAGTGTGCCGGTGGCGGCTTCGAGATTTTGTTCTGATAATACTGCTGAAATATCTTTAGGTACTAAAGAATATTTTGCCATTTTAGCTGGGTCGAGCCAGATACGTAGTGAGTAGTCGGCTCCTCTAACGTCGACTTCACCCACGCCTGCGATACGAGAGAGACGAGGCTCGATGTTAATTTTTAGGTAGTTGCTGAGAAATCTCTCGTCGAAAGAGTCATCAGGGCTGCATATTGCGAGGACCTTGATTCTACTTGTCTGTCTTTTCTTGACACTGACGCCGCTTCGTGTTACTTCAGCTGGAAGCAGACCTTGTGCCGATGCGATACGGTTTTGTACGTTGACCATCGCCATGTCGGCATTGGTGCCTTGACGGAAATAAATCTGTATGTTGGCAGATCCGTTGTTGTTTGCCGATGATGTCATATACATCATATTCTCCACGCCGTTGATAGCTTCTTCGAGAGGCACGATGACACTGTTCTGCACGGTCTCAGCGTTAGCACCTGAGTAGTTGGCAGAAACACTCACTGTAGGAGGAGCGATTTCAGGATATTGCTCAATTGGTAAACCTCCGAGGCAGATGAGACCTAAAAGCACTATTATCACGGAGATGACACCCGCAAAAATAGGACGGTCAATGAATGTTCTTATATTCATAATCAATTACCTCCGTTATTTTACGCCATTATTTTTACTTTCATCTCCGTCTCCGTCTCCGCTTCCGTTTCCGTTTCCGTCTCCGCTTCCGTCTCCCATCTTAATAACAGCTCCTTCTCTTACGAGACCTGCACCTTCAGCGATGATGACGTCGCCGACTTCAAGTCCGCTTTCTACTATATATTCCACGCCGTTGTTTTGTGGCATGACGGTGATGGCAGCTGATGATGCTTTGCCGTCGATGACTTTATAAACAAAGATTTTTTCTTGTAATTCAAATGTAGCAGTCTGTGGAATGATGATGCAGTCTTCGTGGACGCTAGGAATTATGACTGTTCCGCTGCCGCCGTCACGAAGGAGTCGTTCAGGATTTGGGAATACGGCACGGAAACTTACGGCTCCTGTGCTTGCGCTGATAGTTCCACTCACTGCGTTGATTTTTCCTTTATGTTTGTAAGTCTTGCCGTTGCTCATTATCAGTTCCACTTCTGGCATGTCTTTGATAGCTGCTTTCAATGAACCGTATTCCTGAATGAGGTCTAGCATCTGATTTTCTGCCATCGAGAAATAAGCGAAAATCTTGCTGTCGTCGGAAACTGTTACGAGAGGCTGGCTTATGTTACTGTTTACCAATGCGCCAACGCGATATGGAATCATGGAAGCAACGCCGTTAACAGGTGACTTCACCATTGTATATGATAGGTTGTTGTATGCGCTGTTCATCTCTGCCTTCGCCAACGCAAGTTTAGCTTCTGCCTCAGCGAGGTTGTTGTTGGCTGTCATAAGCTCGAATTCAGATACGACATCTTGTTCGTATAATTCCTTGCTGCTTTCCAAGACCAGCTGAGCTGTTGAGAGATTTGCTTCTGCGCTCATCACGTTGGCGGATGCAATCTCGTAAGCTGATTTATATGGAGTCTGGTCGATGACGAAGAGAGTTGAGTCCTTGCGGACAAAATCGCCTTCGTTGATACGGATGTCGGTAATCATGCCACTTACCTGAGGACGAACCTCGACTGTCTGGCAGCCGTTGATGGTGGCAGCGAAACCGCTTCTCAAAACTTGGTTGCTCTTCTCTACGGTGAGAGTCTTGTAAATAGTCTCGGCACGCTTCTGAGGCGCGACTTTTTCTTGGCATGATGTCATCGATAAACCGACAATACCTATAAAAAATAACTTTCTAAAATTGATTAAGTTGTTCATTTTCATATTTAATATTATATATATAAGATAACGGCAAATTTAAGATTTATTTTGCTATTTATTTGAAAAAAATATTGATGATTTTTTAAGACTTTCTATCTGGGCGTTCCGGCTACGCCGTCGGGCTTTCCGCTATATCTGAAGTGACCCCAAAAAGTTGGACGGGTTATTAAATATGGATTGTTAAGTTTTATTATAAAGGGTTCTGTACTGTACAGGACTCTTTCCTTTTAAACGCATTTTAATTCTTTTATTGTTGTAGTATTCAATATAATCA
>JAZLEF010000183.1:0-12396 GCA_045615125.1 Bacteroidales bacterium
TTCCCTCTCATAACACAAAAGATACAAGCTTTGGAAGACGTCGGACTTGGCTATCTTACACTAGGACAAGCATCAACCACTTTGTCTGGCGGTGAGGCACAACGCGTTAAACTAGCAGCCGAACTATCCAAGAAAGATACAGGAAAGACACTTTATATCTTGGATGAACCAACGACAGGATTACATTTTGAAGATATAAAAGTCTTGATGGAAGTGCTGAATAAATTAGTAGAAAAAGGCAACACAGTGCTCATCATAGAACATAATCTTGACGTAATAAAACTCGCCGACTACATCATCGACATGGGACCGGAAGGCGGAGTGAAAGGCGGAACCATCATAGGCGAAGGCACACCGGAAAGCATAGTGAAAAAAGGAAAAGGATTCACGGCAAAGTATTTGAAAGAGGAACTCTAATATATTAGAAATTCAGAATCTCAAAAACTCAGAAACTCAGAAAAATAGTCCACATCACTACATTACTACATCACAAAAAACTTGTGGTCTTGTAGTCTTTCTCACTTACCTCAATCTGATATTATCACCGACATGAAGAATGGTATTTTCATCCATGCCATTCATCTTGAATAATGATTTCAACTTAACACCATAAAGGCGAGAGACATACGACAAAGTCTCTCCTTTTTGTATAGTATGATATTCATAACGGCGCATCGCCTTGTTTCTTTTAGGCTCAATGTATATTATCTCGTTGTCTTTAAGCTTTCTGCGCTTGCCAAGGTCGTTATATTTAACAATCTGATAATCATATATGCAAAACATATCTGCCAAATCATAGACGCTCTCACCTTCTCTTGCATAAATAAACTTAACCTTATTATTCTCACGTATATATCTATCGTCAGGAGTCTTGCCAACCACCTCTGCATCAGCGATTCTATAAGGAGTATAGACAATGCCGTTATCAACCTTAGGCTTGTTGTCCTGTTGCTTTGTTGCTTTGTTGTCTTTCTTATACTTATAATTACCTTTTACGACCATCTGGTCATACTGGGCGAGATTATAATCTTCAATAAGTTTAATCAATATATTTGCATAGACAGGCAATGTTGCATAGCCAGCCTTTTTCAGACCTTTCGCCCATGCCTCATAGTCGGTTATCTCCAGTTCAAACAAAAAAGCATAGCGTTGTCCTTTTTTAAGAAACAAGGAATGGTCGCGATATGAATCTTCTGGGCATTCGTAAACACGGAAACATTCGCCTTTCTCATCATCATCGTGATAAGTGCGTTTTCCTGTCCAGTCTTTATGACATTTAATTCCGAAATGATTGTTGGATTTTTTTGCCAGTTCGCTGTTGCCGTTACCAGATTCGAGCAGCCCTTGGGCGAGAGTTATGCATGCCGGTATCTTATGATCCTGCATCTCACGCATTGCGATGTCCTTATATTGTTCGATATAATCCATCACAGCCTTAGACTTATTTTGTGACAATGCAACAGAATGCCATACGACAGACAGAAGCAAAACAACAAAGAATCTAAGGTTTTTTATCATTTTCAAAATTTTTGTAAAAATACAAAATAAACGCACACGACAAAACAAATATTATTTCCACTATTTTTTAACTAATTAATTAAGGTATCCTAACTCTTTTTTTCTTACTTTTGCCTAATTTAAGATAATTGTATATGGACCATACTTTAATAAAGAAATATTTCCCAGAACTCACTGAGAATCAATTGATGCAATATCAATCTTTATTCCCATTATATGAAGATTGGAACAGCAAGATAAACGTCATTTCCCGCAAGGATATGGAAAGTTTCTACGAACACCATGTCTTGCATTCATTAGCTATTGCTAAATATTTCACACTCTTGCCTGGCATGAAAGTGATGGACGTAGGCACTGGCGGAGGATTCCCTGGCATTCCATTAGCCATTATGTTTCCACAGACAGACTTCTTGCTCGTCGACAGCATAGGCAAGAAAATCAAAGTGGTTCAAGCCGTTGCCGAGTCATTAGGATTGACAAACGTGGTTGCAGTTCAAGATCGCGTAGAGAATATCAAAGACAAATTCGACGTCATCACAAGCCGTGCGGTTACACGTCTCCCAGAGATTGCCGGCTGGGTCAGCAACAAACTCAGAATACACAACGACATAGAAGCTGGCGGTATCTTATATCTTAAAGGCGGCGACATAGAACAAGAATTGCGTGATGTTCCAAAGAACTGGAAACGCAAGACCACTTCGATAACAAAATGGTACGCCGAACCATATTTCGTAGAAAAATACGTTGTACATTTATATTAAAATCGAAATAAAAAATCAATAAAAATCAACTTAAATAACAATTTATGAGAAAGCATTTATTATCACTATTGGTTATCATGATGTTTGGTATCAATAGTTTTGCCCAAATGGCAATGCCTCTTCCAATGGACCCTAACGTAAGATACGGTAAATTGGACAACGGATTGACTTATTACATCCGTCACAATGAAAAACCAGAAAACAGAGCAGACTTCTACATCGCACAGAAAGTCGGTTCAGTACTCGAAGAAGAAAGCCAACGCGGTCTCGCTCACTTCCTCGAACACATGGCATTCAACGGAACAACAAACCTTCCAGGAATGACATTGAGAAACTACCTCCAAAGCAGAGGCGTTAAATTCGGTGAAAACCTCAACGCTTACACAGCAATCGACGAAACAGTTTACATGGTTACAAATGTTCAGACAGACCTCCCAGGTTTGGTCGACACTTGTCTCCTCATCCTCCACGACTGGTCAAGCTTCATCGCTCTTGAAGATGCTGAAATAGACAACGAACGTGGCGTTATCCTCGAAGAAGAACGTACAACAGGCGGCGCAAGCAGACGCGTTTGGGAAGAACTCCTTCCAAAAATGTATCCTAACAGCCCTTACGGAGCACGTCTTCCAATCGGTACAAAAGAAGTTATCGCTAACTTCACATACCAAGAACTTCGCGACTACTATAACAAATGGTATCGTCCTGACCTCCAAGGTTTAATCATCGTTGGTGACATCGACGTTGACGCTATCGAAGCTCGCATCAAAGAAATGTTCGCCGACATCCCAGCTCCAGTAAATCCAGCTGAAAGAACACAATTCATGATTGATGACAACGAAGAACCTATCGTAGCTATAGCTTCAGACCCAGAATTAACATCAATGAGCTTGCAAATATTCTACAAACACGATGCAACACCTGATTCATTGAAAAACGACTTAGGCTACTGGGTATCAGATTACATCCTTTCTTTAATCTCTGACATGCAAATCAACAGATTACAAGAACTCACACAAAAACCAAATCCTCCATTTGTTCATGCTTACAGCTACTACGGCGACTATTATTTAGCTCCAACAAAAGAAGCATGGACAAGCGCAGCAGCTCCTAAAGACATTGACGGTATCGATGAAGCAATCACAGCTTTAGTAACTGAAAACAAACGTATGGCTCAGTTCGGTTTCACAGCTTCAGAATATGAAAGAGCTAAGGCTGACTACTTGAAAGCTATGGAAAGCAGATACAACGAAAGAAACAATACTGAAAACGACAAATTAGTCGATCAATATTTAAATCATTTCTTACACAATGAACCAATGATGGACATTGAGACAGAATATACAATCTTACAACAAATTGCTCCTAACATCCCATTAGAAGCTATCAACGCATACGCAAAAGAACTTCTCACAGAAAACAACCTCGTCATCACATTGACAGCTCCTAAGAAAGAAGGCGAAGTACTCCCAACAGAAGAAGAACTTTTAGCTATGTACAACAACGCTTTCGCTATGGAAGTTGAAGCATACGAAGAAGAAGTATTCGACGGCCCTATGATTGCCAAACTTCCTAAAGCAGGTAAAGTTAAGAAAGAAGCTCAAAACGAAGTTCTCGGAACAACAGAATGGACACTCAGCAACGGCATGAAAGTCATCTACAAACAAACAACATTCAAAGATGACGAAATCAGAATGACAGCTTACAGCGAAGGCGGTTTATCAGCACTTCCACAAGATGACCCATTCACACTCCAAAACTTAGGCGACATCATCACATTAGGCGGCGTCGGCGAATTCAGCGCGATCGACCTTCCAAAAGTTTTAGCTGGTAAAAAAGTTAATGTTTATCCAAGCATCTACACTTATTCAGAAGCTATGAACGGCATTTGTTCTCCTAAAGACTTGGAAACAATGATGCAACTCATCCACTTATACTTCACAGCTCCACGTGCCGACCAAGAAGTATTCCAATCAACAATGGAACGTACAAAAGCTATGTTGAAGAACATGGAGTTAAATCCTAACCTCACATTGTCAGACTCTTTAACAAAAGTTTTATACAACAACCATCCATTACGTTTGAGAATGAATGTTGAAGACTACGATAAAGTTGACTATGCTAAAGCAATGGAAATGTACCAAGACCGTTTTGCTGACCCTAACAACTTCACATTCATCTTCGTTGGTAACATCGATGTTGAAACATTCAAGCCACTCGTTGAACAATATTTAGCTTCATTGAAGAAGAAAAACCGCAAAGAAAACTGGAAAGATGTTGGTTTAGGCATCACTGAAGGCGACTACACAACACATTACAGAAAAGAAATGCAAGACCCTAAGACTTCCGTCTATATGATTTACAATGGCGATATGGAATACAACCTCTATAACAACGTTTATATGAGCATCCTTTCTGACGTTCTCGATATCGTTTATACAAAATCAATCCGTGAAGAACAAGGCGGCACTTACGGTGTTGGTGTAATGGGTCAAGTTATCAACAAACCTTCAGAAGAATTCATGTTCTACATTGTTTTCGATACAAACGACGAAGTTTATGCTACATTGATGGACATCGCTAAAGCAGGTTTGAAAGACATGGCAGAAAACGGTCCAAGACAAGAAGACCTTTCTAAAGTATTGGAAAACAAACTTAAGAAGAGAGTTGAACAACTCCAAGAAAACATCTTCTGGACAAGCGTCATCGAATCAGAAAGCAGAGACAACATCGACTTCGTAACAGAATACGAAAACATCATCAAAGGTGTTACTGTTGAATCTGTAGCTGACTTTGCAAAACAAATCCTCAACGGCAATTTGAAAGAAGTAGTTCAACTTCCAGTAAAATAAATTTAACATAGTGAGACGTCACGTCTGTGGCGTCTCATATTTATTTGAATAATTTTTAAAACAATATTTTATGACAGAAAAACTTCAAACATTACGCGACTCAGCTGCAATGCGCTGGATTGCTCTGTTGCTTTTAGCATTTGCGATGTTCTGTTCATACATTTTCATGGACATCCTCTCACCTATCAAAGACCTCATGCAATCAACAAGAGGTTGGGATTCTTCAGCATTCGGTACAATGCAAGGTGCTGAAACATTCTTGAACGTATTCGTATTCTTCTTGATTTTCGCTGGTATCATCCTCGACAAGATGGGTGTACGTTTCACAGCTTTGTTATCAGGTGCTGTTATGCTCGTTGGTGCTATCATCAAATGGTATGCTGTTACTGACAGCTTCATCGGCAGCGGTTTAGAAACATGGTTCACAAACAACCTCAACTACATTCCTTTATTTGATGAGTTAGGCGTTTCTCCATTCTACAGAGGTATGCCTGCTTCAGCAAAGGTTGCTGCTATAGGTTTCATGATCTTCGGTTGCGGTGTTGAAATGGCTGGTATCACAGTTTCTCGTGGTATCGTCAAATGGTTCAAAGGCCGTGAAATGGCTTTGGCAATGGGTTCAGAAATGGCATTGGCACGTCTCGGCGTTGCTACATGTATGATCTTCTCTCCTATGTTCGCTAACTTAGGCGACAAAGTTGACGTTTCTCGTTCTGTAGCTTTCGGCGTTGTTTTGTTGATGATCGCTCTTATCATGTTCGTTGTTTATTTCTTCATGGATAAGAAATTAGACTCACAAACAGGTGAAGCAGAAGAAAAAGACGACCCATTCAAAATCAGCGATATTGGCAAGATTTTGTCAAGCTGGGGTTTCTGGTTAGTAGCTCTTCTCTGCGTTCTTTATTATTCAGCTATCTTCCCATTCCAAAAATACGCTGTCAACATGTTACAATGTAACTTAACATTCACAGAACCAACAGAATTCTGGGCTTCAAATGCTGTTACAGTTATCCAATATGTTATCATGTTAGTTGTTGCTGCCGGTTCATTTGCAAGCAACTTCTCAAAGAATAAAGGTTTGAAATTCGGTTTGATGGCTCTTGCTATCGTTGCTTTGATCGTTTATTGCTACATGGGCTACATGCGCGGATCAGCAGCTTCTGTATTCGCTGTATTCCCATTATTAGCTGTTGCTATCACTCCTATCCTCGGCAACTACGTCGACCACAAAGGTAAAGCAGCTTCAATGTTGATGATTGGTTCATTATTACTCATCGTTTGCCACCTCACATTCGCTTTCATTTTACCTATGTTCAAAGGACAAGCTGTTGGCGGCATCATCGTTGCTTACGTAACAATCTTGGTTTTAGGAGCTTCATTCTCATTAGTTCCTGCAGCTTTATGGCCAAGCGTTCCAAAATTGGTTGACGCTAAAGTTATCGGTTCAGCATACGCTTTGATTTTCTGGATTCAAAACATCGGTTTATGGTTATTCCCATTATTAATCGGTAAGATTTTGGACAAGACAAATCCTGGTGTTACAGACCCTGTCGCTCTCAACTACACATGGGCATTGGTAATGTTAGCATGTTTAGGTATCGCAGCTCTCGTTATCGGTATCATCTTGAAGAGAGTCGATGCTAAGAAGAACTTAGGTTTGGAATTACCAAATATTACAGAAGAATAAGACTACAAGACCACAAGTCAACAAGACTATAAGTTAAGAGACGCTACTAATGTAGCGTCTCTTTTTTTATACTCAATAAGCGCATACGGACAAAAAAAAAAAAAAAAAAGCCTCAGAAATCTGAGGCGTTTTGTGGAAACTGCTGGGGTCGAACCAGCGACCCCCTGCTTGTAAGGCAGGTGCTCTAAACCAACTGAGCTAAGCTTCCATTCTGTGTAAGAACTGTTTGTAATAACCTTTCGTTTACGTGTGCAAAGATAGGAACTTTTCAATTACGCGCAACACTTTTTTAAAAATATTTTTATTTTTTCTTAAATTTACTTATATCAATAAATTACAAAGATATTTTTATATTAAAATGTTGTTTTCAGTAATTATTTCTAAGAAAAAAGCATGACTTTAGCTTCAAAAATATCACAAAACTGTCAAAAAGAACTTTTTTTCAGTTAAAAATTCACATTCCTAATTCTTGTAATTCTCGCAAGATAATCGTAATGCTCACCTCTTCTCACTATTTCCATTTCAAAACCATTAGCCTCCGCATAATTTCTCAAAGTATTTGCATCAATATATAACCAAGGAAATGAATCGCCACATATTTCATCATAACACATAGTATATTCCAATTCGCCATAATATTTATCACTATCCATCAATTCAGCTATTCCATCTTTATCATCATAAAGATAACAAAGATCAGACGAGTCACAGAGAAGCTGTCCGTCATGTGCAAGAATCTTGTCGATATGTTTGAAAAATCCTGAAAGTTTATCCAAAGTACCTACAATACCAATACCGTTCATCAACATTAATATGGTATCATATTTTTCTTCCAAAGTAAAGAAATCCTGTTCCCTCACATTAACGACGCCTCTCTCCTTCATCGTCTCAATAGAATAAGGAGAAATATCTATTGCCGTGACATCTAATCCTTTTTCCTGAAGCCACAGCGAATGACAGCCAGAACCAGCACCGACATCGAGAATCTTGCCTTTCGCCATCTTCAATGCCTTCTGCTCCATCTTTGGCATATCCCTAAAAGCACGGAATAATGTAGTCACAGGAATCTCATCCTCCTCAAACATAGGAGACAACACTCTTAATTTACCATCACGGCGGCCTTTATAAAAATCGGCAATCGCCTTACCCATTGCATCTTGTTCTTTTTTCATATCATATTTAAGCTGCGAGCATTGAGTTTTGAGTCGTTAGCAATTTACAATGCTCATGGCCCATAGCTCATAGCTCATCGCAAAATTATAAATTATTTTCCGCATTTTTCTTCTAAATAACATAAAAAAAATATTACCTTTGGTGAATTGATTTAAAACTTATAAATATGATAGACGAATCAAAGATTAGAGAAGCTTTTGAAGAAAAAAACTGGGCAGAGATTAAGTCACACGACTCATGGTCTGTCTTCAAGATAATGTCAGAATTTGTCACAGGCTACGAGACTCTTTCTAAGATAGGACCTTGCGTCGCAATTTTCGGTTCAGCACGCACAAAACCTGACAACAAATATTACAAGATGGCAGAAGAAGCCGCATATCTTTTAGTCAAGAAAGGCTTTGGCATCATAACAGGAGGCGGGCCAGGGATAATGGAAGCCGGTAACAAAGGTGCGCATTTCGGAGGCGGAAAAAGTGTTGGCCTCAACATCGTTCTTCCTCATGAACAAAAACCAAATCCTTTCATAGACCAAGATAAAAATATCAACTTCGATTATTTCTATGTTAGAAAAACGATGTTTATGCGTTATGCTCAAGGATTCATAGCATTCCCTGGCGGATTCGGAACTCTCGACGAATTGTCGGAAGCCATCACCTTGATACAGACCAACAAACTCGTCTCCTTCCCTATCATCATGGTAGGAAAAGAATTCTGGGAGCCACTCGACGACTGGTTCAAAAACACATTGTTAAAAGATGGAATGGTAAGCGAAAGCGACTTCAACATATTCCATGTAGTTGACACCGTTGAAGAAGCCGTCGCTATCATAGAAGAGTTTTATCATAAATACGCACTCAAACCTAATTTTTAATTAATGCATAATTCATAATGCATAATGCATAATTATGGGTTATGAATTATGAATTGTGAATTATGAATTACATAGAAATACCTATTAATATAATAAACATCGAGGGTGACGGTTTTCACATGGTGACGGAAGGTCTTATCAACGGCAAGACCGCTCGTTTCGTTGTGGACACCGGAGCATCGAGGACTGTCTTCGACAAGGATAAAATCTTAAATTACATTAACAATCCTGAGTTTTCGGAGAAAGAAGGACTTTCCGCAGGAATCGGAGGCACTGACATCTCCAGTTTTATCTTCGACATAGAAGAGCTGAGTTTTGGTGATTTAAAGATTAACGACTATCAAGCTGTAGCGATGGACCTTTCTAACATCAACAATTCATACGAGATGATAAAACTCCCTCATATCGACGGCGTCATCGGTGGCGATTTGTTATACAGATATAAAGCTGTTATAAGTTATAGATTAAAGAAAATACGTCTCTTTCCAAAAAAATAATCATGGCAAAGATATTAGTCATAGACGACGAGCCTGCAATCCGTCGTATCTTACGCGAGATTTTAGAACACGAGAAATATAGTGTCGATGACGCAGCATCAGCCGTCGACGCTCTTCCTCTAGTGAAAGAAAACGAATACGATGCCATATTGTGCGACATCAAGATGCCACAGATGGACGGCATTGAATTCCTCGAAGAAGCGAAGAAAATCAGCGACGCACCTATCATCATGATTTCCGGTCACGGCACCATCGACACTGCAGTGGAAGCCATCAAAAAAGGAGCTTTCGATTACATTGCGAAACCGCCAGAGCTAAACCGTCTGCTCATCACCTTACGCAACGCTTTGGACAAATCTAATCTGATAACTGAGACTAAGGCTCTTAAGAAAGTCGTCAACCGTCAATATCAGATGATTGGCAGTTCCAAGCCAATGATGGAGATTTACGAAATGATAGAGAAGGTAGCTCCTACCACGGCGCGCGTGCTCATCGAAGGCGAGAACGGCACAGGCAAGGAACTCGTAGCACGACAGCTGCATGAGTTAAGCAACCGTTCATACGCTCCTTTCATCGAAGTCAACTGCGCAGCGATACCATCCGAGCTGATAGAGAGCCAGCTCTTCGGACACGAGAAAGGATCTTTCACATCTGCCATTAAGATGAAGAAAGGCGACTTCGAACTCGCCAACAACGGCACATTATTCTTGGATGAAATCGGCGACATGAGTCTGTCGGCTCAAGCTAAAGTACTGAGAGCCTTGCAAGAAAACAAGATAACACGCGTAGGCGGAGAAAATGAGATTAACGTCAACGTGAGAATAATTGCCGCGACAAACAAGAACCTCAAGGAAGAGATAAAGAAAGGCAATTTCAGAGAAGACCTTTACCACAGATTAAGCGTCATTATAATCAATGTGCCGCCATTACGCGAGAGACTAGATGATATTCCAGAGCTTGTAAGATATTTCGTTGAAAACATCTCTAATGAAATGGGAAAAGCCACTCCTACGTTTACGGACGACGCAATCGAGGAATTACAAAAATATCGCTGGACAGGAAACATCCGAGAGTTACATAATGTAATAGAGAGACTTGTGATTTTATGCGGAAGTGAAATCGAAGGCGATGATGTTAGGAAGTATGCGAAACCATTAATCAATTAGGAGTTAGGAATTAGGAATTGAGGAATAAAAAAAACACTAACATATTCGTGATATATTAGTGTTTTCGGGGATAATTTTCAAAGTGAAGTTGGATGATTTTTTTCTTTTCTTTAGTCTCCATAGTTTTCGCAAATTTTGAACGAAAAAAAACGAAATATAGCAAGTATATAAAAAAACAAAAACTGCTGACTAATTGATAATCAGCAGTTTTATTTTTAACAAAAGTTTAAAAGTGGAGCTGGAGGGAGTCGAACCCTCGTCCAAACAATGCTGATTTTCAGTATATTAAGTCTTATTTAAAAGAGCTTTGTCACAAATTTATAACTAAATATTTCAATCCTTGATTTATCTAATTTGTAATGCAAAGATAATTATTTTCGATTATATAATAGGATGTTTTTAATAGGTTTTTTGATGCAAAAGCACCTTGTCAAAATTCCATTTTATAACTAATATTAGCTAATTCAAAATTCACCTTCGCTACGAGATTGTACAATCTGATAGTAGTTCCCAATCTGTATATATTCCGAAATTTTAAGTATATGGAGTTAGGTAATAAAAAAGCCAACTCACAGTGAAAATGCAGGTTGGCTTTGATAGTTATCTTTACACAACAAATAATCTATGATTATTAATGTTTATCATCAAAAAGAACCGTAACTAATAATTGCAACATTTCTCTTCTTATTAAAATCTATTCTTTCTTCAGATTGCTTGCAGCCATCGCTATAAGTTTCTTTAATAAAAGATAATATATTCGAAGTCTCTTCTCTCTTCCAATTACCATCATTGAATCTATCCACATATTGAGTGTATGGTTTCTTTAATTGAATAGTCCATTCATGTGATGAATCAAATCCCACATAAGCGTTTCTTACTCCTATTAAATGATATTCAGATGGTTTAAAAATTTCATCTGACAAGTGCTGATATAAATTATCGGAATATGCCACATAGATTTTATCATCTGTTATGACAATGTTATAGCGAGTAGTATCACCATCTTCATATTTGATATTGTAAAATTCTGCTATTCCATCTTTGCCAATATCCTTATATATCCAATGCAATTCATCTTTACTAGCAACTTGTTTAATAATATTATTTTTTTCTTGTGCTGAAAGCATATCTCTAAACTTAAATTCCACAACACAATCCCAATAATCAAAATTAAATTCAGAATGTACCCTATTCTCTACGTAATCGAATTCTGGCAAATCTTTAAGTCCCAATTCCGTTGTCACTTTTTCGGAAGTATTGAACTTTACCTCTTCAAAATCTAAAGATTTTTTGCCATTATATCCAAATATAGAAGCAATTAGCGCAATTAAGGCAATCAACACAACTGTAACAACTGAAGTGACAACTGATAAAATAATAATTTTCTTTTTCATAGTGTTATTTCGTTAAATAATCAATCGGATTCAAGTAAAACATCTTTCGTATTCCGTGAGAACTATCATCGATTCGCCAAGGATAAGGAATCAATGTCACTATTGAATAATGAAGATGCGCAGGAGTCTTAGCAGCATTGCCTGTATTTCCAACAGTTCCAATCTCTGTATCTTGCGTCACAAAAGCAAAGCGTTTAGTCTTTATCTCATCTAAATGAGCATAATAATGAAGTCGCCATTTAGGTCCTAAAACCAAAACGAATTTACCACTTTTGCCACCCTCTCCAGTTGTCAGCACAATTCCTACTGTTGAAGAATTTATGCTAGTACCTTTCTTTGCAAAAATATCCACGCCCTTATGCACAACAGAACTACCCCATCCTCCATGCCAAAAAGCATTATGATTATAGCTGTTTGAATCAGCGCCCACAACTGGCATCTTTAGGTTTTGTGGAATGAGGAGACCGATAACAATTATCG
>JAZLEF010000184.1:0-8009 GCA_045615125.1 Bacteroidales bacterium
ATAAACATCATCACCGCCCATTTCTCTTCCGGTCACTTCACATTCTTTCGAAGTGCCGTCAACGAATTTAAGCATTAATATTTTTGACATAACAACATATCTTTAGGTTTATTATTCTACTTTTGCTCTTTTTGAATCCCAAATCATATAAGTGATGACAGCGACATACATGACTAACGCTACCAATGAAGCCCATGGGGTCTCTGCGAATGGAACGCCGCCAACGTTGACAATCATATTGACATTAGCGAACTTAAGTATAGCGCTGACAACACCCATCAATGCGCCACCAGCGATGAAACCTGATGCGATGAGAGTACCTCTGTTGTTACGAGCATTGTTGAGAGCTTCGTCTTTGCTGCGTGTGCTGACGTACCATGAGATAGCGCCGCCGATTAATAAAGGTATATTAAGGTCGATTGGAATGAACATACCTAGTGCGAATGGAAGTGCAGGTATCTTAGCGAAAGTGAGTATCAATGCTATGACAGCACCGATTCCGTACAATAACCATGGCGCGCTGCCGCCTGACATCATTGGTTCGATGACAGCTGACATGGCATTAGCTTGAGGAGCTACCAATGCGCCATCGCCTACAAAACCGTAAGCCTTGTTCAAAACCATGATAACGCCTGCTACTGTAGCAGCTGCTACTGCAACACCGACGAATTTCCATATCTCTTGATTTCTAGGTGTGGTACCAATCCAATATCCAACTTTCAAGTCAGTGATGAATGCGCCGGCAACAGCCAAGGCTGTACAGACAACACCGCCTATGATAAGAGCTGCTGTCATACCCATAGCTCCACTTAATCCTGCTGCTACCATTACTAAAGAAGCTAATATCAATGTCATAAGTGTCATGCCGCTAACAGGGTTTGAACCGACGATAGCGATAGCGTTAGCAGCTACTGTCGTGAATAAGAATGAAATGACTGCTACGACAGCGATGCCGACCAATGCGTGTTTTATGTTACCAACGACACCAAACCAGAAGAAGAAGAAAGTGATGACCAATACAACGACGATGCCGATAACGACGAATTTCATTGAAAGGTCGCTTTGTGTGCGTTCTTCTTTAACGCCATCGTTTTTCTTTCCTTTGAATTCATTAGCCGCCAAGCCGACAGATGACTTGATGACGCCCCATGATTTGATGATACTTACGATACCAGCCATTGCAATGCCGCCGATACCGATATGACGTGCGTATTCTTTGAAGATTACTTCTGGACTCATAGAACCTAAAGTCTGAGTTATGCCTGAATTCATCAAGTCGATGACTTCATTGCCCCAGATGAGGTTCATTCCTGGAATGATGATGAACCAAACCAACATTGAACCACAGCATATTATGAATGCGTATTTCAATCCTATGATATAACCGAGACCAAGAACAGCAGCACCTACATTGACCTTAAACATCAATTTTGCTTTATCAGCAAGAGCTACACCCCATGTCATTACTTTTGTTGAAAGCGTCTCTGTCCAAAGTCCGAATGTGGAGATGCAGAAGTCGTAAAGACCGCCAATCAAACCACTGACGACGAGTAACAAAGAGTCCTTGCCTTTCTTTTGGCCACTGACGAGTACCTGTGTTGTCGCTGTTGCTTCAGGGAAAGGAAACTTGCCATGTTGTTCTTTGACGAAATATTTTCTGAAAGGAATTAAAAAAAGTATTCCGAGGATACCGCCCAACAATGAAGCGAGGAATACTTGCATATAATTGATTTCGATGGCATAGCCTTTACCTTGTAATATGTACAAGGCTGGCAATGTGAAGATGGCACCGGCAACAACACCGCCAGAACAGCCTCCGATAGATTGTATGATTACGTTTTGTGAAAGAGCATCGTTCTTTTTCGCTACCGACGATAAACCTATAGCGATGATTGCAATAGGTATTGCTGCTTCAAACACCTGTCCTACCTTCAGTCCTAGATAAGCAGCTGCAGCAGAAAATAATACAGTCATCAAAAGACCAATGAGAACTGACCATACTGTCACTTCTTTATATTTCTTTTCTGGAGAAAGAATTGGTCTATAAACCTCGCCCGGAGCTAATTCGCGTTGCGCGTTTTCCGGTAAACTCATGTTTTCATTGTCTATTTTTTCCATAGTATAATTTATTTTTTTATGTAGGCAAACTTACAATATTTTAAATGATAATACAAGATTTATTTTCTTAATAATTGTTAAGATTTCACTCTTGTTTCTTAATGTTATTTAAATGTTTCCTTCATCTGCATCATCGCTTTTTCTACAATACTTCGTGGACAGGCAAGGTTGACTCTCATACAAAATTCTCCTTCTTTTCCAAAGATATTGCCTGCATTAAGTCCTAATCCTGCTTCGTGTATCATCTTGCGATTCAATTCTGCATCGCTGATTCCGTAGTCTTTGAAATTCAACCATATCATATATGTGGCTTCGGCCTTGTGAATCCTTACTTTTGGCATTTCCTTACGGATAAAATCGTAAGCGTAATCGATGTTGCCTTTTATATAATTAATGAGTTGAGAATGCCATTCGTCGCCTTTTTCCATAGCGGCTTTTGTCGCTATCTTACCAAAAACGTTGCCCATATCGGCTTCCGTTGAATGAACGAAGTCGCAATATTTCTTTCTTAATTCTTCATTAGGAATAATGACTGTTGATGTGGCCAATCCTGCCAGGTTGAAAGTCTTGCTTGCTGCATGAGCTGTTATGCTGTTTTGTGCAAATTCTTCTGATAATGATGCAAAAGGTATGTGCTTGAATCCTGGCATAACCAAATCGCAGTGTATCTCGTCAGAGAATACCAAGACATTGTTTTTCATACATATCTCCCCTAACCTCATCAGTTCCTCTTTTTTCCAAACTCTTCCTACTGGATTATGAGGATTACTTAAAATCAACATCTTGGCAGTCTTAGCTTGTTGTTCTAACAAATCAAAATCCATGACATAACCGTCATCTGTATCGATGAGAGTGTTTTGTACGAGTTTGCGGTTATGGTTATTCACTGCAAAGAAAAACGGATGATATACAGGTGGCTGGATTATTATCTCATCGCCTTCTTTTGTCAATCCCATTACTGCAAGATTAAAAGCATTGACGATTCCTGGTGTAAACGACATCCACTCTTTTTTCGTCTCCCACTGATGATGACGTTGAATCCAGTTCACAATTGATTCAAAATAAGCATCTTCGCGGAATGTGTAACCATAGACATCGCCTTTAGCTCTTTCAATGATAGCTTCACGGATGAAGTCGGCAGTAGGGAAATCCATATCGGCAACCCACATAGGAATGACATCAGCCTTGCCGAAAACCGTATCTCTTAAATCATATTTGTCACATTCTGTGCCTGTTCTATCTATAATTTTATCAAAATCGTAAATCATAATCAATGAATTTTATTTTATGCAAATATGGGAATTTATTTGTAAAAAATTCATGATTTTTTTATTTAAAAATTACAAAAATAATTCATCAAATGAATCGTTTGTTTTAGCAATTAAGCATATCTTTGCATGATAATTTTTTTAGTTATGAGATATAAGATTTTACTTTTCTTTTCATTATTATTATCAACAGAAATCATTATAGGACAAAATCTTAAAGGTGTCGTAAAAGATGCTGGCAACAATGAGCTTCTATCTGGAGTAACTATTTTTGTTGAATCGTTGAAGAAAGGTACTTCAACAGACAACAACGGATATTACGAGCTTTCATTACCAGAAGGTGATTACGATATAACATTCTCTTTTGTTGGATATGTTTCAGTTACAAAAGATGTTAAAATAACTCGTGAACCTAAGACCATGAATATCGTTCTTAAACATGATAACAAAATGCTTGATGAGGTTGTTATTTCTAGCACAAGAAAAGATGCTAATGTCAGAGAGATGGTTATGAGTGTCCAGAAAATTGACATTGAAAGAATCAAGAAGATACCATCTTTGATGGGTGAAGTCGATGTTATCAAGACGATTCAACTTATGCCTGGAGTTCATGCAGCCGCTGAAGGCTCGTCAGGATTCAGCGTACGTGGCGGCAATCCTGACCAAAACCTAATCCTCTTAGATAACGTCCCGATTTACAACGCATCACACTTCCTGGGGTTTTTCTCTATCTTCAACAATGACGTGATAAAAGATGCTACATTATATAAAGGTGACATACCTGCGATGTACGACAGCCGACTTTCTTCCGTATTGGACATAAAGAGTTTAGATGAAGTTCCATATAAATTAAATGTGCAAGGTGGCATTGGCGCGTTAACAAGTCGTCTTACGCTTAACATGCCTTTCAATAAAGGCAAAAGCGCAGCTTTAATCGGTGGACGTATTACTTACGGTGGCGTCCTGGCATGTAATTTAATTGAAAATTTAAAAGGTAATTCTTTATATTTCTATGATTTCAATGCTAAGATAATGCACACATTAAATGAGAAGAACAGAGTTTTCGTTTCAACATATCTTGGCGATGACGTCTTAGGCGTTTTGGATTTGATGACAATGAAATATGGCAACAAAAACGTCACGACTCGATGGAACCACATTTTCAACGACAAGCTAACTTCTAATTTATCATTATTTTATACCAAATACAGATATGACATAGGCATCGAGATGGATCCATACGAATTCAATATCATTGCCGGAATTGAAGATGTTTCTGCCAAATATGATTTCACTTATTTGATGAATGAAAATATTACCTCGCGTTTTGGTGCGGCAGCTACTTTCCATCAATATGGACAAGGTAAATTAAAAGACGATACTGGCGCAATCGCTGATTTTATGGGCGTGGACCCAGATAGTGAAGTCGTCCGCAAAGCATTAGAATATGCCCTTTATTATACCAACGACCATAAATTAGGACCTTTGTTTTCAATACGTTACGGATTACGTCTTTCGATGTTTCAAAATATAGGCAAGGAAACATTGTTCCTCTTTGATGACAATTATGAATGCTACGATCAGATTGATTATGGTCCAGGCGAGGTCTTCAACACTCAAATAAATCTTGAACCTCGACTTGGTGCGATATACCAGATCAATGAATTCTCTTCTGTCAAAGCATCTTATCTCAGAACAGTGCAATACGCACAAGTCGCAACTAATGCGACAGGTGGCATTCCTTTCGACCTTTGGTTCCCTGCAAGTCCAAACATTGAGCCTCAGAAATGTGATCAATTTGCATTGGGTTATTTCCGTAATTTCTTGAATGACGAGATAGAGACATCTGTAGAAGTCTATTACAAGAGAATGCATAATGTCATCGACTTCGCCGACAACGCCTCTTTCATAGGTAACTTATACATTGACGGTGAGGTAAGAATAGGCAAAGGTTACGCTTACGGCATTGAACTCTTGGCAAGAAAGAATTTCGGTGACTTCTCTGGATGGATTTCTTATACTTACAGTAAATCAATGAGAAAGACTCCAGGAATCAATTTTGATAGAGAATATGTCTCCCCTTACGACAAACCTCATAACATCAGCATAGTATTGAATTATACTTTTAACAAACGTTTTGATGTATCTGCTACTTGGGTTTACACAACAGGACAACCTGTGACATATCCTTGCGGAAAATATACTGTTGACGGAATCACATACGCTATCTACGACGGAAGAAACAACAGCCGTTATCCTGATTATCATCGCCTTGACTTATCAGCGACTATCAAATGCAAGGAAAAGAAAAACTGGCAAGGCGAATGGAACTTCTCGGTTTACAACGCATACGGACGTAAAAATACATGGGCTGTATTATTTGTGCCAGAAGGCAACACTATCAACACTCAAAAAGTCGCCCTATTCTCTTTCATTCCATCAGTATCATATAACTTTAAATTCTAAATGCCATGAAGAAATATATAACATTATTAATATTAGCAACATCATTTTTAATGACATCCTGTGTTGAAGATTTTAGAATCAACACAGAAGACGGTAAACATCTTGTAGGAATTAATGGTTATTTAACAAATGAATACAAGAAACATCAGATTGTGATTAGCAAAACACCCGACTTCTATTCCGAAGAAGATGTAGAAATGATTTCAGGCGCAGAAGTCTTTATCCACGATGGCACTGATACTATATTTTATGAAGAGACTGAAAGAAAAGGATATTATGAAACCATTGACTCTGTGGCTGGAGTTGTCGGCAAGACTTATTATCTCTCTGTAAATATTATAGACGAAGAAGGATTGCATAATTATTATTCGCAATCTACAATGAGGGAAAATATAAGTCAGATCGATTCTATGGTAGTGAAAGAAATTGAAAACACTTTCGCCAATAATTTCATGGAAAATGTTGAAAACACATCAACAAATCTTTATCCTTATTTCCAATCCATTGATGATCCTGACGTTAATTATCTGTTAAATATTATCGTCAACGACACTGCTGTTATTAATGAGTCTTTTTTAAGCTGCAACAGTTTATCTTTACAACATTTGTCTGGAATGTATTTCAACGGACCAGAGATGGTAAGTATGATAGGAGAACAAAGTGTACACACTTTCAAGACAACACAGAAATATTACGATAACGACAGTATTTACATTTATGACATGAATTATTACCCTCATGTAGAAGAAGGCGACAAAGTAACCTTATGTATATATAGCGCGACACCAGAATTTATCACATATAAAAACGATATAATGAGCAGTTTTGGCTCCAATCCGATGATGGGAATGCCGTATAATGTCGCCACAAACATATATCCAGGAGGTAGTGCTGTAGGCTTTTTTGAGACATTATCTGTTACTAAAAGTAGTTTTATTTACTGATAATCAAAGGATAAAAAATATTTTAAAAAAAGTTTGTTTTTTTGTTGGAAGTAATAAAAATAATCGTATCTTTGCACTGTCTTTTTAAGGCAAGTTCTTAATGACAGATTGGGGGAGTCGCATAGTGGCAATTGCAACAGACTGTAAATCTGTCCTCGGATGAGTTCGGTGGTTCGAGTCCACCCTCCCCCACGAAAGAAGCACTTCACAACGAAGTGCTTTTTTTGTTTTAATACCCACCAAATAAAACATCCACGAAATCTCACTAATCTTACACGAAGACATATTCTCTTTCGTGCTGGATCAGTGCTATTTCGTGGATGTCGTTATGATGTTAGAGGATTATTTTCCGCGTTCTGCCATCAAAATCTTGATTTCACTTTCATTGATTCCAACCATCGCTTCTCCTAGGTCTTCACTCAATTCTGCTAAAATCTTAGGATTTTTGTAGTTAGCAACAGCATTAACTATAGCCTTAGCTCTTTTCATTGGATCGCCGCTTTTGAAGATACCGCTTCCAACGAATACACCTTCAGCTCCGAGTTGCATCATCAAGGCTGCGTCAGCTGGAGTAGCAACACCGCCAGCAGCGAAGTTTGGAACAGGAAGTTTGCCATTGTCATGTACGTATTGGAGCAATTCAAAAGGAACTCTCATTTCTTTAGCTGCTTCGTACAATTCATCAATATTAAGAGAAACAACTCTTCTTATCTCGCTCTGCATCATACGCATGTGACGAACTGCTTGAACGATGTCGCCAGTACCGGCTTCGCCTTTCGTTCTAATCATCATTGCACCTTCTGAGATACGACGTAATGCTTCGCCTAAATCTCTCGCACCACAAACGAAAGGCGCATTAAACTGACGTTTATCTACGTGATAGACATCATCTGCCGGGGAAAGTACTTCACTCTCATCGATACAATCTATACCTATAGCTCCAAGAAACTGCGCTTCAACGAAATGGCCGATACGACATTTTGCCATCACTGGAATATTTACTGAATTTTGTATTTCCTGTATCATTTTTGGGTCACTCATACGTGACACACCACCAGCCATTCTAATATCTGCAGGAACTCTTTCCAACGCCATAACTGCCATTGCGCCAGCAGCTTCTGCAATACGAGCCTGCTCTGGATTTGTAACATCCATTATAACACCACCTTTTAATAATTCTGCAAGGTTACGATTTACTTCTTTATTTTCTTTC
>JAZLEF010000185.1:0-2263 GCA_045615125.1 Bacteroidales bacterium
CAACGCGGATGCCTGTACCAATAATCAATGGGCGGAGATATAATGATGCGCCACTGCCGTATGGAGGAATGAAGTCAGCATTGAGTTGAACACATTTCTTCATTGCTTCTTCGAATTTCTCAATTGGGAATTGAGGCATCATGATACCATCACATGATGATTGCAAACGTTTTGCATTTTCTTCCAAACGGAAAATACGCACTTTGCCATCTTCACCACGGAAAGCTTTTAAACCTTCGAATGCTTCTTGGCCATAGTGCAAACATGTTGCTGCCATGTGGATGTTTATTGTTTCTTCTGAGCTTACTTCAATTTCACCCCATTTTCCGTTTCTATAGTAGCAACGGACATTGTAATTTGTTGGTAAATAACCAAATGGAAGTGTTGACCATTCAATGTTTTGCATGATATTTATTTTTTTAACGTTAATTACTTTTTGTTTCTTTCAGGTCCACGAAGATAAACATTTTTATTTATATGGAAAGGTTTTTTTAAAATTATTTTTTCTTGGGCGTTCCGGCAAGACTTAGCTCAAAAGCCTTAGTCCAAAAATATCTTTTCCAGATAATGTTTCTCTATTCCGTATTGTCTCTTCAAATCTTCTATCTGCTTCAAAATGGATTCCTTATCGACCGGAGCATCGCTTTTTCTTCCTACCAGCAATATATTCTTTGGGGTATGTTCCATCTCGATAAACTCCATCACCTGTGTCTTGTAGCCGTAATATTCCATTATCAAGGCACGTATCGCATCGGTAATCATCACAGCCTGACGTTCCATGAAGATGCCATAACGCGTGATAGGGTCAACGACTTTCGATTTTTCCATCTCCTGACGTATCTGCTTGTGACAGCATGGAGCGCAAATAATCAACTTAGCACCCGACTTTATACCTTTAATAATAGCATCATCGGTGGCAGTGTTGCAAGCATGTAGAGCGATTAGTACATCTAAAGACTCAGAGTCGCAGAGTCGTAGAGTCGCAGAGTCACCTATACTTTGTGTCTTTGTGTCTTTGTGTCTTTGCGTCTCATAATCCTCAATACTGCTTTCAACAAAACGGAAGTCCTGAAGATTGGATTCTTTTATTATCTCATTTATCTTCACGACCAAGTCTGGACGTATTTCCACGCCTTCCATCATGATGTCGTATTTGCATTTCTGTGTGAGATATTCATATAAAGCGAAAGTGAGATAGCCCTTCCCTGCTCCCATGTCAGCGATGCGTATCTTGCCATCGAATTTGACGTTCTTCATCACGCCGTCAACTATCTCTACATATTTGCAAATCTGTTTGAACTTATGCTGCATGTCGGCAGTCACTTTGCCTTCGCGTGTCGTCAGACCCAATTTAAACCACCATGGATTGTCGGTGTTTATCAGACGATTTTTGACTTTGTCATGCTGAACGTTCTGCTCACGTTGTTCCTTAACAGCCTTGCTCATGACAGTAGCTTTGCCTTTTTTGCTAATAAGAAGTGTGACATCCTCTGTCAAAGTAAACAATGAAGCATTGAGAAACACATTTGGAACCAATTGATTTATTATCTCGAGCGTCTGCTCAGCGTCATAATTTTTGGTCTCGTCTCTTCTCTCGTAACGATATGTGAAAGAGAACATCTTCTCATTTTTCAAGATGATAGGTTTCACGTAGACGTTATTCAAATCAGCTGATTGCTGACGGCCGATTGCTGACGGCTTCGACAATGTCAGTTTTACGAAACTTCCGTCTTTCAAAGATGATTCTAATTTATTTATGAAATTCTGCATATTCTTTATTTTATGTCAACGGACAATCGAATTTAGTCTTTTGCCTTTAGTCATTCGACTTTTCATTTTGCAAACATAGTAAAAAAGTATAATGCAAACTTATCGTTGTAAATCTTTTTTATATCTTTGCAATGAGAACTTTAAAATTTTAAATTTATGCCAAAAATTTACGAATATTTTGGATTCACGTTCTATTTTTATTCAAACGAACATGAACCAATACATGTACATGTCATTCATGGAGACAGAGAAAGCATATTTGATCTAATCATATTAAATGGAGAATTGATCAATATTAATGTTCGAAAGAAAAAAGGTGTTGAAATGTTAAGCGAAAAAGACAAAAATATCGCAGAAACTTTTATACACCAATATCACAAAGAAATAATTAAAAAATGGGTGACATTTTTTGTATTAAAACAAACTATAAAATGTACCGTTATTACTAAAAAGATATAAAACGAATTTCATTATGAGAAACCTTCAAATTCTT
>JAZLEF010000186.1:0-3173 GCA_045615125.1 Bacteroidales bacterium
TGATGAAGTTAAAAATCTTATGTTTGACCTTTATCGTAACGAACTTGATGAAGGTGTAACAAAGAAAGAAGCTGAAGAAAAGCTTAGAAACTTCTCTCTGGAAATCTTTGGTCTTACAAAGGATTCTTCTAAGAGAGACCGCAAGAGAGCATACGAGAAGTATGGTCGCGAATTCTTTGATGTAATCGAGGAAGTTCTTGATTATACAGTATCTACAGGTCTTAAAGAAAACGAGTGGTTCAATACTATCGTTAACTATAAAAACATCAAAGAGGGCGATGAAAACATCTTCACAAACAAGCAGGATGCGATTCTCTCTGTTGCAAGAATGGGTAAGAGACACCACGACACAATGTTACAGAGACTTCCTGAAGGTGAAAAATACTCTGTTGACACAGACGTTTACGGTGCAGCTGTAGGTGCAGATATCGACAGATATCTCATTGGTCAGGAAGACTGGACTAAGCTTGTTGACGCTGTTACAAAATCTTTTGTTGTAATGAGTCAGGAAATTATTTTCGCTGAACTCCTTGCAGCTCCCGGCAAGATCCCTGTTCAGGATGGTTTTGTAGAAGCAGGTGCTCTTAATACAGCAAACAGAAAGAAATTCAACAAAGTTCTTCAGAATGTATCTGTTGCTAATGATAATGCAGACGTTATTATCGTTGGTACTATGGTAGGTCTTCAGGAACTTGAAAATCTTATTCAGGTTAACTGGATTGCAGACTCACAGAAGGAAAGCGTTGCTAACATCGGTAGACTTGGCAACTATGGTCGTTACCAGATCGTTGAAATTCCTCAGAGATTTGCAAAAAATGATGTTACAAGAGATGTTTATGACGACAATAAACTTTTCGTATTCGCATCTGGCGACGAAAAGATTATCGACTTCATTGATGTTGGCGAAACAATCATCGACGAAATTACAGAAAGAGGCGAAGCAAACAGCAATATTTCTGACCTTATGAAATATGAAGTTCAGAGAGAGCTTGGTGCTGCTGCTCGTCTTGGTAGATACTTCGGTCAGTGGACAATCACTGAAGACTAATAAAATATTAGAGAGTGCATTAATTTGCACTCTCTATTTTTGAATAAAAGGAGAAATTTATGGCTAATAAAAAGAAAGTTACGAGCGAAATCGATACAGTCGTAACTTCTCAAGAAGAAGTTAAAAATGTTAAGACTGAAGATATTAAAGCAGAAGTAAAAGCGAAAAAAGAATTTAAAGATTCTGATTATGTTTTATGTCGTTCTATTTGGTCTGGCGGATTGAATATTACATGTAAGTCGGGTGCTACTTATGAGTTTAAAAAGTACGGCGCAGACTGTGATATTGAGTATAGAGATTTAGTATATCTGATAAGAAAGAATTCCGACCACATCTTTGCACCAAGATTTGTTATTTTGGACGAAGATTTTCTGGAGGATTTTCCGCAGGTCAAGAGAGTGTATTCTACAATGTATTCTCCTACTGAACTTCATACAATACTTGAACTGCCTGTAAGCCAGATGAGGGCGGAGATAGAAAATCTTCCTGAAGCAACGAAAAAGACACTTTTAAGCTTGGCTGCTACCGAAGTTGCAAAAGGTCGTCTTGACAGCATTAAAAAAGTTAAAGTATTATCAGAGATTTTTGGATCTGATTTTAATTTACTGAGCGAACTTTTTAATAATTAAGGAGGTATTGTATGACCCTCCAATATGAAGATATATTTTCTGTGTTTTTAAGTAAAATTACCGACTATTCTTTTTTGGAGTATGACGAGAGTTTTGTTAGAAGTCAGATGGTGTCTTGGTTGCACTCATCATCTTCTTCTCCTAGATTGAGATCTAAATTCTCGATGTTTACTCTAGATGATGAAGAAGCTTTTTTGAGCTTTTCTTTGAAGAATGCAAGTGGCGATCAGTCTGATGCCGACTTTGTTTCTGATATATTGGCTCGTGCTATGGTAATTGCTTGGCTCGAACCAGAGGTTAAGAATGTTCTTTTAACCAAGCAATTATTGACAGGCAGCGAAGAAAAGTTTTACGCTCAGGCGAATCATATTTCTCAATTAGAGCAAATGTTGGCTACCGCAAAAACCGAGCTTAAAAACATTCTCCGAGATTATGGGTATTTAAACAACTCATATATAAAGGAGTAAGCTATGAGGCATAAATATGGTAATTTTACAGAAACCCAGATGTTATTAACTAAGAAGTCAATTCGTAAGCAGATATTCTTCTTGTTGCTGTGTGCTGACCCGAAGACAAAAGACGATTATACACACGTTGACGTTAGCGAAGCTTTTAAAGGCTTACTATACAAGCTCGACGGATTAAATAGCGTTTTGGGTGAGCCTCAGGAATTAGTTGATACAATCAGCTTACTTGAAGAAGCTTTGATAAAGTATAACGAGCCCAACTTTAATTTTCGAACATATAGACGATTGGTTTTAAATGCGGGTTCTCTAATTGACACTATAAAGGAGGTCGATTAAATGCCTTCTTTATCAGAATATAAAGCATACTTGTCTAATCATGGCGGCGTTGTTGGAAGTGCACATAAAAGCAATTCAGATATGATAATGGAGCAAACTTGGGATAGAGATATTCAAAGCAAAAAATGCTACATATATGACTATTATCATGACGACCAACCGTGGTTAAGAGACGGTATGACATATGAAAATACCACAAAAACACCAATAGACGCAAAGTTTATTATTACAACAGCACAGTCATTAGATAAAGACCGTGTTACTGTTATGCTTCAGTTTAAGCCTAGCCAAAAAATCAGGTTTAACGACGGTGATGATTTATATTATTATGAGACTAATTATCGCGAGCGCTACAACTGCGACTTCCCGTGTGGTCTCTACGTGGATATTCCTGATGAATATGGTGTTTATCATAAATGGATTATATGTGCGAGACAGATCGGCAATCAGTTTCAAAAGTATTTGATACTCCCCGCAAACTACAGATTTTCATGGGTAGAAACCAATGGAAATAAAAGAGTAGTTAGACGTGTGTGGGGTGCCACAAGAAGCCAGAATTCGTAAAGTTATGCGCTTCATAAGGGAAACCTTATGTCGAAAGTTCTCTAATGCTGGAAACTCCTTAGAGCCTTATAAACTACAACGTAAGGATGAAATAAGCCTAAGCGTGAATGTTTAAAAATTATAAGGATT
>JAZLEF010000187.1:0-22981 GCA_045615125.1 Bacteroidales bacterium
CGAAATAATGATTGTCGAATGGTGTAATGGTAGCACTGCAGATTTTGGTTCTGCCTGTCAAGGTTCGAATCCTTGTTCGACAACAAAATTATAAATTGAAGACCTGCTACGGAATGTAACAGGTTTTTTTATTGCCATAAAGAAATGATAACAAAGGAACAAATAATCGAATTAGCATCAGAAGCATTAGAAAGCACAGACCGTTTTGTCGTTGACTTAACAGTGTCTAAAAGCAATGTTATTTCAGTATATATCGACGCCGACAGTTCAGTACCCATCGACCACTGCGTTGAGTTAAGTCGTTTCATTGAAGGTCGACTCGACAGAGAAGTTGAAGACTACGAACTCAGTGTGTCTTCGGCAGGCATCGACTATCCTTTATTAAAACATCGTCAGTTGAACAAATACATAGAGAAAGAACTTGAGATTACCACATTAGAAGGTCTCAAGAAAGTATACAAACTCATTTCGTTCAACGAAGAGCAAATCAACGTTCAAGAAGCTGTGATAAAGAAATTAGGCAAGTTAAAGAAGATTGTCTACACAGACGCGAGCGAATTAGCATTCAAAGATATTAAAGAAATAAAACCATACATTAATTTTTAAGTTTAAATAACTATATGGAAATATCAAACTTAATCGACACCTTTTCTGAATTTAAAGAATTCAAGAATATCGACCGTGAAGCAATGATGCACATTATAGAAGATGTGTTTAAAGCTATGCTTGCAAAGAAATACGGCAGCGATGAGTATTTCGAAATCGTTGTTAACACAGACAAAGGTATTCTCGAAGTATATCACAATCGTACAGTTGTTGAAGATGGCGAAGTTGAAGATCCACTTAGCGAGATTTCATACTCCGACGCTATCAAGATAGAACCTGACTTCGAAGTTGGAGAAGAAGTTTCTGAAGTTGTTGACATCAAAGATTTCGGCAGAAGAGAAATCTTGGCTATACGTCAAAACCTTCAAACAAAAGTCATGGAGTTTGAAAAAGAAAATATCTTCTTAAAATATAAAGATAAAGTCGGCGAAATAATCACAGCTGAAGTTTATCAAGTATGGCGTAAGGAAATATTAATCGTCGACGAAGACGGCATTGAATTAGTACTTCCAAAAATTGAACAAATCCCTTCAGACAATTATAAAAAAGGTGATACTATCAGAGCTATCGTCAAGAGCGTCGAAAACAAAAACGGATCACCTGTCATCATCTTGTCAAGAACATCAGAGATTTTCTTACAACGTTTATTTGAAATGGAAGTACCTGAAGTTTATGACGGTTTGATTACAATACGTAAAATAGTCAGAGAACCAGGACAAAGAGCTAAGATAGCTGTTGAGTCATACGACGAACGCATCGACCCTGTTGGAGCCTGCGTCGGTATGAAAGGTTCACGTATCCACGGTATCGTTAGAGAACTCCGTAACGAAAACATCGACGTTATCAACTACACAACAAAAGCTGACCTTTTCATCACAAGAGCATTAAGCCCAGCAAAGATTTCTTCTATAGTGGTTGACGACACCAAGAAACTTGCAGAAGTCTATATGGAAAACGACCAAGTAAGTCTCGCTATCGGCAAAGGCGGTTACAACATCAAATTGGCAGGTAAACTCACCGGCTACGAAATAGATGTTTATCGTAACACAGAAGAAGCAGAAATGGAAGACGACGTTGACCTCAAAGAATTCATCGACGAAATCGACGAATGGGTTATCGAAAGCCTTAGAAGCATGGGTTGCGACACAGCAAAAGCTGTATTGGCTTACACACCAGAAGAAATCGCAACACGCGCTGACCTCGAAATAGAAACAGTTTACGACGTAATCGACATTCTCAAAGCAGAATTCGACGACGACGACCAATAATAAAAGGTCAACAAAAAGAAATTAAAACATTACTAACTATAAAAAAATTATATGTCCGAAGATTCAAAGAAAAATATCAGATTATCTAAAGCCGCTATAGAATTCAATGTTGGAAGAGAAGTCATCGTAGAATTTCTTGGCAAGAAAGGCTATAAGTTAGACTCATCACCTAACACGAAACTCAACGGGGAAATGTATGCCCTCCTCGTTAAAGAATACCAAGGCGAAAAAGAGGTTAAGAAAAACGCTGACCAACTCGGCAATTTCAGCTATAAAGGCAAGAGCATCTCTGTCGAATCAGCTATCAAAAACGAAAACGAAGAAGAGTTCGAAGAGGAAGAAGTATCAATTCGTATAACAGGTAGCACTAACGAAGACAAGAAGAAAAACACTCCTAAAGAAGAAGAGAAAACTTCTAAAGAAGAAACTAAGGTAACTGAAACAATAGAGAAAGCAAAGCCTGTAGTTACAGAAGCTCCTAAAATTGAAAAGACTGAAGAAGTCAAGAAAGAAGAGCCTGTTGTCAAACAAGAGACAACAAAAGCTCCAGCAGCATCTGAACCTAAGATGGAAATCAAAGAAGAGGTTAAAACAGTTAATGCTGAACCTAAAAAAGAAACTGTAAAGACAGAATCTAAAAAAGACAATAATTCGGACAAAAAAAATAACGGCGGCATACAATTGACAGTGGTAGGCAAGATACCATTGGAAGAGAAAAAATCTAAGGACAAAAAAGATAATAAAGATAACAGAAACAACAAACATAACAACAATAACAATTCTGCTAAACCTGCCAACAAGCCACAGGATAAACAGAATGTTAAACCACAGCAACAACAAATTGCAAAACCTGAGGTCAAGAACGTTCAGCAACAGGAAAACAAAAATACCAATGTTGCTCAAAACAACACACCTAAGGAAGAAAAACCTGTCAACTTCATACCTACTCAGGTAAAGAAATTGGAAGGTCCAAAAATTCTTGATAAAATCGAGCTTCCTACAGAACGTAAACCTAAAGCCAAACAACCAGTTGCATCATCAGGAGACGACAACAAAGGCTTTAACAAGGATAAAAAGAAAAAACGCAAACGTATAGGAACAGAAGGAAACTCCGTTAACACAAATGGAGAAAATCCTAACAACAAGAATAACAACAATAACAACGCTAACAACAACAAGAACAAGGATAACAAACAAGGTGCAGGCAAGCCTAATGACGACAAGCGCAACGAAAAACGCAAGAACGATAAGTTCAAGAAGCCTGTCAAACCTGTTGTAGAGGAAAAGGTAGAACTCAGCGACGAAGAAATCCAAAAACAAATCAAGGAGACTTTGGCACGTTTGTCACCTCTTGGCAAGTCAAAGACATCAAAACACCGTCGTGAAAAACGCCATAACATAGCCAACGAGATGGAGGAAGAAAGACTCCACGAAATGGAAGAAAAGAAAATCCTCAAGGTTACTGAGTTCGTTACTGCTAACGAATTGGCAACCATGATGAACATACCTGTTACAAAGGTCATCTCAACATGTATGAGCTTAGGCGTATTCGTTTCTATCAACCAACGTCTCGATGCAGAAATCCTCACCTTGGTAGCAGAAGAATTCGGATTCAAAGTTGAGTTCATCAGTATCGACGTACAAGAAGCCTTGGCAAGCAACGACGAGGAAGACGATCCAGAAGATCTCATCCCAAGAGCACCTATCGTAACAGTCATGGGTCACGTTGACCACGGTAAGACAAAACTTTTGGACAGTATCCGTAATGCCAACGTTGCAGCAGGCGAAGCTGGCGGTATCACACAGCACATCGGTGCTTACGAAGTTACAACATCATCAGGCAAGAAGATTTCATTCTTGGATACTCCAGGTCACGAAGCGTTTACAGCTATGCGTGCCCGTGGTGCAAGCCTCACCGACGTCGCTATCATCGTTATCGCAGCTGACGACAGCGTTATGCCTCAAACAATTGAAGCTATCAACCACGCACAAGCAGCTAACGTGCCTATCGTTTTCGCGATAAACAAAATAGACAAACCTACAGCCAACGTACAGAAGATTTACCAAGAGTTGGCTCAAATGAATATTCTCGTTGAAGAATGGGGCGGCAAATACCAATCACAGGAAATTTCCGCTAAGCAAGGTCTCAACGTTGACAAGCTCCTCGATAAAGTTTTGTTAGAAGCCGAGTTCCTCGACCTCAAAGCAAATCCTAAGAAAGCTGCTAAAGGTACCATCATCGAATCAGCATTGGACAAAGGTCGTGGTTATGTTGCCAAGATCATGGTTCAAGACGGTACTCTTAAAGTCGGTGACATGGTACTCGCAGGAACAACATACGGCAAGGTTAAGGCTATGTTCAACGAACAAAACAAAGCTGTCAAAGCAGCTGGCCCTTCAACACCAGTTTTGATGTTAGGTCTCAACGGAGCTCCACAAGCCGGCGACAACTTCAGCGTTTTCGATGATGAAAAAGAAGTAAAATCAATCGTTACTCGTCGTCAACAATTACAAAGAGAACAAGGCTTACGTACTCAGAAACATATCACCTTGGACGAAATCGGAAGACGTATCGCTATCGGCGACTTCAAAGAACTCAACATCATCGTTAAAGCTGACGTGGACGGTTCATCAGAAGCTCTTGCTGACTCATTGTTGAAACTCTCAACACAAGAAGTACAGGTCAACGTCATCCACAAGTCAGTTGGTGCTATCAGCGAATCAGACATCTTGTTGGCTTCTGCATCAAATGCTATCGTCGTTGGTTTCAACGTTCGTCCTACACTTCAAGCAAGACGTCTTGCAGAGAAAGAAGAAATCGATATTCGCCTCTACTCTATCATCTACACAGCTATCGAAGAAATCAAGTCAGCTATCGAAGGTATGTTGGCTCCAGAAATCGAAGAAGTTGTTACATGTAACATCGAAATCAGAGAAGTATTCAACATCAGCAAGGTCGGCCGTATCGCAGGTTGTATGGTTCTCGATGGTAAAGTCAACAGACAAACCAAGATCCGTATCATTAGAGATGGTATCGTAGTACATACAGGCTCATTGGGTTCATTGAAACGTTACAAAGACGACGTCAAGGAAGTCAGTGCTGGTTTCGAATGCGGCTTGAACATCGATGGTTATAATGACATCAAAGTCGGTGACATCATCGAAGGCTACACAATTAAAGAAATTAGCAGAAAACTATAATACATAAATTCAGAATATCAAAAACTAAAGGAGTCATAGAAAAAAATCTATGGCTCTTTTTTTTGTTAAGACTTCATTGAAAAAAAACATATTTTCACTGATAAAAATTCAAAATTTTTTATAAATTTGCGCTCACTTAAATTTAAGGAAAAATTGTAGGAAAATGATAAAGAGTTCGACTTTTTTCTGCAATGCATATTAATGTAAATTGAACTCATTTTTAATTAGTTAGGTATAGATTAGACATTTACGACAAAGCATTATAGAGATAAATAGCATTTATTTAATTTGACGATATGATATTCATTTCGAATGTCATTTTTGTCGTTTTTATGAAATTAATTTTTCAATTCACTTATATTTATAATTTAATCATTAACATTTATGAGAAAATTTTTAGCAAGTTTGATGCTTTTGGTACTATTTGCACCATTTGCATCGTACGGACAAACTGTTGACTTTTCTCAACAGTACCGTATCAAATCCACATCAACGAACAAGTACATCAACGCGTTCAACAACACAATGCACGAAGGTGGTGCATACGGTGGCGTTGGCGTTGCTGACTATGCAGAGTCAGATGCACAAATCTTCACAATCGAAGATGCAGGCGGCAATCAAATTTACCTTCTCACAGCAGACGGTTACTATGTAAAATGCTGGTCATGGAATGTTGACGCTTACAGTGCAACAGACAAAACAGCTTTACAATTTGTTGACGCAGGTGATGAAACATTCTACATCAAGAACATGTCTAACTACAAGTATTTCAAAGTTGAATACGTTGGCGCAGGTGGAGAATATTTCATTTTCGGTGACTGCTCAGGTTCATGCCAAGAAACATGGGTTCTCGAAGCTGTAGAATCAGAAGAACCAGAACAACCTGAAATTCCAGAAGAACCAGAAGAACCAGAAACAGCTGAATTAGTTGTTGGCGAAGGTACTTATGGAACATCTGTTGCTCCTTTCAGAAACACATATTACAACTCATGGGTTGAAACAATCTATCCATTAAGCGAAATCGGTGAATTAGCATTCACTATCAACTCAGTTGCTTACAATTGTGCTTCTGTAGGTGTTTCTGAATATACATTAACAGACGTTAACATCTACATCGGTGAAACAACAAGAACACAATTTGAAAGCTCTAGCGACTGGACACCAGAAAGCGAACTCACATTAGTTTACTCAGGAAACGATGTCGTTATCAGCGATGAAGAATGGGAAACATTCGTTCTCGATACACCATACGAATTCAGCGGCACTAAAAACCTCGTTATCGCTGTAGGTAAAAAATCTGCTCAATTCAACGCTTCAGTAAAATGGTATTCATTGGAAACAGAAGAACATTCTATCATGTACACTAATAGTGATGCTGATGAAAGTTTCGCTAACTATCCAACAAATAACGGTTCAATGGGTTACTACAGACCAAACGTTAAGTTAGTCTATAGCAACGCTACAGAACCTGTACAACCAGAAGAGCCAGAACAACCAGAAGATCCAGAAAATCCAACAGTAGCAGCAGGTGACACATGGGAAAACGCTATCGAAATCACATCATTCCCATTCTCATCAACACCAGACTACGCTAACTTGAACAATGACTATTCATTGCCAGGTCTCGGTGAAGATGGCAAAGACGTTGCTTACAAACTCACTCTCGCAGAAGGTGGCAAAATTACTGCAACAATAACAGGTGCTAACGCTAAAATAGCTTTATACGCAGAAGACTTCAACGGTCAAGATGGTCCTAGCACAAACAACTACTACGTTCCAGGTCAAGAACCAGAAACAAGCTCATCATTCTTCTTCGATTTCAATGACGGCACAATGAACGGCTGGTATTCAATCGACCAAGATGGCGACTCATACGGCTGGGAAATTTCAGACGGTACAGTAGGTCAATATGCTGGTATAGATATGACTCCATGTCTCCACTCAGACTCATACATCGGATCATCTCTCTTCCCAGACAATATCGCTGCAACAACAGAAACATACGCTATCTCAAGCGAATCAGTCCTTACATGGTACGTTAAGCCACAAGATCCTGGTGCAAACTACTGCTTCGACCACTATGGTATCGTTGGTTCAGTAGACGGTGAAAACTTCATCACAATCTGGGAAGAAACATTATCACCTATCTATGACTTCGAACAAAGATCAGTAGAACTCGACTACTTCGCAGGTCAAACAATCCACCTCGGTTTCTACCACTACATGTGCAATGGTTCTAACGCTACAGGCGTTTTAATCGACAATGTTGAATTAGTTGGTGGTTCAGAACCTGAAAATCCAGAATTACCACAATTAGCAACAAGCTTCTCATACGATTTCTCAGACCAATCATTAGAAGACTTCACATTAATCGATGCTGACGGTGACGGTAACAACTGGCAAATAAAAGCTGTTGGTTACGATGGTCCAAGTGTTGAATCATACTCATACCACCCATCAACTTACGTAGCATTAACACCAGACAACTACATCGTTACAAAAGATGCATACACTATCACAGATATTTCAGAATTAACATTCAACGTTAGCGCACCATGGGCAGAACATTATGGTATTGCTATTTCAGAAGACAAGACTACATTTACAACAATATTTGAAGAAAGCTACCAAGGTGCAGCAGGTAAAGAAGTTACAGTTGACCTCAGCGAATACGCTGGTGAAAACTTATATATCGCAGTACGTCACTTCGATTGTACAGATGGTTACTACCTTATCATCGACAACTTTGAATTATACGGTGGCGAATCATCAGTAGAGCCAGAACAACCTGAAGAACCAGAACAACCAGAAGATCCAGAAACACCAGAAGGTGTAACAACATTCGCTGAAGACTTCAACGATGGTGAATTGGACGGCTGGAGATTATTCCAAAACGACGGTGACGCATATAACTGGGGATTAAAGAACGCATACGGTCTCAATGGTCCTGACGGTTCATACTGTTTACATTCAAACTCATACGCTACATCTGTTCTTTGGCCAGACAATTATGTTGTAACAACATCAACATTTGCAATCACAGCAAACACAACATTAACATTCGAATCACGTCCTGAATCAGCAGGTTTCTACCATGACAATTACGGTGTAGTTGTTTCAGAAGACAATGAAAACTGGACAGTGGTATGGTCAGAAAGATATGACGCATGGAATGCTAACTTCACACAACACGTTGTTGACCTCAGCGCATACGCAGGTAAAAACGTATACTTTGGTTTCCGTCACTACGACTGCAACGGTAACGATTCACAAGGTGTTTTAATTGACAATGTTGTTTTAGGAGAAGGTTCAGCTAAGAGAAGCAACAGCAAGACTATCGAAATGACAGTTCCAGCTGGTACATATTACTTAGTAGCATCAGCAACAGAAGCATTCAGCGTAAACGTTACTGTTGACGGTCAAGAACAAGAAGAACCAAGCGGTCTTCCAACAGTAGCACAAGTTACAGCAACAGAAAACGGTGCTAACGTTGACGTAGCATGGAGTTGGGCAAACAGATTAGCTATCGCTGACGCTAAGACAGGTGAAACAAAACGTATTGGCCGTAACAACGAACCAACATACAATTTCCACAGCTACAAATTGTACAGAACTAACGGTGAAAGCACAGAAGTTCTCGCTGACAATTTAACAGAAGCTACATACCAAGACGCAACATGGTCAGAAGCTGAATCAGGCGTTTACAAATGGGGTGTTGCTGCAAAATATACAGCAGAAGAAAGCAGAAGCCGTGAAACAGTTGAACTCCTCAACGAAGGTTTCGAAACAGGATACTACGTACTTCCAGAAGGTTGGACAAACTATTCAGATCCTGCAACAGCAAATACATGGGGTAACATCCAAGTACAAGGTTCTATCTACAGTTACATGGCATGTACAGGTGAATACTCAGCATTCCAATTAGGCGGTTACGCTGACAATGGTTCATTGTATTACTTAGTAACTCCAGCTATCGATTTCTCATCAACATTGAACCCAACAATCAGCTTCAACTACATTTGCCCAGCATGGGTTGGCGCAATCAACAATTTATCTGTTAAGTATGGTGACACACCAACAGGTCCTTGGACAACAGTTTGGGAAGGAACAACAGCTGATGCATGGGCAGAAGGTTCAGCAAGTTTAGCTGATTGTTCAGGTAAGACTGTTTACGTTGCATTCTGTGTATTAGAAAACAAATCATGGGGCGCAGGTATCGACGATGTCGTCATCACAGGTGAACACACAGACGGTCCTATCCCAGTTGAATCAGAAATCGTTTGGTCAAACAGCATCGACAAAGATATGACAACTACAGTATCAGTTGCTGTTACAGCTGACGACAACGCTTCAGTAGCAGGTACAACAGTTTCATTAGTAAATGTTAACGACCCAGCTTACGTATACGAAACAACATTAGACGCTACAGGCTCATACGAATGGACAGACTTCCGCAAAGGCACATACGAAGTAACAATCGCATTAGACGGTTACTATTCATGCGCTACAGAAGAAATCATGGAAATCATGGAAGCTACAGAAATTGAATGTACATTAGAAAAGATGCCAGAAATGTTTGACGGTCTCTACGTATCAGCAACAGGCTGGGCAATGTGGGATTACGAAGCAGCAGCATTCGACATCGAATTAAATGGTACAACAATAGCTGAAGGCGTTGAAAAATCATACTACCAAGTTAACGTTTCAGGTTTGACAGCAGGTCAAGAATATACATTAAATGTTAACCCAGTTGGTGAAAGCGCAACATTAGAATACACATGGACATACAGAAGCTGCGACAACTACGTTGGTGTAACAGACTTAACAGCAGTTGTTGAAGAAGGTAACGCTGTATTAACATGGACTCTCCCAGTTTATGAAGAAACAGAACCTGTCTATGAATTCTCATACAACTTCGACAATGGCACATTATACGGATGGACAACTGTTGACGCTGACGGTGACGGTCATAACTGGAAGAACACATCAGAATTCGCTAACCAACCATTAGGTTACAACAACACTCATTGTGCAACATCATTCTCATACGACAACATGGAAGGTATCTTAGTACCTAACAACTTCTTAATTACAGAAACAAAAGTTGACATCCTTGCTGATTCTAAACTCACATATCATGTAAGTTCACACGACAGAACATACTGTGAAGAACACTACGCAGTTGCTGTTTCAACAACAGGTACAACACCAAGCGATTTCGTAAACATCTACGAAGAAACATTAAGCGCAGGTGAACCAGCTTACGAAGGTTCAACACAAGGCGAATGGTTCAACAGAGAAATCGACCTCAGTGCATACGCTGGTCAAAAGATTTACATCGCATTCCGTCACTATCAATGTTTGAACCAATACTTCATGAAACTTGATGACGTATGCTTAACAGCTGAATCAGCTAAGACAAGAGAAGATGGCGAATGGTTATTCTACGACTCAGGCGTTAACGAATCAGCATTCGGTTTCTTCGATTGGGGCACAGGCGAAGCACAACAAATCAACTGGGCTATCATGTTCCCTGGTGATCTCATCACAGCTTACCACGGCAAACAACTTACAAAAGTTTCTATCTACGTTTACGAAGCACACGACGGAGCATTCAGCATCCACCAAGGCGGCGAAGATGGTCCTGGAACAATGGTACACGTACAAACATACAGCGCAACAGCATCAGGTACATACCAAGAATTTGAATTGACAACACCTGTTACTATCGACGCTAAAGAAAACCTCTGGATTCAATTCTCTAACTCAAACGGTGGTTACGTAGCAGCTCACTCAGTTGACTGTGGCGATCCTAACGGCCGCTGGATCTCAGACGACGAAGGTGCTACATGGTACGACAGCTCATGGTACGGCGAAGGCTGGTACGGCACATGGCAAATGCGTGCTTACGTTGAAGGCGAAGGCGGTAACGACGACGATGACGACGACAACAACCCAGAAATCACAGACGCAGAAGTTCTCGGCGTAATGCTTTACCGTGACGGCGAACTCCTCACAGAAGAAGTTCTCAACGCTGAAACATACACAGACCCAGGATTAGCAACAGGCGAACATAACTATGAAGTAAGAGTTGTTTACGGCAACGAAAATAACCCTGCAACATACTATGCAATGTCATGCCCACAAGAAGTTTCTGTTGAAATTGCAGAAGAATGTGCAGCTCCACACAGCCTCCTCGGTCAATACAAATACAACGAAGAAGACGAGTCATTCGGTGCTGAATTATCATGGTCACTTGGCGGTTCAACAACATCAGAATGGTTATACTACGATAACGGCGTTAACCAAGATGGTATCGGTGGTCCAGCTGAATTCTACTGGGGTGTTATGTTCCCAGCAGCTTCACTCAACGCTTACGATGGCTTGTTCTTGACAAAAGTTTCTCTCTTCGACTTCGCTCAGTCAGACGGTGACATCCTCATCTACTACGGTGGCACTTCAGCTCCTGGCACATTAGTACATACACAACCTTACGTTGGTAATGGTACAGGCGACTTCTTCGAATTCGAATTGACAAGCGCACTCCCAATCGATGTTACAGAAAACCTCTGGGTTATCTTCAGCACAACAAAAGGCACCAACTACCCAGCATCATGCTGCGCTGACACAGGTGATCCTAACGGCCGCTGGATCTCATTAGACGGTTCAACATGGGAAGACGTAACAGCTTACGGCTTATACAACACATGGATGGTACGCGCTATGGTTGCTAACGCTAAAGGCGAAGTTTCAACACTCAAACCTTTACAATACGAATACACAACAGGCGAAGGTCAATTCGCAGCAGCAGGCGTTTCAAGAGGCGAAACATTCGAACACTACAACATCTACCGTGGTACATCAGCTAACAACTTAGAAAAAGTTGGCGAAAGCTCAGAAACAACTTACTTCGACGAAGTTGAAAAAGGCACATACTACTACCAAGTAACAGCTGTCTATACAAACAACGGCGAAGAATGTGAATCAGAACCAGCAACAGCTGCTAACAACGCTGAACAAAACTACGTTATCGTTGAAGTTACAGCTATCGATGAAAATGGTGTCAACGGTATGATGGTTTATCCAAACCCAACTAAAGACAACTTATACATCACAGCTGAAGGTATAACACGTATCACTATCACAAACACAGTTGGTCAAGTTATGTTAGATCAAGAAGTCGTATCTGACAACGAAATCATCAACATGGCTCAATACGAAGCTGGTGTTTACATGGTACGCATCACAACAGAAAACGGTGTAGCAGTAGAACGCATCACAGTTGTAAAATAAAAAATAATTAACTCTGAATCTCAGAAAATTTTGAGGTTTTGAAGTTCAAAAAAAGGCTGCTTTCGAGCGGCCTTTTTTTTATTAAAATATACTCATAAATGTTTCATTATTTGAAATTTGTTTTTAACTTTGCAAGTTCTAAAATTTTCCTACTTTTACTATCAAAAATCTCACTTTACAATTACTTTTTAGACAATTAAATTCTTACTTAAATAAATTTAAATTATGAAAAAGTTTTTACTTAGTTTGATGCTTTTGGTGATGTTTGCACCATTTGCATTACATGCCGATGAAATCATGATCGGTAATGGAGCTAGCAACACAAACACAGCTCCGTTTGGAAACGCTTACGCTTACACATGGATGGAAATGCTCTACCAGAGCAACGAAATCGGACAAGCATGCAACATCACATCCTTGTCATTCAAATGTGCTACAGTAGGCTTCTTTGGTACTTTAACAGCATCAGAGATGGACGTCTATCTCGCTGAAGTAACAAAATCAGAACTTTCACAAGCTAACTTCACACCAGAAGCTGACCTTACATTAGTTTACTCAGGTACTAATATCGTCATTGGTGATGAAGAATGGGAAACATTAACATTAGATACACCTTTCCCATACAGCGGTGAAAACAATCTCGTTATCGTTATCTCAAAAAGTGCTAGCGTATCAAATATGAACATCAGATGGTCAAGCGACCAAATCGCTAACAGCATCATGTTCGACTTCCACGATACAAACCCTGCTGGCGCATTATTCCCAAATGAAAACAGCTACTGCGGTGGTAATGGTTACCTCTTCAACCAAAGACCAATCGTTAAATTAGGAACAGGCGAAGGCGGTCAAGGTAACGGCGGTAATGAAGATGAAGGAAATGTTGTTTTCTTCTGCGACTTCAACGATGGCACTCTCGGTGGCATGACAGCAATCGACAAAGACGCTGACGGTCTAAATTGGGTAATCAATGAAGCTCAAGGTATTGATCAAACAGACTGTATCTCTTCATGGACATACGGTTTCTACAATCCAGAAAACTATTTAATCACAAATTCAGCTTACACAATTGAAGACGGTGATTACTTAGAATGGTACATCCAAACTACAGACTCATATTATTTCCAAGAACTTTACGGCGTTGTTGTTTCAGCAGACGGTGAAAACTTCGTAACAGTAATGGAAGAAACTATCACAGAAAGTGCAGCAGAATACCAATTGAGAACAGCAGACCTCTCAGAATATGCAGGACAAACTCTTTACATCGGTTTCGTTTATAGAAACGGTGGCAGCTGGTCAAACGGTATGCGTATCGACAACATCAAATATGCAAGTGCTTCTTCAGACACAGAAGATCCTGAAGACCCAGAACAACCAGAAGACCCAGAAGATCCAGAACAACCAGAAGATCCAGAACTCGCAGCTTTATTCAGCTTCGACTTCAACGATAGTGCAACAACAGGTTGGAGAGATATCGACCAAGACGGCGACGCTCACTCATGGTTTATCTCTGAATATGCTGGCGTAGGCGGAACACCTTGTATCATGTCTGAAACTTATTCATTCAATGGTGGTACTCTCTATCCAGACAACTACTTCGTTACAACAGATGCATATCAAGTAGCAGCTGGCTCAGCTATTTCATGGAAAGTAAGACCAACAGACGCTTCTTTCTGCAACGAACACTATGCTATCGTCGTTTCTACAGACAACACAACATTCACAAATGTTTGGGAAGAAACATTATCATCAATGTACGACTTCGCTGAAAAAACTGTAGATCTCAGCGAATATGCAGGCCAATCTGTTTATGTCGGCTTCCGTCACTACAACTGTAATGGTTCAAACGCTACAGCTCTTATCATCGACGATGTTGCATTGTCAGCTGGTAACGGCAACGGCGAAGACCCAGAACAACCAGAAGATCCAGAACAACCAGAACTCGCTACAACATTCAGCTTCGACTTCAACAGCAACTTAGAAGGCTGGGAAGTAATAGACGTTAACAACGATACTTACACATGGGAAATCTCTGACGGCATCATGCAAGTTGGTTCAGACGGCACAAAATGTCTCTTCTCTTTATCAACAAGTTTACAACCTAACGACTATGTTGTTACAGAATCAGCATACTCAATCACATCAACTTCAGAACTTTCTTTCGAAGTTAAAACAGACAACAAATTCTATCCTGACCACTATAGTGTAGAAGTTTCAGAAGACGGTGAAAACTTCACAGTCGTTATGGAAGAAAATGCTCCAGAAGCATACACAACAAAAACTATCGACCTCAGCGCATACGCAGGTAAAAACCTTTACATCGCATTCCACCATTTCAATAGTAACTACTGTGCTGGCGTTTTAATCGACAATGCAGTATTAACATCAGAAGGTGGCAACGTTGAACCAGAAGTTGGCGGTGACACATGGGAAGACGCTATCGTAGTCTCATCATTCCCTTACACATCAACACCTGACTACGCTCAATTAAACAATGACTATACATTGCCAGGTGAAACACAAGACGGCGCTGACGTTGTTTACCAACTCACATTCACAGAAGAAACAACATTCAACGCAGCTATCGAAGGTGCTAACGGTAAATTAGCTTTATATGCAGAAGACTTCAACGGTGAAGACGGCCCAGGCGCTGACAACTACTATGTAGTTCCAACACCAGAAGGCGAAACAACATTCTTCTACGACTTCAACGATTACAGCCTCGATGACTTCATCACTAACGATGCTGACGGCGATGGATACAACTGGTTCGTATATGAATGGGGCTTAGAAAATGCTAGCTTATGTTCAAAATCATACGAAGAATTTGATGGAGCTCTCAGTCCAGACAACTACATCTCTACTGTTAACGCTTACACTATCACAGAAAATTCTACATTGTCATTCCAAAGATACTGCCAATATCCTGAATATTATTCAGTCATCGTTTCTACAGACAATGTAAACTTCACTTCAATCTATGAAGAATCATGTAACAAACCTGAAGATGAATTAGTAACTATCAACCTCAGCGAATATGCTGGTCAAACACTTCACATCGGTTTACGTCACTTCAACTGCTATGACGGATATTATTTCTTCGTTGACAGCTTGACATTATCAGATGGCAATGAAGGCGGAAACGAAGGCGGTAATGAAGGTGGTGATGAAGGTGGTGATGAAGGTGATGACACAGAAGCAACAGCTCTCTTCTCAGACGATTTCAACGACAACAACCTCGATGGTTGGAGAACATTCCAATATGATACAGACGGCTACAACTGGGATTTATGCAACTCATACGGTATGGCAGGTCCAGACAACTCAACATGTATCCACTCATTATCATACGCAACAGGCGTTTTAACTCCAGACAACTTCATCGTTACAACATCTAAATATGCTATCACAGCAACATCAACATTCACATTTGATGTAACTCCAATGAACTACTCATACGTATATGATAAATATGGTATCGTAGTTTCAGAAGACAACGAAAGCTGGACAGTAGTTTACAGTGAAGCATTCGATGAAAACTCAGCAGAAGCATGGGTTAACAGAACTGTTGACCTCAGCACATACGCTGGCAAAGAAATCTATGTTGGTATTCGTCACTACGACTGCGACGGCAACTGGGGAACAGGTGTTTTAGTTGACAACGTTGTTTTATCAGACGGCTCAGCTAAGAGAAACGGTGGCAACACATTAGCAATGACAGTTCCTGCTGGTACATACTACCTCGTAGCATCTGCAACAGAAGCTTTCACAGTAAGTATCGACGTTGAAGGTCAAGAAGAAATCGCTAAAGTTTCTTTTGAAGTTGAAGTAATCGACGCTAACTCAGCAAAGACAACAGCAAGACCTAACGAATTTACAGCTGAATATCACTACTCAGTATACGAAACAGCTGAAGTAAACGCAGCAGGTGGCGTTGAAGCATTAGCATTAGAACTTCGTGAAGACGGAACTCCATATACAGAAATCGACATCTGGACATGGACATGGTTCGAACCAGAAACAGAATACTACATCATCGGTACAGCTAAAAACGCTGCAGGCGAATGGGGCCCAACAACATCAGTTGTTTTCACAACTCCAGCAGAAGAAGAACAATTTGATGCAGCTGAAGTAGCTGTTGAAATCAGCACAATCAATGCTACATCTGTAGTTGTTAACACAACATCAAATGAAGCTACAGCTGAATACCACATCGGTGCTATCTCAAAAGCTATGTTCGACTACATGGGTGAAGACGTTATCGTTGCTGCATTACAAAACGACGGTATACCTTACACAGGTAATAACGAACACACTTTAGGCAACCTCAATCCATTATCAGAATACTACGTCATCGTAACAGCTATGAATGAAGGCGGTGAATGGGGTCCTGCAACTATTGAAGCATTCACAACAATAGAATCAGATCCAGAACCACAAATCGCTGAAATTACTATCGAAGTTGAAGTATTAGGCGCAACATCAGCTAAATCAACAGTAACACCTAATGAATTCGCTGTAGGTTACATCTACTCTATCTTCGACAAAGCAGAAGTTGAAGCATCAAGCATCGACGCTATCGCAGGTGAATTACAAGCTGAAGGTATCTCTTACACAGATGTTGACATCTGGACATGGGAAAACCTCGAACCTAAAACAGAATACTACTTCATCGGTACAGCTCAAAACGCAGCAGGTGAATGGGGTCCAGCAGCATCAGTTTCTTTCACAACAGACGAAGACGGCTTAGTTGACTTGAACAGCATGGTTACTGTATATCCTAACCCAGCAACATCTGTAATCTTCATCAAATATGAAAACAATGCTCAAGTTGATATGTTCGACATGACAGGTCGCTGCGTTAAAGCTACTGAAATCTCAGGCCACGCAACAATCAATGTTGAAGACTTAGAAAAAGGCATGTACATCATTAAGATTCAAGATGGCGACAACACAATGATTCAAAGAGTTGTTGTTAAATAATGACTAAAGTCTAAAGACTAAAGTCAAATGATAAGAGGCTGCTAAAATCTTAGCAGCCTCTTTTTTTATAAACGCATCGCGTTAATTTCATTAGTTGTGGAAGTGATGGCAGTTTTAGTAGTATTGTTAGTTTTAAGTCATGGCAGTGTTGTTAGTAATTGAGTAATTTAATAATTTAGCAATAGAGTGATGGCAGTGTTTTTAGTTTAAGTCAGTTTTAGTTATGGCAGAAAAAACTTGTTGTCTTGTTGTCTTGTAGTCTTGTAGTCTTTATAAAAGTCTCTCTTTAATTATCTTATCGAGTTCAGCTTTAGGCAGTGCACCTTGTGTCATCATCGGCTGTCCTTCCATTGGGACGAACAACATTGTAGGGATAGAGCGTATTCCGAATGCACGCGACAGTTCTTCTTCCGCCTCGGTATCTATCTTATAAATATAAAGCTGTCCTTCATATTCCTTAGCGAGTTCTTCAAGTACAGGAGCCAGCATCTTACATGGGCCGCACCATGAAGCATAAAAGTCGATGATAGCAGGTTTGTCTCCTTTATATTTCCATTCGGTAGGATTCTTTTCATAATCCATAACCTTATTCAAAAAGTCTTCTTTAGTCAAATTTATAGTTGTCATTTTAGTTTTCCCTTCTTTTGGTGTCATCTTCTGAGAAGCAGCTTCCAAAACAGGAAGCTGCATAATCAAAAACATTAACATTAATTTAAAATTCATTGCTAGGCACTCTTTTGGGGTTTTGAGGATTTAATTAAAATTCCTTAGTTCCAATATTATTTTCCAAGTTTTTCTTCAACTTTTTCCTTACTTAATTTCTTAGTGCAGAAGAACCAGTCGTAGCAGTGCATGTCTTCGTCTGAGCTTTGCATTCTTTCTTTTGCCACGCCGCATGAGCCGGCTGTTGGAACGATAACTTCATCACCCGGACGCCAGTCAGCCGGCATCGCTACTCCGAAGTTGTCTGCTGTCTGCAAAGCTACCAACACTCTCATGATTTCGTCGAAGTTACGTCCTAATGCGAGAGGATAGTACATGATTGTACGGATTCTGTCGAATGGGTCGATGAAGAAGACCGCACGAACTGCAGATGTTGAACTCTCACCTGGCTGAATCATGCCGTACATCTTGGCAACATTCATTGTGATGTCTTCGATGAGAGGAAATTTTATTTCCATATCTTTCATGCCTTTCCAGTCAATCTTTTCCTTAATGGTGCGCAACCAAGCGATGTGGCTGTACAAACCATCGACTGAGAGACCGACCAACTGTGTGTTGAGTCTTTCAAACTCATCAGCTAATTTTCCGAATGACATGAACTCTGATGTACATACCGGTGTGAAGTCGGCAGGATGGCTGAACAAGATTTTCCACATTCCTTTATAGTCTGATGGGAAGTTGATTTCACCTTGTGTTGATTTTGCTACGAAAGCAGGAGCTTTGTCGCCAATTCTTGGCATTACGTTTACTGTATTATTGTTGTTTGTTTCCATTTTATTACTGTTTTAATTTGTTTGTTTTTAATTTATTTTTTTACTTTTGTCATTAGCCTTTCGACTTTAGCCTTTAACCTTCCGTCGTGGGCTTTTGTTCATTTTGACAGTGCAAAAATAATACGGAAATATATCATAAGTCAAACAGATATTTTCTATCTTTGTATGGAAAATTTCGATTGATATGACATTACAACAATTAGAATACATTATCGCGGTTGACAAATACCGTCATTTTGTTAAAGCAGCAGAGTCTTGCCATGTGACACAATCCACACTTAGTATGATGATTCAGAAGTTGGAACAAGAACTTGAAATAAATATTTTCGACAGAAAATCACAGCCTATACAGCCTACCGAGATAGGATCGCGGCTCATCGACCAAGCTCGTGTCATCCTTTATAATGCGAAACAGTTTAAGGAACTGGCGATGAACGAACGTCAGCAGGAGTCTGGAAAAGTTGTTTTAGGTATAATACCGACAGTGGCTCCTTACATTTTACCTAAATTATTCAACATACTTCAAGAAAGAAATCCTAACATCAATCTTCATGTAAAAGAAATAACGACGGCTGAGATTATCAATCAATTAGAGAAAGCGGAAATCGATATGGCGTTATTAGCGACACCGCTCAACAATCCTAATTTCTTGGAGATTCCAGTCTATTACGAGAGATTCTATGCCTACGTCTCCCCTACCGAGCCTTTATATAATATCATTAAGGAATACGAGATGAATCATATTCCAACTGAACATCTCTGGGTCTTGAAGGAAGGTCATTGTCTGCGTAATCAGGTGATGCGCCTCTGCGAATCCGACTCTGGTTTCTCCACCACATATGAAGCAGGCAGCATCGACACTTTGATTAAGATTGTCGATACCAATGGAGGCTACACCATCATACCGGAATTACATATCGACTTATTGACGGAACAACAAAAGGCTAACGTACGCCCTATCGTCAACCCTGAACCTAACAGAGAGATTTCGTTAGTAGTAAGAAACGACTTCGTTAAGGAAAGACTTCTTAACGTCATAGCAAAGAACATCGCCGATACAATTCCAGCGAATATGCTCGACGAAAGATTAAAGAAGTTCTCGATAAAATTGTAAGGTCCACGAAATATTTTTTTCTCGCAAAGATGCAAAGTATCGCAGAGTTAATTTCCGGTAACTATAAACTCTACACTCTCAACTATACACTTTATTTGGGCGTTCCGGCTTCGCCGTCGGGCTTTCCGCTATATCTTTGCTCGCTCCGTTATCACTTCGCTTGCAAAGGATGCCGCTCCAATCCCTAACGCAGAGAGGAGTTGAAAATTGAAAATCTGAATCTCAGAACTTCAATACTATTATAAACTACAAACCATCTTTCATAATGATAACGTAGTGAATATACTCCTATGTATTCACATTCTATTCTGTATAGAATGCGATGCGGTCTGTTTAAATAGTAATTCCATAGTCGTTCAGATCAACGTCAACATATGGTTCCTTCTCGGCTTTTCTGATACGATCTACATAATCCTGTTTATAATGAGACTTTCCTTTGTTCTTATAAAGTCCCAATAATATCAATTCTTTTAAAGCTCGGTTTGATTTGTAACAATTAATGTTTCCTTTTGGTGATGTTCTCATTTTCTTAAATTTTGATTATGCAAAACTACAACATTTACAAGCATTTGTCAAGAAGAAAATTGTAAAATTTCATTAACAAAATCTTAACAAAAAAAATAACGAAAGTCCCGCAGTGACGACAGAGAATAGGCTGATTATTTATTTTTTATGTGTCGTGTGATACGGCTCTACATTGTCTTTTTAACATTTTTTAACTTTTTTATTTGAAACCGATATTTTAATTTTGCAGAGAACTTAAAAAACTATTTTTATGGAAAACATTAAAAATCTTATATACACCATAAGAGGTGTGAAAGTCATGCTGGATTCTGATTTGGCTCAACTATACGGCTACACAACAAAAGCATTCAACCAGCAAGTAAAAAACAACATCGAAAAATTCAATACTGATTTTAGGTTTCAATTAACGAAAGAAGAATACAATGAAATATTAAGGTCAAAAAATTTGACCTTAGAATTAGAAAACGACTTTTTGAGGTCAAAAAATTTGACCTCAAAAGAACAAAGAGGCGGACGACAATACCGTCCTTTCGTGTTTACAGAACAAGGAATCTATATGCTGATGACTGTCTTAAAAGGCGTGCTTGCCACAAAGCAAAGCATCATCCTTATAAGAACATTCAAAGAAATGAAAGATTTCATCCTTACAAACAACATTATTGAAAACAAAGAATTACTGCAGATTTCCATACAAACGACTCAAAACACAAATGATATTGCCATGATTAAAAACGAGATGTTTACCAAAAACGACTTTGCAAAATTCATTGACAACTTCACAGAAAACAAAACATCTGAAATTTTAATCCTAAACGGTGAATATTTCAATGCCGACATTGCTTACAACAACATATACGACTTAGCAAACAAAAGCATTTATATCATAGACAACTATATTGGAATCAAGCATTACAAAGATAAACGACAAAGAAATATATCATCATATAATAGATATTCTTTTGAATAATCCTATTTTAACATTGTAAATACATTAATAAAGACGCATCAACATTCTTTTATTTTCATAGGTATTGTTGATACGTATTATACACGTCTTATTCTATAACTGGGCGCACTGACCGACCGAGGTTGCGAAGGTGGTCGTACACGCTCTCAATATCATTGCCGAAGCTGAAGTAGTACGCAAAGTAGCTATCATCGTGCGGCGTAGAACTCCAATAGTCGCCGTTATAACCATCATTATAGGACTGAGACCAAAGACTGTAACCAGCAGCAGGAAGGAAAATACTGTTGCCATTAGGACCTTCAACCTTACAGCCGTTAACGCCGCTCTGTGTAGTCCATGTCCATGTACAATTATTTATCAGCTCTTTAATTTCTGCTCTTGTTGGCATTCTCCAGTCGCCGCCCCAATTAGCTCGTGCTGCATCGTATTGCGCCGTTAAATTGCCTTCGCTATCTATATAGCCTAGAGATTGCAATTGATAATCACTAAGCCCCAATGTCAAACTATTTTCTTCTGTATATTCTGTTTTTTTCGTTGTCTCTCCCCAGGCAAAATAGTCACCATATTCTTCTGGAGAAGTTGCTCCAACGTTGCATGTAGCCCATTTTAAGCCGCTTGGCAAGCCTAAGTTTACATATTCATGACCGTTAATATCAGTATTTTCTTCCAATGTAGTAAAACTCTTCTCTTCGCCATAGCTTGTTCCATTCTCGTTGGTGGCGTAGGCTCGCACATAGTATTTGGTGTTCTCCGAAAGATTAGAGATATTAGAGGTATAAGAGCCTGTGCCGCTGCCGTCGGTCGTCTTGTTATCGTTTATCGTCGGGTTCTGGCTTGTGCTCCAGCAGACGCCGCGCGCTGTTACAGTTGCTCCGCCATCGTCTGTCACGTTGCCGCCGCATGTAGCTGAATTGGTGGTGATGTCAGTAACTTCGTTTGTTGTCACCATAGCCAAGCTGACAGATTTCGTTATCATGAAACTTTCTGTCTTGGTCCTCATCGAGCTGTAGGTGGTCTTACATTCTACGCTATAATAGTATTTGGTCTCAGCTTCCAAGTCATCAACAGTCACTCTGAAGTTCTTCCCTTCAACATCTACATCTTTGTTTTCCGCATCAACGAGCTGCGAGTCCTTGCCATAGATGAGAGTGAGGTTCTTAAGCTCGCCCTCATATTCATACCAGCCGCTTATCTCCGCACTATTGTCAAAAGCCTCCACTTCATTAAATTCAAAAACCGGAGGAACAGGTTCCTTGTCTTTCTTACATGTCGTCAATACCAAACATGAAACCGCAATAACTATTATTGTATATATCTTTTTCATAATCCTTTATTTTTTTATCCAAAAGCCAGCAGCCTTTTAAAAGTTAATTCCCACTCCTATTTTTAATTCAGAATATTTTGCGTTTGTCGTCACGCAGTCTATCGATAAACTCAATTTATTCAGGAAGAGCTGTACCCCGGCGTTGATGTCTACACCGCTCACGCTGTAGGCTTCGTTTGCTATATAGTTGCCGTCAGCTGTCTCCCA
>JAZLEF010000188.1:0-17426 GCA_045615125.1 Bacteroidales bacterium
TCCATAACCGAATGTTCCTGAAGCTGTCATCACCGGATTCTTCAAGGTGAGACCTTTGAGTTGTATCGTTTCGTTTACCATAACAATTTATTTATATTCATGACAGGACCTTCTTTACATACACATACATTGCCTTCGATAGTGTTTTCCACGCAGCATAGGCAAGCTCCGAGACCGCATGCCATAAGGTTTTCGAGTGATACCTCACAGCAGATATTATTTTCTCTCGCCATATTAGCCACAGCCATCATCATTGGCTTAGGACCGCAGGTGTAAATCATATCGAATTTCTTTTCTTTCCAGACAGAATGCTGTGTAACAAAACCTTGTTCGCCGAGGCTTCCGTCGTTGGTTGTGATAAGGACCTCACCTACTGAAGAAAATTCATCCAACATTATCAAGTCTTCTTTTGAACGACCGCCAAGTACGAAGAGTGGTTCGAGACCTTTTTCTTTCAACACCTTGCCGAGATAATACATTGGAGCGATACCGATGCCACCGCCAACGAGAACCACTTTGGCATTCTTATCTTCTGGCATTGTGAAGCCGTTGCCGAGTGGATATATAATGTTTAAGGTATCGTTGATTTCGGTGTCGGAAATTTTGTTTGTTCCCTCGCCTACTCTTTGCACCAACAAAGTTATAGTGCGGTTTTGATAATCGACATCGTGGATGGAGATAGGACGACGCAGATATGTATTAGCAGCGTCATCAACTTTAACTTGAACAAATTGTCCTGCCTTGATTTCTTCGAGAGGCTCATCAGATTGGAGCAAAAGATATGTCGATTTTGCCCATTCTTTCTTTTCTATTAAGCGGAAGTCGGTGATTTTCTTCATGGCATATATACAAAAAAGGTCGTCAGTGTGACGACCTATGATTAAATCTTTAGGTTATTTTGTTTCTTCTGTGTTTTCTTCTGATTTTTCTTCTTCAACAGTGAAATCCAAGAGACCTTTATCGTTGAGAAGTTGATACCATTGGAAAACTTTTTTCATATCTGATTGATAAACTGAATCTTCATCATATTCAGGAAGTACCAACATGAATTTTTCTTTAAGTTCTACTGGAGAAACTCTTTTAGGATCGAAACCGATGTTATCACCTATCTTTTCATGAATGCTTACGAAAACTTCTTTGAGAGGTTTGTCGTCGCCTGTTGTGAAAATACTTATTTCTTCTAAAGAACTGATTTTATCGTTTGCGAAAGCTGGAGTACGTTTTCCATCGAGTAATGATTCAACGACTAATTTTCCTGCGCCTGAACTTGTTACTAAGAACAAACCTGGTTTTCCTGAAATAGTTACAACTTTACTTAAATCCATTTCTACTTTATTAAAGTTTAATTTTTAATTTTCTTTTTATAAATAATTTCGCAAAGATAGTAAAAAGTCTAAAGGTAAAAGCCTAAAGGCAAAAGATTTTTTTAAAATTTAGAGCTTATTATTTTCTTTTCCGTCTCCATCCACAACCATTCTCGTATCGGGCTGTCATAATGTTTTTTAGAAATGACTTTGCTTTTATTTCCTGAAAAGAGTCTCACTTCATCAACATGATCGCTATCCGTCGACATAAGAGCGTTAACCGCTGGTATCGCGCCTTTTTCCGGAGACTTGCAAAACGGCCTGAAAAAGACGTCGGCGAGCGGGTCAAACCATCGATGCATGGAAATCATGTTACTGTCGACAACTCCTGGATCGGTAAGATTTACACTTCCTTTTTTAATGTTTTCTGATAAAGTCAAAGATGATAAAAACAAAGCATATTTTGCTTTTCCATAAGTTCCAAGCTGTGAAAAACTCTTTTTATCCAAATCGAAAAAATGTTCGTCAAGTCTTGAAATTCCACGTGTTACAGAAACAGTATTGACAATATTAAAACCTTCATCCATCAAAGGTATCATCAATTTCGTAAGATAAAGCGGTCCTATATAATTCACAGCTACTGTAGTTTCAAAGCCATCTTCATTTATTGAAAAATCGCGGCATATTATCCCTGCATTATTAAGAAGTTTATTTACCTTAAAACCTTTATCCTTAATATTATCAACAAATATCTTAATAGAATTAAGAGAATTCAAGTCCAACTCCAGTATTTCTATTTCAGAATGTGGGAACTGCTTCAGCAAAACATCGCGTTGCAACGATGCCTTTTTAACATTACGGCACGCCATTATCACTGGCAAGTCTTTACTCAACAACGACTTAACCGCGGCATTTCCAATACTTCCACTTGCTCCTGTTACTATTACTTGACTTTTCTCCATATCAAATTTATCAATCGTTTGGGCAAAATTGCGAGCAATGGAGGCAAATATACGTTCATGGCTCCTGGTGCCACTATCATCTTTTTCCGAAACATTCCTTTAAGTGCTTTTTTGACGAGCCATTGAGGTGTTCCCACCAATCCTATATTCACGCCAAGTCTCAGCAATCTAGGATTTAATCTATATAAAGGTGTGGCGATAGCTCCAGGACATACCGTAGTCACGCCCACTCCGTAATCTCGCATTTCGTAATATAAGGACTTTCCAAAACTTTTAAGGTAAGCCTTCGTTGCAGAATATGTTGTAATTCCTGGAAATGGAAGTCGAGCTGCCATAGAAGATACAATGACAATATTTCCATATCCTCTTTTCTTCATTTCTTCACCAAAAATCCTACACATACGCGTTGGCGTCATCACATGAAGATTCAACATAATTTCCATCTTCTTATGATGTTCATCGTCAAGCTCATGGAAGAAAAACATCCCCGCATTATTAATCAGAATATCAATAATTACATTTTGACTATTACAAAAATCCAACAACTGCTGAGCTGCATCTTCCTGCGACAAATCCTGATAACGAGCAATCACTTTAACTCCGTAATCGTTATGGAGCTTCTCTCCAACTTCTTTTAACTCTTTCTCCTGATTACTGACAATCACCAAGTTGCAACCTGCTTCAGCCAGATATGATGCATAAATAAGTCCCATTCCTGAACTAGCACCTGTTATCAAAGCTGCAACATCATCCCTATTCTTCCTGAGTTTATCGATATTCTTCTTGAAGGAAGTCATAATCATTTATTTTCCAAATTCTCAATTTCCTTTTTCAATCGTTCTGGCAACTCATCAACACAATGATGACAACGCATATCTTCGCTATACATTCTTCCTATGCAATAATTAGAATGTTTGCAGTTACTTCTTGTCAACGTACCGTTTTTCAATTTGTTAACGAAATCTGTGTCATTGATAAGAGCGCGAGCCATTTGGAATGCCACGAATCCCGAATCTAGGACTTCCTCCATCTTATCCTTTGAAATCATACCACCTACATAGATAAGCGGCATTTTAAGATTCTCGCGGAATTTTTTGGCAGTCTCAAGGAAATAAGCCTCTTTGAATGGAACCGCTGGCACCATAATCTTACCAGCTATTCTAAGTCCTAGCTTAAGCCACCAGAACTTCCACATATTCATATAATAAGCCATAGTTTTTATTGGCATCGCACCACGCATGACTTCCATTGGAGCCTTGCTAACGAAACCGGCAGAAAGCACAAGAGCATGAACACCCAGTTTCTCTAACTCCTTAGCTATCAATATTGCTTCATCGATTTGTATTCCATTCTTTATTCCATCGAACATATTGATTTTCACCACGACAGCAATATCATCCAAGGCTGCATCCAACACTTCTCTTATAACAAGTTTCATAAATCTCATTCTGTTTTCCAGACTGCCGCCCCAAATATCATTTCTATGATTGGTATATGGCGACAAAAACTGACTTATGAGATAACCATGACCAGCATGAATCTCGACGCAATCGAAACCAGCCTCACGGGCCAAGTTCACCGCCTTGCCGAAATCTCTCACTGTATCAAGTATTTCATACTCTTCCATGCCTCTCACGAATGTAGGAGAATAAAGATTAAAACCAGAAGACGCTCCCATTGGTTTACAACCGCAGGTGCTACGATGTGTCATATTGCCGCAATGACCGAGCTGAATAGAAGCCTTAGCACCTTCATTATGAATAGCATCTGTAAGTTTCTTTAATTCAGGGACAATCTCCTTACGCATCCAAAGCTGACCATCGAAAGAGACACCGCTACGATTCACCGAAGCGTATGCTATTGTTGTCATACCTATTCCACCACGAGCCACGGCTGTATGATAATCGAAAAGCTGCTGCGTCGGCTTATTATCTTTACACATATTCTCGAAAGCAGCAGAACGTATAGTCCTGTTTCTAAGTTCGACAGGACCTATTTTACAAGGTGTGAAAATAATAGATTCCATTGGTTGCATTGTTGTTTTTGAATTATTGTTAATATATGAAAGGTATTATCCTCTTCGTTTTTTTGACATCGAGTTCATCACCGAACTCTTTTTTATAGTTATCGTAAATCTTGGCAGCTCGTGGAGCGAGATTTGCGAATGTCCACAAAGCAAAGACCGCACCCGACAACGACCACGTAAGTATCGCAAAACCAAGCCATTCTACGAACTCGCCAAAATAATTCGCAGAGGTGACATATCTGAACATTCCTTTTTTAGGAAGATAATGTCGAGTATCACCCGGCTTGCGAAGATGTCTTATCACATAATCAGAATGAATATTGATAATCATTCCTATAAAGAAAACTATAGTACCTATTATAAACTGAGGTTTGGAAAGCCATGTAATATCATACATATTTTCAGGTGCTACATAAAAAATCCATCCGCCTTGCATAAGAGCATTCAACACATTGAAAACCACGCCCATAAAAATCACCGATAAAGGCATCTTACTCTTTCCTCTTATCAAAAACGGAAATATAAATGAACGTTGAAAATAATGTATCTCAAATAAAATCAAGAAGATGAGACAAACAAGATTCGTACTTCTATCAGAGAGAACACAAAGCAAAATCATTACGATAAAAACCGGCGACTCCATAAGAATCCAGCCCAATCTATTAGATAATGTCGGGCCCCATTTCTTATTATAAAAGACGCCATAACCTGCTGTCACAAAATATAATGCGACAAACACAATAACAGCAATTATCGTCATTATAAAAAGGAAAGTGTTAAAATATTGTAACATTTTTTAGTTAAATGATTGTAAGTCAGTTAATCTTTTATATACACCATTTTTCGCAATAAGCTCATCATGTTTACCTTGTTCAACGATATTACCTTTTGCAAGAACAACAATTTCGTCTGCATTTTGAATTGTTGAAAGGCGATGTGCTATAACCACGGAAGTCCTATTGCTCATAATTTTAGCAAGCGCATCCTGCACGAGTTTTTCTGATTCTGTGTCAAGAGATGATGTTGCCTCATCCAATATTAATATAGGAGGGTTTTTCAAAACGGCGCGAGCAATACTCAATCTCTGTCTTTGTCCACCAGAGAGATTCATGCCTCTGTCGCCGATGTATGTGTCGTAACCATTTTCGAGCTGCATGATAAACTCGTGAGCATTAGCCACTTTAGCAGCTTCAATCACTTCTTCGCGAGTTGCGTCTTGCATTCCAAATGCTATATTATTATGAACTGTATCGTTAAACAAAATGCTCTCCTGACTTACAATTCCCATCAAGCCACGAAGGTCGTTGATTTTATAATCGCGGATGTCATGTCCGTCAATAGTTATTGAACCTTCACATACGTCATAGAAACGAGGCAGAAGGTCTACCATCGTCGATTTACCACCACCACTCTCTCCTACCAAAGCGAACATCTTTCCTTTTTCTATCGTTATGTTAATATTTTTTAAGACATCGTCTTTTCCATAACGAAATACCACATTATTATATCTTATAGAATCATTAAATTCTGTTATACTCTTTGCATTATCTTTTTGACGTATAACTTCATCTGCATCAAGTATTTCAAAAACACGTTCAGCTGAAGCCATACCTTTTTGTAAATTATAGAAACCGTGTGAGAAGGATTTTGCTGGAGGTATAATCTGCGAGAACACAACGATATAAGCAATGAAGTTAGCCGCTGTTATTGACGCACTTCCCGACAAAATAAGTGTTGAGCCAAACCAAAGTACGATGGATATTACTATAGCCGAAAGCAATTCGCTCATCGGTGAACTGAGGTCTCTTTTTCTGTGAACAAATTTTAACAATTTAGAATAAGCATAATTCTGCTCTTCGAATTTTTCATTTGTATATTTGATAGCATTGAAAGCCTTGATGATACGCAATCCAGATATAGTCTCTTCAATATTCGCTATCATATTTGAAAGGCGTGTCATGCCTTCCTTAGAATCTTTTTTCAAAGACTTGCCAATCTTGCCAATAACTATACCGCCGATAGGTAACACACACAATACGAATAAGGTGAGTTCCCAGCTAACACCAAGCATATAAGCGAAATACGCAATAATAGTAATTGGAGATTTGATGAAGACATCCAAATAATTCATAATAGACACTTCTATTTCCTGGAGGTCGGTGGTTATTCTCGCTATAATATCACCTTTTTTCTGTTTGCTATAAAACGAAAGAGGAAGCACGAGAATCTTATTATAAACCGCTGTTCTTAAATCTTTTATAGAGTTGACTCTCACAGCTGCCATATAATAACTTGCCATATAAGTAGTGAGGTTTCTCAAGAAAAAGGCAAAGACCAACATGGCACAGATGAACAACAACGCCATTTTCTGACCTTTTGATATGATGATGGCACTGATATAATAATTCATCGTTTCAAGAAGCACATCGGAGCTCAATGAAAACTCTGGTTTTACTGTGACAAGATTATCAGGATTAAACAAAAGATTCAAGAAAGGGACTATCATTGAAAATGAGAACAATGAAAAAATAGTTGCGAGTATTGTGAAAACTATATTCATTGTCACGCTGCCCCAGTAAGGCTTCACATAGCCAAGCACTCTATTGAATTTACTGATCTTCATCTATTTAAATTTAAAGGGGAACTTCATTACAAAATTCCCCTGTTAACTATTCTTTTATTTACAATTTAAAAACCGTAACCTGTATAATTTTCAGGTGTGATAACATGCATTTCTGCCTTAACAGAATCGCTGACTGGAAGTTCATCGATGAATCTATCTATTGATTCGCGAGTCACTTTTTCGTTAGTACGAGTCAATCCTTTTAACAATTCGTAAGCACCTTCCACTTCTTCGCGGCGTAATATTGTTTGGATTGCTTCTGCAACAACTGCATAATTGTTCAACAAGTCTTCGCTAAGTTTTTCTTCGTTAAGGATGAGTTTGTCGAGACCTTTCAATAATGAAGCTATTGCAATCATAGTATGAGCCAAAGGCACACCAACGTTTCTTGTCACTGTTGAGTCTGTGAGGTCGCGTTGCATACGGCTGATAGGAAGTTTCGCGCTGAGGTGTTCGAAGATAGCGTTAGCCAAGCCTAGGTTACCTTCTGCATTTTCAAAGTCGATAGGATTAACTTTGTGAGGCATTGCTGAAGAACCCACTTCACCAGCTTTAATCTTTTGTTTGAAATATTCCATTGAGACATATTGCCATACGTCGCGAGCGAGGTCTATCAAGATTGTGTTGATACGTTTCACTGCATCGAAATAAGCAGCCATGAAATCGTAGTGTTCAATCTGGGTTGTTGTTTGAAGTCTTGTAAGACCCAAGTTATTATTGATGTAATTATTTGCGAAGTTTTTCCATTCAATCTGTGGATAAGCTACTTTATGGGCGTTCATATTACCAGTAGCACCACCGAATTTAGCGCAGAATGGGATGTTTTTCAAGTTGTTGATTTGATTGTCGAGACGTTCAACGAAGACGTAAATCTCTTTTCCCAAGTGAGTTGGACTTGCTGGCTGTCCGTGAGTATGAGCCAACATAGGAACGTCTTTCCATTCTTCTGCCATAGCATAGAGTTTATCTCTAAGTTCTTGCATTGCTGGCAAGTAGATGTTTGCATTACCATCTCTCAAAGTGAGAGGCACACCAACATTGATGATATCTTGTGAAGTCAAGCCGAAGTGGATAAATTCCTTGAATTTTTTAAGATCCATTTCATCGAAACGACGTTTGAGGAAATACTCAACGGCTTTAACATCGTGGTTTGTAACCTTTTCTATATCTTTAATCTCTTCAGCATTTTCAACTGTAAATTCTTTATAGAAAGAACGAAGTTTTTCAAAATGAGCATGGTCGAAAGATGCAAGCTGAGGCAATGGAAGTTCGCACAAAGCGATAAAGTATTCAACTTCAACCATTACACGATAGCGAATCAACGCAAATTCTGAAAAATACTCATCAAGACCTGATGCCTTGGAACGATATCTACCATCAACTGGAGATATTGCTGTAAGTGAATTTAATATCATAACTCCTTAATGTTTATATAAAACGCAAAGATAAAAAATAATTAGAAATTAGGAGTTAGGAATTAGCAATTATTTTTACAACAATCTTTGATTTAAACTTAAAATTTAGAACAACTACTCTTCACTTTCAGAAACAATATTATTACTATACAATTTTATTTCTTTATTCAAAAATTCAATACCAGTTAAGTATTTTTCAATATCACTATGATTCACATACATTTTCTTTGATAGTATTGAAATATATTTCATATTATTATTTGACAATATCAAAACACCTTCATTACTATCAAATGTTAAAATTTTTAAAGTTTTTTTAAACAATCCTTTTCCAACCACTAAAGAACAAGAATCATTTTCTGTTACAATATTCAAAGACTTTTTCTTAAGGCATTTGGTTCCGTTATTTTTCACTCCTACTTGAAGCAAATCAGCTTCATCCTCACAACTCATTGAAATATAATACATAATTTCAACAAATCTTTTTTCATAACGATTTAATGTTCCTGCTACAAGATACCACTTGCCTGTCAATTGAGATTTAACAATTGATTTCATACGCATTATTTTTTAAGGTTAATAAATTATGATTTCGCTAAATCGCGATTTTGGGATTTCAAATAAATATTGGATTATTGTGCCGCAAAAATACATTTATTTTCATAATAATGTCAAGTCATTTTAAAAGTATTTTTATAATTTTAACAATTTTTAACACAATGTTAATGAAATAATGAATTTTATGTTAATTATTTTTAGTATCTTCGCAGGTCTTGTAAAGGCGTTATTTAATAGATTTTATTAACTAAAAAAACATAAATATCATGAATTACGATGTTATAGTAATAGGCAGTGGCCCAGGCGGTTACGTTGCTGCTATCAGAGCTTCACAATTAGGCAAGAAAGTTGCAGTCGTCGAAAAATCAGAAATCGGCGGAACATGTTTAAACTGGGGTTGTATTCCAACCAAAGCCCTTTTGAAAAGCGCACAAGTTTACACATATATGAAACATGCTGAAAACTACGGCATTAAACTTGAAGGCGAAGTTAAAGCCGACATGGAAGCTGTAGTACGTCGCAGCCGTGGCGTTGCAGAAGGCATGAGCAAAGGCGTTCAATATCTTTTCAAGAAAAACAATGTAGAACTCATCGCTGGTTTTGGTTCATTGACAGCAGACAAAAAAGTTAAGGTTGTTGATGCAGAAGGCGTTGAAACAGTATACGAAGCAGAACACATCATCCTCGCAACAGGCTGTAGAGTTCGTCAGTTGCCAGCTCTTCCTATCGACGGTGAAAGAATCATAAGCTATCGTCAAGCTCTCGTATTAGACAAGCTCCCAGAAACAATGTTGGTTGTTGGTTCAGGCGCAATCGGTTCAGAATTTGCATTCTTCTTCACATCAATGGGCGTTAAAGTCACATTGGTTGAATTTATGCCTAACATCCTTCCTGTTGAAGATGAAGAAGTTTCAAAACAAGTTGAACGTTGCTTCAAGAAATTGAAGATGACTGTCATGACAGAATCATCTGTAACAAACGTCGACACCACAGGCGAAAAATGCGTCTGCACAATAGAAACTAAAAAAGGACCTAAAGTTGTTGAAGCTGACATCGTTCTTTCAGCTGTCGGCGTACAAACCAACCTCGAAAACCTCGGTCTCGAAGAACTCGGCATCGCTAGCGAAAGAGGCAAAATCATCGTTGACGACTACTACAGAACTAACGTTGAAGGCGTTTACGCTATCGGCGACATCGTTCACGGACCAGCATTGGCACACAAAGCATCACACGAAGCCATCATCTGCGTCGAGAAATTCTGTGGCTTAGAACCAGAAAAATTGAATTACAACAACATACCAGGATGTACATACATCACTCCAGAAGTCGCTTCTGTTGGTCTCACCGAAGCAAAAGCTATAGCAGCAGGCTATGAAGTTAAAGTCGGTAAATTCCCATTCACAGCATCAGGCAAAGCATCAGCAGCTGGAAACAAAGACGGTTTCATCAAAGTCGTATTCAACGCTGCTAACGACGAATGGCTTGGCTGCCACATGGTTGGCGACAACGTAACAGAAATGGTAGCAACAGCAGTACTCGGTCGTGAATTAGGGGCAAAAGGCCGCGACATCATCAACACCATCTTCCCTCACCCAACAATGTCGGAAGCTATGATGGAAGCAGCTGCAGCAGCTCACGGCGAAGTAGTACACCTATAAAAAGACTACAAGTCAACAAGACTACAAGACAACAAGTAGAGACGTGTCTATGTTTCCTATAAAATAAACATACATTGATGCGTCTCTCTTTAAAATTCAAAACCAAGAATCATGGAAATAATCAAGACTTCAATAGAAGGATTATTAGCAATAAGACCTGATGTCTTCAAAGACGACAGGGGATATTTTTACGAATCATATAACCAAGCGCGTTTTGCTAAAGAAGGCCTCGACATGAATTTCGTACAAGACAACGAGTCGAAGTCCGGCAAAGGCGTCGTACGTGGATTGCATTTCCAGAAGCCACCTTACGCACAAGGCAAACTCGTTAGAGTTATCAAAGGTGCTGTTATGGATGTAGCCGTAGATATACGAAAAGGCTCGCCTACTTACGGAAAGTGGGAGGCAAGATTGCTCACAGAAGACAACAAAGAAATGTTCTGGATTCCAGAAGGCTTCGCCCACGGATTCTTAACATTGGAAGACGACACCATCTTCAGCTACAAATGCACCAACATTTATAACAAAGAATCAGAAGGCAGCATTTTATGGAACGACCCCGACATCAACATCGACTGGAATATAGAAAACCCAATATTATCCGAGAAAGATAAAATTTCTCCATTATTTAAAAATTTTGAAACTCCTTTCTCCTACTAAATATGAAGAAGACAAAACTACTCTTAATAATAGCTATAGCATCTCTAATACTAATGATAATCATCGCATTTGTGATGAGCATCATTGCAATAAGAACAGCCAACAAACGACCTGTCTCATTAGAACAAATCGCCGTACAAAGCAACGACATAGAGTTCTGCGACGACATTTATTTTGCTGACGAGAGAGTCCCGTTAGAAATGTTCAACATAAGAGAACGATATGAAAGAGAACTTTTGTCGAACACATATTTCCATAGCAACACTATGGTTTTGATTAAACGCTCAAAACGCTGGTTCCCAGTGATTGAGCCTATCTTGAAAAAATACGGCGTACCTGATGACTTCAAATATCTTTGCGTCATAGAAAGCAACTTAAGCAACGTTGTATCACCGGCAGGCGCAGCAGGATTCTGGCAATTCATGAAAGGCACAGCAGAAGAATTCGGACTTAAGATAAACAAGGATATAGACATGCGATATAACGTTGAACTAGAGACCGAAGCTGCATGTAAATATTTCCTCAAAGCATACGAGAGATTCGGCAGCTGGACATTGGTAGCAGCAGCATACAACGCAGGAACCTCGAGAGTCCTGAAATTCATGAAAGAACAAGGAGCAGATTCTTATTACGATCTTTTAATGGCAGAAGAAACAGAACGTTACGTTTTCAGAATATTAGCCATCAAGACAATTTTCGAAAATCCTGAAAAACACGGTATACACGTAAGCCCAAAACTATCTTACGAACCTTACAGATATGATATTGTAAAAGTCAACAAAAGCGTAAAAAGCTGGGCCGAGTTCGCCAAAGAACACGACATCACATACAAACTCTTGAAAGTATTCAACCCTTGGCTCAGAAGCAACACACTGAAAGTCAACAAAGGCGAAGTTTATGAAATAAAAATTCCTAAAAAGCCTTTTAACATAACACATCACCATATCTTGAATCTGATCGGCGACGAACATTTTATATTTGATGATTCTTTAGCAACAGAAGAAACATATAACGAAGATGAACTCATTTGATAAAAATAATATTTCAGAAGAAGATTTCTTAGAGATTTACGGGGCTAAAGAAAACAACCTCAAAAATATAAGCCTTAAGATTCCGCGTAACAAACTCGTCGTGGTGACAGGCTTGAGCGGAAGCGGCAAGTCGTCATTAGCATTCGAGACAATATATGCCGAAGGACAAAGACGTTATATGGAATCTCTTTCAGCATACGCCCGTCAGTTCATTGGCAATATGGAACGTCCGCAAGTAGACGACATCAAAGGATTGAGTCCAGTTATTTCCATCGAACAAAAATCCGTCAACAAAAACCCACGCTCAACAGTAGGAACCATAACCGAGATATATGATTACCTACGACTTCTTTACGCAAGAGTAGCAGAGCCTTTCTCATACAACACAGGCGAGAAAATGGTACGTTATTCGGAAGAACAGATTTGCGACATAATAACAAAGACATATAAAAACAAAAGAATAAATATATTAGCTCCTGTAGTAAGAGCCCGCAAGGGACATTACAGAGAATTGTTCGAAAACATACGTCAACAAGGCTTTCTCAGAGTACGTATCGACGGCGAGATGAAGGAACTCGGCTTCGGCATGCAAGTCGATAGATATAAGACTCACGATATTGAAATCGTCATCGACAGACTAATCGTCGGCGATGACAGAAGCAGAATATCGAAGGCCATAGAACTAGCCTTCAAACACGGCAAAGGACTTCTATTAATTATGGAAGAAGGCGACGACAAGGTCAGATACTTCAGCCGACTTCTGATGTGTCCTACTACTGGACTTTCTTATCAAGATCCAGAGCCTAACTCATTCTCCTTCAATTCACCTTACGGAGCATGTCCCAAATGCAACGGACTGGGTGAGATAACAGTCATCGATATGAACAAGATAATCCCCGACATGGAGAAGAGCATACGCAAAGGAGCTCTCGTCCCAATCGGTGAATATAAAAACTCATGGATATTCAATCAGCTTGAGACATTAGGACTTCATTACGGATTTAACTTAGACACTCCTTTAAATGAAATAAGCGAGGAAGCATTGAACGCCATCTTATACGGCAGCAGCGAAGGATTCACCGTAACGAAAGAATTATACGGAACAATGTCGACCTTCACCGCCACTTTCGACGGCATCATCAATTTCATCGTAAGCCAAGACGACGAAAACGCATCCACTGCAATAAAACGCTGGGCTGCAAGTTTCATGAATGAGACACAATGTCCGGAATGTCACGGCACTCGCTTAAAAAAAGAAGCCTTATATTTTAAACTCAACGATAAGAACATCGCTGAACTGGCGGATATGGATATTGTCAACTTAGCCCAATGGTTTGATGACTTACCCAACCATCTCAACAAAAAACAGAAAGAAATAGCCTGCGACATCTTATCAGAGATAAAGAAACGCATCAACTTCCTTCTTAATGTCGGCATCGATTATCTTAACCTCAACCGCCCAGCCAAGAGTCTCTCAGGCGGCGAGGCACAGCGTATTCGTCTCGCCACACAGATCGGCTCATTGCTAACAGGAATACTTTATATCTTAGATGAGCCAAGTACAGCCCTGCACCAACGCGACAACCAACGTCTTATAGAATCATTAAAAGAACTGCGCGACATCGGCAACTCCATCATCGTTGTTGAACACGACAAAGACACCATGATGGCCGCCGACTACATCGTCGACATCGGACCAGGAGCAGGCTCTCACGGAGGCGAAATCATGTTTGAAGGTACACCTAAAGAAAGCAAGAAAGGACATGGTCTGACATGCGACTACCTCAACGGCAAAAAGAAGATTGAAGTACCAAAGAAAAGACGTAAAGCCGTCGACAACAAATATATAATACTTAAAGGAGCTACAGGTCACAACCTCAAAAACGTGACACTGAAATTACCTTTGGGAATGATGATATGTATGACAGGCGTATCTGGTTCGGGAAAATCCAGTCTTATCAACGAGACGCTCTACCCTATCCTGAGCAAACATTTCTACCGTTCATTAAAAGAACCTCTACCATATAAATCCATTGAAGGATTGGAACATATCGACAAAGTCATCGAGATAGACCAAGCACCTATCGGAAGGACACCACGTTCCAACCCAGCGACATATACCAAAGTATTCGACGAGATAAGAAAGCTATACGGCGAGTTGCCTGAGTCAAGAATAAGAGGCTACAAGGCAGGACGATTTTCCTTCAACGTAAAAGGCGGAAGATGCGAGACATGCTGCGGCGCTGGTGTTCGTCTCATCGAGATGAACTTCCTCCCCGACGTACAAGTTCTCTGCGAGACATGTCAAGGCAAACGATACAACAGAGAGACGCTGGAAGTACGTTACAAAGGAAAATCAATCAATGATGTGTTGAATCTCACCATCAGCGAGGCTCTCGTATTCTTTGAGAACTTCCCTCTCATAACACAAAAGATACAAGCATTGGAAGATGTTGGACTAGGTTATCTTACACTCGGACAAGCATCGACGACATTATCGGGAGGCGAGGCACAACGCGTGAAACTCGCAGCCGAACTATCAAAGAAAGACACCGGAAAGACATTATATATATTGGATGAACCAACGACAGGATTGCATTTCGAAGACATCAAAGTGCTGATGGAAGTGCTCAACAAACTTGTTGAAAAAGGCAACACCGTACTCATCATTGAACATAATCTTGACGTGATAAAGCTCGCCGACTATATCATCGATATGGGACCAGAAGGCGGAGTCGGCGGTGGAACCATAATAGGAGAAGGAACACCGGAAAAGATTGTAAAAATCAACAAAGGATACACCGCCAAGTTCTTGAAAGAAGAACTTTAGGAAAGTACGATGAGGATACGAGGCATTGAGTATTCTCTAATATCCTCATCACCTCAATCTAATGTTATCACCTACATGAAGAATAGTATTCTCATCCATGCCGTTCATCTTGAATAAGGAATTCAGTTTGACGCCGTAAAGACGAGATACATACGACAAGGTCTCTCCTTTTTGTATTGTATGATATTTGTAACGACGCATCGCCTTGTTTCTCTTAGGCTCAATATAAATTATCTCATTATCTTTAAGAGTTCTGCGATTGCCAAGGTTATTATATTTAACTAATTGATAGTCGTAAATCTCCAACATATCAGCTAAATAAAAAACACTCTCACCTTCCCTCGCATAGATAAATTTAACCTTATTATTCTCTCTGATAAACCTGTCGTCTGGAGTCTTACCAACCACCTCGGCTTCAGTAATCTTAAAAGGAGTATAAACAATGTCATTATCAACCTTAGCCTTTTGACTTTCGTCTTTAGCCGTAGACTTGTTGTCTTGTTGTCTTGTTGTCTTGTTGTCTTTATTATACTTAAACTTACCTTTAACAACCATCTGGTCATATTGGGTAAGATTATAATCTTCAATAAGTTTAATCAAGACATTAGCATATACAGGCAAAGTGGCGTAACCAGCTTTTTTCAAGCCTTTGGCCCAGCCTTTATAATCGATTATCTCCAATTCAAACAAGAACGCATAACGTTGGCCTTTTTTAAGGAAGATAGAGTGATCGCGGTAGGAGTCTTCAGGCGAGTCATATACGCGGAAACATTCACCTTTCTCATCATCGTCGTGGTAAGTACGTTTACCCGTCCAGTCCTTATGACATTTTATCCCGAAATGATTATTGGATTTCTTTGCAAGTTCGCTGTTACCATTACCAGATTCGAGAAGCCCCTGAGCCAAAGTGATAGACGCCGGAATTTTATATTCCTGCATCTCACGCATCGCAATATTCTTATATTGTTCGATATAATCCAATACAGCCTTTGATTTATTTTGAGAAAAGACATGCGGATGCCTTAATGTAAGCAACAGCATAACAAGAAAAAATCTTAGGCTTTTTATCATTTTCAATTTTTTTGTAAAAATACAAAATAAACGCACACAACAAATAATTATTATGGGTTCTATTTTTACTATATTTTTAATAATTAATTAAGGTATAATATTTCTTTTTTTCTTACTTTTGCGTAATTTAAGATAATTGTAAATGGACCACACGATAATAAAGAAATATTTCCCTGAACTCACAGAGAATCAGATGATGCAGTATCAATCTTTATTTCCATTATATGAAGATTGGAACAACAAGATTAACGTTATTTCACGCAAAGATATGGACAGTTTTTACGAGCACCATGTCTTGCATTCATTGGCTATAGCAAAATATTTTCCACTATTACCAGGAATGAAGGTGATGGACGTAGGCACTGGCGGCGGTTTTCCTGGCATACCATTAGCCATCATGTTCCCACAAACCGATTTCATGCTCGTTGATAGTATAGGCAAGAAAATAAAAGTCGTCCAAGCTGTAGCAGAATCATTAGGATTGACCAATGTTGTTGCAGTTCAAGAACGTGTCGAGAAAATAAAAGACAAATTCGATGTTATAACAAGTCGCGCCGTGACACGTCTTCCAGAGATAGCAGGATGGGTAAGCAACAAATTACGTATCCACAACGACATTGAAGCAGGCGGCATTTTATACCTCAAAGGCGGCGACATCGAAGAAGAATTGCGCGAAGTGCCTAAGAACTGGAAACGTAAGACAACATCAATAACCAAATGGTACGCAGAACCTTATTTCGTTGAAAAATACGTTGTACATTTATATTAATAAAACAAGAAAAAAATCAATAATTCATTTAAACAACAATTTATGAGAAAGCATTTATTATCACTATTGATTATCATGATGTTTGGTATCAATAGTTTTGCCCAAATGGCAATGCCTCTTCCAATGGACCCTAACGTAAGATACGGAAAATTGGACAACGGAATGACTTATTACATCCGTCACAATGAAAAACCAGACAACAGAGCTGACTTCTACATCGCACAGAAAGTCGGTTCAGTACTCGAAGAAGAAAACCAACGCGGTCTTGCTCACTTCCTCGAACACATGGCATTCAACGGAACAACAAACCTTCCTGGAATGACATTGAGAAACTACCTCCAAAGCAGAGGTGTTAAATTCGGTGAAAACCTCAACGCTTACACAGCTATCGACGAAACAGTCTACATGGTTACAAACGTACAGACAGACCTCCCAGGTTTGGTTGACACTTGTCTCCTCATCCTTCACGACTGGTCAAGTTTCATCGCTCTTGAAGATGCAGAAATAGACAACGAACGT